>JAHCJH010000018.1 GCA_026126345.1 Phycisphaeraceae bacterium | reverse complement strand
GGCGTAGCCAACACCAACGCCCAGGATTTCATAGGTTTCTACGGTGGCGATTTCCCCAACCTGTCCACATTGCAGCAGGGTTTTCGAATTGCGGCGGCAGTACCGAACCCGTCCGGGTTTTCGTTGTCGATGCTCGTGTATGCTCTGTTGACGGCGCGGGGGAGTCGCCGGCGACAGGGGTAGTTGCACGAACTTCAACCGACGGGACATTGAGGTGGTCGATTCGAACCGCGCGTGCTCCGCTCGCACCTCCCCCGGTTCCCCCCAATTCCCCCGGCTACTTCCCGTTCGCGTCCCCGTGCCCGTTCTTTCCGTTGGCCCCGTTGGCGCCGGGCGCGCCGTTGACCATCCGCACGACGCCCTGGGCGTCGGCCTCCATCAGCCCAAGCGCCGCCAGCGCGTTGTACGCCGCCTGCTGCTCGGCGGTCTTCTTGCTGGCGCCCCACGACGGCTCGAAGCGCCGGTCGCCGATCTGCACGGCGATGTGGAACTCCTTGGCGTGATCGGGCCCGCGCTGGGCCAGCACCAGGTAGGTCGGCGCGCCGCCCAGCGCCTGCTGGGCGTGCTGCTGCAGGATCGACTTGTAGTTCTCGTGGTGCCCGCTGGCGAACGCCCGCTCGAGCCGCGACTCGACCAGCGGCAGCACCAGCCGCTGCGCCGGCTCCAGGCCCCCGTCGAGGTACACCGCGGCGATCACCGCCTCCAGGGCCGCGGCCCCGAGGCTCTGCGGCAGCACGTCCTGCGTCTTCATGCCCTTGCCGATGATCAGGTGGCCGGTCAGGCCGAGGTCCTGGGCCATCTGGGCGCAGGTCTGTCGGCTGACCACGGCGGACTTGATCTTGGTCATTTCCCCTTCCAGGAGGTCGGGGTATTTCTCGTAGATGCGCTGGCAGACGATCAGGCCGAGCACCGCGTCGCCCAGAAACTCCAGCCGCTCGTTGGAGCGCACGCGCGCATCGGCGACCGACGCGTGGGTGAGCGCCAACGCCAGCCGCGTGCGGTCGCGGAAGACGTAGCCCAGACGCTGTTCGACCTGTTCGAGCGACGCGTGCGACATACGGCGGTCGGAGCGTCCAGGAGGATGCGTGCGGCCCAACGCCGCCACACGGCCGGTGCATCCGGCCGATCCTCCACGACGCGCCTTGTTGTTCTTTCGACGGGCCCCGAGCGTGGGCTTAGCCCGGGCCGTCGCTTCACTATACATCAATATTGCTCTGGAGGCACGCCCGCCGCGGGTTCGCCGGCGGGGCCGCCCCCAACGCTCCCCCCACCCCCACCACCCCCCACCCCCGCCCGGCCGCGAAGCCGTCACGCCGCCCAAACAGGCCCCGAAAGCGGATGCCGAGGGGCGCGCGGTCTATCATCCCGACCCGGCGCGGCCCGTTGCGTCGCCCGGCAGACGAACCAGCGACCGCGAGACCCCGCCATGCACTATCCCCACCGCACCAGCCGCATCAAGCGCAAGCGCGCCATCGGGTTCCGCGCCCGCATGAAGACCAAGAACGGCCGCAAGATGATGAACCGCAAGCGTCGCGCCGGCCGGTCGCTCAACATCGCCGACAAATAATCAGCGGTCCGCCCGCACGCCGGGGCGCGCGGGCGTCACGACCCTTGGCCAATGAGTCGCCGCGCCGGGCCGAAGGCCCGCCCCGCTGTTCAACGGCGGCGGGGGCAGGGGCCGGTCGTCGTTGAAATACTCCAGCACCCAGGCCACCAGCCCGGAGTGGTACACCCGGTCGAACAGGCTCAGCGCGCTGGGGCAATACCAGGCGCCGGCCTTGTTCCACAGTTCTTCCAGCGCCCGCTCGGCCGCCTGAGGGCCCACGTCGTGCCGGTACGGCCGCACGCTGGTCATCGCGTCGAAGGCGTCGATCACCGTGAAGTACCGCGCCGCCAGCGGAATCTCGTCGCCCCGAAGACCGTCGGGGTAGCCCGAACCGTCGAGCCGCTCGTGGTGGTGCCGCACCAATCCCAGCACCAGTGGGTCGCGCTCGCCCAGCTCGCGCAGGATCCGCTCGCCCTCGGCGGCGTGCGTCTTGATCACCGCGAACTCCTCGTTCGTCAGCCGACCGGGCTTCTGAAGGATCGCGTCGGGCACCACCAGTTTTCCCACGTCGTGCACCGCCGCCGCCCGCCCGAACAGCTCCACCCGCTCGTGCGGCGCGCCGCCCGCCTCGGCGACGGCCCGGGCGTAGAGCACGACGCGCCAGGTGTGCGCGGCGGTGGAGCGGTCCTTGGCTTCCACGCGGAGCAGCAGGTCGTGAATGGCCTCGTCGGTCATGGGTGATCCTGCCCGGTGCGCCGTCGCGGCCGGCGCCGCGCCACGGCTCCTTGCCCCCCGCTACTTGCCGCGACTGCCCGGCGCGGGCGCTGCGGGCTCCGCCCGGACGAGCCTGGCGCCGTCGCCCTTGAACGCCTCGGGATCGACCCCGGCGCGCTCGAAGAACTTCTGGAGCGTTTCGGTGCCGCTGATGAGCAGGATGGAGCCGTCCGGCCGTTCGAGCAACTGGATGGAGGCCGGGTTCTTGTCGGCCTGGGCCTTGAGCCAGTCGTCGTCGAGCATGTGGAGCGTGGCGGCGTCCTTGTCAAGCGTCAGCCGCCAGATGTTGTGCATGGGCATGAACATCAGGCCGTACTGCTCGGTCGTGCGCTTGGAAACGTCCTCGGCCGGCGTGAACTCGGCAAAGAGCGTCGGCCCCAGTTTGACCAGGCGCAACACGTACCGCCCGGAGAACTCGCCGTCGGGTCCGGTGCGCTTCATCGCGACGGTGTAGCCGCCCTCGGCGCGGGCGACGGTATAGGTCTCCTGCTTCTGCTCGTCGACCGTCGCCGGCTTCCAGACGCCGACCACCCGGTCGTCGCTGACTCCCTTGGCGGCCGACCACACGGGGTGGAACGACGCGGTGCCGCACCCGCCCGTCAGCGCGCAGGCGATCGCCCCACCCACCAGCCACATTCGGCGCAAGAGGTTCATGGCGTGCTCCTGGTTCGTGGACGGCGAATCCTAGGGCGAAGGTGAGCCCGCGCCGCCCGGCGAAACCGCCCCAACCCGGGCGACCAGCAGCGACTGGTCGTCCAGACGCGGGCCGTGCGCCGCGACCGCGGCCATCACCCGCCCGGACATGACCCCCGGGTCGTCGTGGCGACACCGCTCCAGAATCCCGGCCAGGGCTTCGAGGCCCAGCTCGCGTCCGGCGGCGTCCTGCACCTCGATCAGCCCGTCGGTGAACATGACCAGCAGATCGCCGGGGGCGACGGAAGTCGAACCCGCGACGAAGACCTCGTGCTCGTCCACGCCCAGCGGCATGCTCTGGGCCGGGTGGCGCTCCCACCGCCGCTCGGCGACGCGATAGTGGAAGATCGGCAGGTGCCCCGCCAGCGCGAACTGCGCTGTGCCGCCGGGGTGCAACCGCACCACGGCGAACGTGGCGAACATGTGCGGCTCGGTGAGCGCTGCCATGACGCGGTTGACCGCGCCGGTGAGATCGCCCAGCTCCGGGGCGCTCAGAAGTCCGGTGCGCAACGCGCCCTTGAGCATCGCCATCACGACCCCGGCGCCGACCCCGTGCCCCGAGACGTCGGCCAGCAGCACGTCGAGCCGGCCGCCGTGCTCCACCGCGTCCACCAGGTCGCCGCCCATCTCGCTGCTGGCGCCGGACTCACCGCGCACCTGCGCCAGGTCGCAACGCAGGTCGATCGGCGGCACCAGCACCGCGTGCATCTTCTGCGCCACGTCGAGCTCCGCGCGCAGGCGCGCCGCCGCCATGCCCTGCGCCCGGATGAACCGCACCGCCAGCGCGTACCCCATCGCCACGCACCCGATGACGACGAACCCCTCGACGCTCGGCCGGGGCACACCAGACTCCAGCCCCGGCGGCCACTGCGCCGCGAACGCCAGCACCGCCAACGCCTGGACCGCCACCATGCCCCAGATCCAGCGCGGCCGCAGCATCGCGCACGCCGCCCAGCCGGCGCCCACGGCCCCCGACACCGCGAACCAGAACACCGTCACCGGCCACGGTCGGCGCGGCTCGATGCCCGACACCACCAGCAGCATCATGGGCGCGAACAGCAGGCCCACGCCCACCAGCAGCATCGCGATCGTGCCCCGCGACAGCCCGTCGATGTGCCGTTTGACGCCGTGAGATCCAACCCGCGCCGAGCCCATGCCGCAGCGTAGCGAACAGAGCGCTGCGCCGCGGGGCTCAGCGGGCCGCGAGGATGTCCGTCAGGCTGTCCGCCTGGTGGTCGGCGTGGTAGCTGCTGCGGACCAGCGGCCCGCTCTCGACCACCCGGAAGCCGCGGGAAAGCCCCTCGGCCCGGAACCGCTCGAACTGCCCGGGCGTGACGAAGCGGTCCACCGGCAGGTGGTTGCGCGTCGGCTGCAGGTACTGGCCGATGGTCAGGATGTCGCACGACTCGGGCCCGCGCCCCGGCGCGGCGGCGCGGGTCGCGCCGGCCAACTCGTCCATGAGCGCCAGCACCTCGTCGTCGCGCTCGCCGATGCCGACCATGATGCCCGTCTTGGCGACCATGCCGGCGGCCTTGACGCGCCGCAGCAGTTCGAGGCTGCGGTCGAACTTGGCGCTTGGCCGCACGGCCGGGTACATGCGGCGCACCGTCTCGAGGTTGTGGTTGATGATGTGCGGGCGGGCGTCGATGACCATCCGCAGGGCGTCCTGGTTGCCCTCGAAGTCCGGGATCAGCACCTCGATGGACATGCGCGGGCAGGCCGCGCGCGTGCGCGAAATCGTCTCGGCCCAGATCGCGGCGCCCCCGTCGGGCAGCTCGTCGCGGTTCACGCTGGTGATCACCACGTGCTTGAGGTCCATCAGCGCCAGCGACTCGGCGACGCGCCGCGGCTCGTCGCGGTCGACCGACCCTGGCCGGCCCGTCTTGACGTTGCAGAAGCCGCAGGCCCGCGTGCAGGTGTCGCCCAGGATCATGATCGTCGCCACGCCCCGGGCCCAGCACTCGCCCATGTTGGGGCAACCGGCCTCCTGGCAGACCGTGTGCAGCCGGTGGCGGTCCACGATGCCCTTGAGCCGTTCGTAGCCCGGGCCGCCCGGAACCCGCGCGCGGATCCACGAAGGCTTGCGCTTGGGCGCCAGGGTGTGCGGCCCCGCCGCGTTGTTCAGCACCATCCCGCTGAGGCTCAGCACCGGCGGGTCCACCCGGCGCAGCGGGTCGCCCCCCAGCGGGCGGGGGTGCCTCTCCAGCGTCCGGCGGATGCCCAAGTCCATGGGCTCATCCCCCGACGCATCGGCAACGGGCTGGACCGCATCATCCATGGGTGGCGATCGTAGGTCGGGGCCGCGCAGAACCCGCCTGAGCCCGCGTCCACCTCCCGGCGCGGCCGGTCGTTTCCGGCCCAGGTTCTAAGGATGGTGGCCCGTTCGGCCGATCCAACGGGACAGGATATCGGCCGTTGCCGGTTGTTCGTTCTGTGTTTGGGTAATTGTTCGGTAAGAGGTTGCTAACATCCGGGTTCCCTGCCTCCGGCGCGAACTCGCGTCGGGCACGGATCAAACAGGACACACTCGGCGATCGGGCATCCCACACCGCCCGATGGCTCCGAAGGAGCGGCGACGTGAGGCATCTGGCAAACTGGGCAATGACACCGCGCCGCACCGTGACCACGCGCTCCCGTTCGGCCCGCCGGGCGGCGGCCGTCGCGGGGCTGGTGGCCGCCGCCGGGGCTCTGGTCGGCTGCGAGCACGACTCGTACATGGACCCCAGCGTCATGGGCCGCTGGGAAATGACGCCCACGACCGTGCCGATCCTGGAGCGGATCGCGGCGGTGGAAGGCCCCGCCGACGAGAACGTCGCTTCCAGCAAGGTCCGGCCCGAGGACCTGATCCCCGAGGTCGATGCGTACCGCGTCGGCCCCGGCGACGTGCTGGAGATCACCATTCAGGACCTGTTCCGAACCGATTTCCAGGAACGGTTCGAGCGTGAGATCGACCCCCGGGGCTACCTCGACCTGCCGGAAATCCCGTCGGTCAACATCAACAACCTCACCAGCGAAGAAGCCCGCGACGCCATCGGCGAGGCGCTCAAGCAGCGGCAGATCCTCACGCAGCCCAAGGTTGCGATCTCGATCAAGGGCCGCCGCAAGCTGACGTTCAACCTCATCGGCGGCGTGGAGCGCCCCGGCCTGTACGCCATTCCCAAGCCCGATTACCGCCTGCTCGAGGGCCTGCCCGCGGGCGGTCGGTTCAGCGAGTCGGTGCAGTTCGTGTACGTGATCCGTCAGATCCCCTTGAGCGACTCGGTGACCGGCCGCAAGCCGGCCCCGGCGGCAGGCCCGGCGACCCCCGCCGCGCCCGGCACGCCCGAGAAGCCCAAGGACAACATGATCGATCTGATCGACGACCTGTCCAAGCCCAAGGACAAGGGCAACGGCGCGCCCAAGCCGTCGCCCTCGCCGTCGGTCATGCGGCCCGTGGGCGTGCAGCCGCGCGATCCGGCCGTGGACCTCGACGACCCGACCAGGGCGACGGCCAAGCCCCGGAGCGAGAGCGCGCCGGCGACCGACGGCCCGGCCGATTGGCAGTTCATCAACGGACAGTGGGTCAAGACCGGCCGCGCCCCCGCGTCGGGCGATGCACCCGCGCCCGAAGGTGGCGCCGCCGAGGCCTTGATGACCCAGCGCGTGATCCAGATTCCCATGGCGGCGCTCGTCGCCGGCAATCAGCAGTACAACATCGTGATCCGCCCGGGCGACGTCATCCGCGTCCCGGCGCCGCCGGAAGGACTGGTGTACGTCACGGGCCAGGTCGAGCGGCCGGGCCCGTACAACATGCCTTCGGTCGGTCGGCTGACGGTGCTGCGCGCCATCGACGCGGCCGGCGGCCTGGGCCAGTTGGCCATCCCCGAGCGCGTGGACCTGACGCGCATGGTCGGCCCCGACCGCCAGGCCACGATCCGCCTGAACTTGCGGGCCATCTCCGAGGGCACCCAGCCCGACATCTTCCTGCGGTCCGACGACCGCATCAACGTGGGCTCCAACTTCTTCGCACTGCCGATGGCCGTGGTTCGCAACGGCATGCGTGCGTCGTACGGCTACGGCTTCATCCTCGACCGCAACTTCGGGTACGACGTGTTCGGACCCCAGAACCAGAACACCGGCTTCTGACGCGCTCGGCGTCGGGACAGCCCGAACCGCTGATTCCCGGGCCCGGGGAACCCCCCGGTCCCGTCGCCGGGATGAACCTTCGCGCTGCCGGGCCCGTAGTGAAACGGCCCGGCAGGATCGAGAGATGCAGTGACGACCGCAGCCAGTCCAGCCAGCCGCCCCGGCCTCGGCACGCCCCTGGCGGCGGCGGCGGTCGAGCAGCGCCTCGCCGGCATCATCACGCCCACCGGCCTGGCCGTCGGCGGCCTGCTCGGCCTGGCGTTCGTCGGGCTGTTCTACTTCTTCTTCTGGAGCCAGGGCCGCTTCTCCCTGGACTCGGGCGACTGGTCGCACTCGTTCCTGGTCCCCATCATCAGCGTGTACCTGCTCTACCAGCGGCGGCGTGAGATCGCCGCGGCCCCGGTGAGCGTCTTCTGGCCCGGCCTGCTGCCCATCGCGCTGGGAATTCCCTGCTACGCGCTGTTCCAGGTCAGTTCGCTGGCCAATCACATGGCCCAGGGCTGGGCGATGCTGCTGACGCTGTTCGGGCTGGTGCTGCTGACGTGCGGGCCGCGCCTGGCGCAGGCCGCGTTCCTCCCCATCGCGTACCTGGTGCTGGGCATCACCATCTCCGAGAAGGTGATGATCGAGATCACCTTCAAGCTGCAGCTCATCGCATCGCAGGGCGCGTACGTGCTGCTGAACATGCTGGGCGTGAGCACCACGGTCGACGGCAACACGCTGACGGTCACGGCCTCCGACGGTTCGATCTACCCGCTGAACGTCGCCGAGGCCTGCTCGGGCATGCGCATGGTCATCGCGTTCGTGGCCCTGGGCGTCGCGGTAGCGCTGGTCGGCGTGAAGCACTGGTGGCAGCGCACGGCGCTGATCATCCTGGCCGTGCCGGTGGCGCTGCTCATGAACGTCATCCGCGTCGCGGTGCTCGGCGTCGCGACGCTCGTGGACCCCGGCTTCGCCGCCGGACAGTCGCACATGCTCATCGGCACCCTGCTGCTGGTGCCGGCGTTCGCCCTGTACATGGGCGTGGTGTGGGCCCTCAACCGCGCCGTGCACGATCCGAGCTCGCCCGTCGCGGCGCCCCCGCCGTCCGGCGCGTGGTCGCCGGTGCGGTGGTCCGCGCTCAAGAACCCCGCCATCGCCACCGCCCTCTCGCTGCTGACGGTCGCCGCCGTCGGCCTGCCCCTGGCGGTCGCCGCCATGGGCATCCACCTGCGCAAGCTGCCCATCCAGGCCCCCGGCGGCCGGACCCTGCAGGCCGTGCCCACCGAGACCGCCCACTGGGTGCGCATCGGCGCCGACACGGTGATGAAGCAGGAGATGGTCGACGAGCTGGGCACCAGCAACTACGTCACCCGCTCGTACGTCGAGAAGTCGCCCCCCGCCGGCAGGCCGCCACGCCGGCTCGAGCTGCACATGGCCTACTACACCGGCCAGATCGACACGGTCCCGCACGTCTCCGAGCGGTGCATGACCGGGGCCGGCTTCACCATCGCCACCGGGTCGCAGAGCGTCCGCGTTCCGCTCGACCGCGACCGCCTGCTGCTGGTGCCCGAGCCCGACACCGGCCGAAACGGGCAGATCCTCACCGCCCGCCACGACGACCGCTTCAGCGAGTTCCGCGGGCAGCGCATCCGCATGCCCCGCGGCGTGGAAGACCTGCGGATGCGCACCACCGAGTTCGCCGGGCCCAAGGCCAGCGGCAGCGTGCACATCGGCTACTTCTTCATCGCCAACGGCGGCATCGCCGAGAACGCCGAGCAGGTCCGCCTGCTGGCTTTCGACCTGCGCGACGACTACTCCTACTACCTCAAGGTGCAGATCCAGAGCGTCGGCGCCCAGAGCCCCCAGGAACTGGCCGACGCCGCCGGAAGCCTGCTCAGCGACCTGCTCCCGGAGATCATGCGTTGCGCTCCCGACTGGGTCGCGGTCGAGCGAGGGGAGTATCCGGACGATAACCCGCGACGGGGCAAAGATCCCCGCCGCTGATGGCGGTCAACCCGCCGCGCACAAACTGCGCGTCGGCCCGGTTCGGTATGAAAGCGCGGCGAGCGCCGCGAGAGGTACCCGTATGGCTTCGAAAGTCAATGTCAAGTTCGTCGGCGGCCTGGCGGCCGTGCTCATCGTCCTGGCCGGCGTCGTCGGCTTCCTGGGCTACCGGGCCATCCGGTCCAGCCCCGAGGAACTGATCGCCAAGGGCGACAAGTTCGCCGCCGAGGGCAACTGGGAACTGGCCATGCGTTCCTACGGCAACGCGGTCAACAAGGAACAGACCAACAGCGCCTACCTCCAGAAATGGATCGACTCCATCACCCGCACCAAGCCTGCGGCGTTCGATCTCTATCAGGAGCGCTACCGCACCTATCTCGGCGCCCTGCGCAAGCTCGGCGAACTCGGCCGCAACGACCCCGAGGCCCACCGCCTGGTCCTCGACCTGAACCTTCGCGAACTCCGCAGCAGCGGCACGCCCGCCGCGGCGCAGAGCTTCCTGACCGACCTCGAGCGCATCCTCGGGTACTTCCCCGAGGGCGACAAGAACCGGCCGTTCGTGCTGCGGTACCGGGGCCTGGCCCGCTGCATGCTGCTGACCGTCAACGCCCTGCCGAAGGATGTCACGCCCGAGATGGTGCGAAAGGACCTGGACGCCGCCATCGCGTTCAACCCCAAGGACGAAATGGCTGTCGCCTCGCTCGGCGAGTGGTACGCCACCCAGTTCAACGCGGCCCGCAGTGCCAACGACACCGAGACGGCCAAGCGTCTGAGCGAAGAGGCCCGCACGCTGCTGTCGAACTTCATCTCCGCCAATCCACCGGCGCCGCACGCGCTGCTGGTGCTGACGCGACTTGAGATGGCCGACGCCTACATCGAAGATGCCGGCCGAACCCCCGCCCCGCAGATGGCCGCGTCGCTCAGCGGCAAGGCCCGCCGCATGTTCGACGCCCTCATGGCCGCGGACCCCAAGACGGTGGACGAATCGACGCTCCCGGCGGCGGTGGCGCTGGCGATGGGCACTCGCCTCGAGAACGCGATCGACGAGAGCGACAAGATCGTGCAGCGCGTGATCGAAGGCCGCCCCGACGACGTGATGGCGAAGTTCCAGGCCGCGGAACTGATGTGGATGTCCCAGCGGTTCGACGAGGCGAACAAGCGCTTCGCCGCCATCGTGGCGCTGCCGGACATGCCGGTCAGCTGGATGGGCATCCGGCTGTTCAGGCTCCGCGACGCCGCCGCTCAGCGGCAATTCGACTGCGCCCTGGGCGCGTGGGACGTCGCCAAGACGCCCGAAGAACGCGCCGCCGCCCTGGCCCAGGCCAAGGAGCGCGCCGCCGCCCTGAAGGGCCGACTGGGCGAGGGAGACCCGCAGGTGACGCTCGCCAGCGCCAAGCTCGCGTACACCGAGAACGACCTGGTCACCTGCCGCCAGCTGCTGTCGCGGTACATGCAGGGCGCCCCCAACGACACCCAGGCCATGCTGCTGCTGGCCCAGGTGCTGATGCAGCAGAACCAGCTCGGCGCCGCCCGCTCGCAGCTCGAACGCATCATCGAGCTGCGCGCCGCAAACGTCAGCGTCTACACCGCGCTGGCGAACATCGAGGGCCAGATGCGCAACTACGGGGCCGCGGCCAGGGCCCTGGAATCCGCCCTGCGGATCGACCCCACCAACCCCGCGCTGCAGGAACAGTACATCAGCGCCCGCTCGCTGGAAGCCGGCGAGCAGGCGGCCAACCCGATCATCCGGGCGCTCGCCCGCGCCCAGCGGCTGATGAACCAGGCCGAGCCCGACTTCCCGGGCGCCCTGCGCGAACTGATGGAGGTCACCGACAAGGAAGAGCCGCAGCGCTCGCAGGACGCCCTGGCGCTCGCCCAGGGGCTGGCCCAGCTCGGGGAGCGCGACAAGTCGCTGAAGGTGCTCGAGAAGGCGCTGGCCAAGTGGCCCGAGGGCTACGGCCTGGCGCAGCTCCGCGAGGCCATCCTCAACCCGGGCGTTCCCGGCGAGCGGCAGATCGAGATGATCAACACCTCGAGCCTCGATGACTTCGCCAAAGCCGTGCAACGAGCGATGGTGTACCGCCGCCTGGGCAAGATGGCCGAGTTCCAGGCCGAGCTCAACAAGGCCAAGGCCCTGCGCCCCGACGACCCGATCGTGCTCAGCTTCGAGTTCGACTCCGCCATCGCGACCAAGCAGTTCGACAAGGCCCGCGCCCTGGCCGAGAAGGCCGCGGCGACCAACGCCGACAAGGTCGGCGGCGCGATCTTCCGCGCCCAGCTCGACATGGCCGAGGGCCGCCCGGCGGACGCGGCCCGGGCCGCGCAGCAGGCGACCGACCGCGACCCGCTCAACGCCACGGCGTGGCGGATCCTCGGCGAGATGCGGCTGATGATCGGCCAGACGGCCGAGGGCGTCTCGGCGCTGGAGCGAGCCCGGCAGATCAAGCCCGACGACACGGCGACGCTCGTGTCGCTGGCCCGGGCCAAGATGATCGCCGGCCGGGCCCGCGAGGCGCTGGCGATCGCCCGCGACGGCGTGATGCTCGGCGGCGATGACCCCGCGCTGTTCAACCTGTGGTGCCAGCTCGAGTTCGATTACGGCGAGCAGATCAAGGCGGTCGAGCGCCGGGCGCGCATGTTCCAGATCAACCCCAACGACCGCGACAACGCGCTGGACTTCTGCCGCATGCTCATCCGCCGGCGGGAGTACCAGCTCGCCGAGGGCGTCATCAAGCACCTCGAAGAGACCGGCCCGAGCGAGCTGATGCTCTCGGTCATGAAGTGCGTGGTCACCGCCGTCGGCGGCAAGGACGACGCCGCCCTCCAGTTGGCGGAGCAGGCCGTCGCCGCGATCCCCGCCGACAAGCGGCAGGGCAACGAGCAAGTCGCCTTCGCCCGCGCGCTGGCCGAGGCCGGTCAGATGGACCTGGCCGTCCGGCTGCTCGAGGGCGGCCGCGCCAACCAGGACCCCAAGCTCCTGCCCCTGGACCGAGAGCTGGGCGACATGTACTTCAACTCCGGTCAGTACGAAAAGGCCCTGGCCGTCTATCAGCGCGTGCGCGACGCCGCGGCCACAGACCAGGACAACATGATCCTCAAGCGCCTGGTCGAGTGCAACCTGCGCCTGTCGCGCACGGCGGAGGCCAAGGCCCTGCTCGACGGCGCCGCTCAGGCCGAGGCCCGGGACAAGCAGCTGCTGCTGCTGCGGGCCCAGCTCTGCACCGCGGCGCGCGACGAGGCCGGCGCCCGCGCGGCCCTGGACCGCGCCCTGGCGCTCGACCCCAACCTGGCCATCGCCTACTACCTGCGCGGACAGCTCAACGTCGAAGACCCCGCCCGCGCCCGCGACGCCCAGGCCGACCTCGAGCAATCGCTCCGCCTCGACCCCACGCAGCTCTACGCCCGGCGCGCGCTCATGCGCTACTGGGTGCGTCAGGGGCAGTTCGACCGAGGCATGGCCGTCATGAACGAGGGCCTTTCCCTGAACCCCGACGACGGCGCGCTCCGCCTGGAAATCGCCCAGCTCTTCGTGATGAACAACGCCTCCGAGGAAGCGCTGAAGCTGTTCAACGAGGGGGCCCGGCGCCAGCCCAAGGAGGCCGCGTGGCCATCGCTCAGCGGCGAAATCTACGCCGGCCGGCGCGACTTCGTGCGCGCCGTCGAGAGCTTCACCAAGGCCTACAACCTCGACCCCACGCCGCCGATCACGCAGGCCCTGGTCGAGTCGCTGCTCTCGATCGACCCGCCCGACGCCGACAAGGCTCGTGAGGTGCTGGACGACCCGAAACACAACATCGCCACGCGGTGGACGCTGCTGATGCTCCGCGCCCGGGTCAACATCGCCCAGGGCAAGACGGCCGACGCGGAGTCCGACGCCGCCGCGGCGTTCCGGCTCATCAAGGCCGACGACATCGCCGAGGCCAGCAACTACGTGCGCGCCGGGCTGCGGGCGTACATCAGCCCCCGCGCCGGCGCCCCGGACCGAACCGCCGACGCCCTGGCGATGCTCAACCGGGTGATCCCCGCTTCGGGCATGACCGACGCCGTGTCGTTCTCGCTCGCCCGGGCGCAGCTCGGCCTGAACGATCAGCGCGAGCGCGGCATGACGACCCTGCGCCGCCTGTGCGACTCGGGCGACAAGGTCGTCGCCGCCGAGTCGCTCAAGACCGTCGCCGGCATGCTCTACGGCGACGCCAAGTACGCCGAGTCGGCGGAGCTCTACCGCAAGGCCCTCACCATCCGTCCCGACGACGCCGAGGTGCTCAACAACCTGGCCTTCACGCTCTCGGCCCACCTTCTGAAGCACGACGAGGCGCTGCCCCTGGCGCAGAAGGCCGTGGAACTGCTGCCCAACAACGCCAGCATCCTCGACACCCTCGGCTCGGTCTATCTGGCCATGCGCGACTACGACAAGGCCGAGTCCACACTCGCCCGCGCCGTCGCCGCCGCCGGTTCCCCCGCCGAGAAGACCATGCCCCTGGTCCACAGCATCACCGCACGCCTGGAGAAGGGCGACCGCACCGGGGCCGACCAGCTCAAGCGGGAGCTCGACCTGGTCATCGATCAGGACCGAAGAATCGCCGAACGCTACGCCAAGGAACTGGAGTCGCTCCGCAAACGTCTGGATAACCGCAACTGAACAGGGGCCGATACCCACGACCCCATCTCGCCGATGAATGACCTTCGGGCGCTGCGCGCCCGTGCTTCGAGCCCCGGAAGGACTACGCCATGAGCACCATGACCGCCGCACGCCCCGCCGCCAGCCGGCCCGCCGCTCCCGCCGGCTCCGGCGTGCCGACCGTCGCAATCAACCCGCTGAAGATCGTGGTCCAGTACCGCTATTGGCTCATCGCCTCGGTCATCATCGGCGGCATCGTGGGCGTCGCGGCGCACCTGGGCTTCCGCGCGGTCAGCCCGCTCTACCGCGCCACGACCACCTACCAGGCCCTGCCCCCCATCGCCGACCCGCTCAAGCCCGACGTCAGCACCGTCGACCGCGAAGAGTTCGAGCGGTTCGTCCAGACCCAGACCCGCATCATCACCTCCGAGCGGCTCATCCGCGACGCCGTCGTCAACGACACCAGCCTCCCCGGCACCGAGTGGGCCAAGGGCCACATGGCCGGCGGCCGCCTCGACCCCGGGACCGCAGTCGAGGACCTCAAGGACCTCGTCCGCGCCCGCGTCGTCGCCGGAACGTCGCTCATCGAGGTCAGCGTCACCACCCGCGTGCCCAACGACGCCAAGCTCATCGCCGAGGCCGTTCACCGCGCCTACTTCAAGGACCTTTCGGCCAGCGGCAAGGTCCGCGGCACCGAACAGCGCGAACCGCTCAACGTCGAACTCAACTCCATCGGCACGGAAATCCGCCGCATCGACTCGCTCATCGCCCAGCGCCAGAACGAGCGCGGCATCACCGGCGGCGAGAACGACAACACCGACGCCGAGTACGTCCGCATCTACATGCTCCAGCCCGCCATCGCCGAGATCACCCAGCGCTTCGAACGGGCGCGCGTCCGCGCCGCCACGCTCGAGGCGCAGCTCAAGCCCGGCCAGGCCGTCACCTACACCGACGAGCAGCGCGACGAAGCCGAGCGCGACCCCGTGCTGCTCGGCCTCAAGCAGCGCATGGCCCAGATCCGAACCGAAATGGCCGCCAAGGAACAGTCCGGCCTGGGCGCCGAGCACAAGGAGATGGTCTCGCTCCGGAAGCTCGCCGAGCAGACCGAAGCCGAGCTCAACGGCGAGCGTGAGCGCATCCTCCGCAAGCTCTTCGACTCGGAGTACGACAAGGTTCGCCAGGCACGCGACGCCGCCGAGGCCGAGCTCAAGGAGCTCACACGCCAGCTCAACGAGTCCATCCGCCGGCGCCAGGACATCGCCCGCGCCCAGACCGAGATCCAGTTGCTCAAGTCCGACCGTGAGAAGTTCGTGACCCGCCAGGCCGAGCTCCGCGCCGCCATCGCCGGCATCGACGTGACCGCCGGCCTGGACCGCCTCGAACGCATCGGCCGCGTCCGGCGCGTCGAAGAGGCCAAGACCCCCGACCGCCTGTTCTTCCCCCGCCTGGAGATCATGCTCCCGCTGGGCATCATCGCCATCGTCGGCCTGACCATCGGCGTCATCGTCCTCCGCGAGATCGTCGATCAGCGCGTCAAGGGGCCGACCGACGTGTCCATGATCCGCGGCGTGCGCCTCCTGGGCATCGTCCCCAGCGCCGACGAGGACCCCTCCAGACCCGCCAGCGTCGAAACCGCCTTCCGTGACAGCCCCACCGGCGCCGTCAGCGAGGGCTTCCGCCAGGTCCGCGGCCAGCTCGTCAAGAGGCTCGGCCAGTCCGGAGCCAAGAGCCTGCTGGTGCTCTCCGGCGCGCCCGGCTCCGGCGCCACCTCGGCCGTCAGCAACCTGGCCATGGGCATGGCCGCCAGCGACCTGAAGGTCCTGGTCATCGACGCCAACTTCCGCCGCCCGGCCCTGCACCGCGTCTTCAAGCTCGCCGAGGGCCCCGGCCTGGGCGACGTGCTCATGCACAAGAACACCCTCGACGAGGCCGTGCAGCAGACCTCCGTCGCCAACCTCAGCCTCCTGGCCGCCGGCAGCGGCCCCAGCCGCGCCGTGCCCGAGCGCCTGGCCACCGAGACCATGAGCCAGATCATCAAGACCGCCGTCGCTCGCTACGACGTCGTGCTCGTCGACACCGCCCCGGCCATGATCGCCGGCGAGGGCCTGGCCCTGGCCAACCGCTGCGACGCCGTCTGCCTCGTCGTCCGCGCCTTCAGCGAGAAGCGCGGTCTCATCGCCCGCCTCCGCGACCAGCTCGCCGACGCCAAGGCCGAGTTCCTCGGCGTCGTCGTCAACGGCGTCCGCAGCGCCTCCGGCGGCTACCTGCGCAAGAACATCAAGGCCGCGTCGGACTACCAGTCCGGCGCCGCCGCCTGAGGCCGGCGCCCGCAGCCGTGCCCGCCGCAGCGCCACAGAGCGACCCCCGCGCCCAAGGCTCGGGGGCGGTGCGCCCGCGGCGCGTGCTCGTCACCGGCGGGGCCGGCTTCATCGGCTCGCACCTGTCCGACCTGCTGCTGGCCCGGGGCGACAGCGTCACCGTCGTCGACAGCCTCACCACCGGCCGGCGCGGGAACCTGCCCGAGTCGCACCCCCGCCTGCGGTTCATCGAGGCCTCGCTCGCCGACGCCCTGGGCGCCTTCGGGCACGGCGAACGCTTCGACGAGATCTACCACCTGGCCGCCGCCGTCGGCGTGCGGCTGGTGATGGAGCAGCCCATCGCCGCCATCGACACCAACGTCGAGCAGACCTCGGCGCTGCTGCGCTTCGCCGCGCAGCGCGGCCCCGGCGGCGCGCCGTGCCCCACGCTCATCGCCTCCAGCAGCGAGGTCTACGGCAAGCCCGACAAGCAGGTCTTCAGCGAGGACGACGACGTGGTCTACGGCCCCACCACCAAGGGCCGCTGGTCCTACGCCTGCACCAAGGCGATCGACGAGTACCTGGCCCTGGCCTACCACCAGCAGCGCGGGCTGCCGGCGGTGGTCGCGCGGTTCTTCAACACCGTCGGGCCGCGCCAGGTCGGGGCCTACGGCATGGTGCTGCCCAACTTCGTGGAGGCGGCGCTGGCCGGCCGCCCGCTGGTGGTCCACGGCGACGGCCGCCAGTCGCGCTGCTTCTGCGACGTGCGCGACGTGGTGCGGGCCCTGCCGGCGCTGCTGGGTTCGCCCACCGCCCCGGGGCGCGTCTTCAACGTCGGCGCCGACGAGCCCGTCACCATCCTGGCCCTGGCCGAGCTGGTTGTCGCCACCCTCAACAGCCCCTCGCCCGTGCGGCTGGTGCCCTACGACGCGGTCTGGACCGCCGGCTTCGAGGACCTGCGCCACCGCCGGCCCGACCTGGCCCGCCTGCGCGCCGAGATCGGCTTCAGGCCCGAGCACCGGCTGACCGACACCATCTGTGACCTGGCCGACGAGATCCGTGCCCGCGCCGCCAGGCCCGCCCCCACGGAGCCCCGACCGTGACCGCCCCGCCCGTCAACGGCTCACCGGCCTCCGCCGCCGATCCCGCGGTCCTCGACCAGGTCCGCCAGATGGGCCAGACGCTCGACGTGCTCAAGGGCCGGCACGCCGAACTCTCGCGCGCCGTCGGGCTCGATCAGTCCGCCGCCGCCCCGAACGGCTGGGACGTGCTCTACGGCTACGCCATCATCTTCCTCGTCGCCTTCGGCATCACCCTGCTGGCCACGCCCGTGATGCGCCGCCTGGCCATCGCTAACAACGTCATCGACCACCCCGACGAAACCCGCAAGGAGCACCGCTTCCCCATCGCCTACCTCGGCGGCGTCGCGGTGTTCCTGGGCATCCTGGGGGCCATCGCCTTCGCCTTCATGAACCCGCTCCACGGGCTCATCGCGTTCCACAAGACCACCTACGCCCTGCCCGACGGCGTCCCGCCCCCGGTGCCCATGTCCATCATCCTGGGCATGACCGTCGTCATGATCGTCGGCCTGCTCGACGACATCATCAGCATCTCGCCCTGGCAGAAGGTCGGCGGCCAGCTGCTGGCCGCCGCGGCACTCGCCTACGAGGACATCGGCGTCAAGGTCGCCAAGCAGGTGCTCACGCCGATCGGCCAGTGGATCGGCAACGCCGACCTCAAGTGGGTGCTCCACCTGCCGGTGTCGCTGCCGATCTTCGGCGGCGAAGTCTCGTTCGATCTGATCTACTGGACCGGCACGGCCGTGATCGCCGTCTTCGTGCTGGGCGCGTGCAACGCCTCGAACCTCATCGACGGCCTCGACGGCCTGCTCTCGGGCGTCACCGCGATCGCCGGCGCCGGCCTGTTGTGCGTCGCGCTGGTCATGGCCGCCGGCGACAACGGCCCGCTCGACGCCACCCGCATCATCCTGTGCCTGGCGCTCATGGGCGCGTGCATGGGCTTCCTGCCCCACAACTTCAACCCCGCCAGCATCTTCCTGGGCGACGCCGGCTCGCTCATGCTCGGCTACATCACCATCGTCATCATCCTCACGCTGGGCGACCAGGGCCAGACCAACCTCGTGCTCGCGGGCCTGATCATCTACGCCATCCCCATCATCGACACCGCCCTGGCGATCGTCCGCCGCAAGCTCGCCGGCCAGAAGATCTCCGCCGCCGACAACAACCACCTGCACCACATCCTCAAGCGCAAGCTCGGCGTCAAGGGCGCTGTGTTCACCCTCTACGGCCTGGGCGCCGGCTTCGCCGCCCTGGGCTACGCCCTGACCGAGGGCCGCAGCCGCGTCACCTACATCCTCGTCGCCGTCTTCCTGTCGTTTATCGGCGTCATCGCCCTCAAGGCCGCCCGACGCCAGGTTTTCGAGTCCGAGGCCCAGCGCCTGCGACGGACCGACAAGACTTCGCCCGCCGGGCCCGAGGCCGGCCCGGGCCCGGCGCCGGCCCCGTCCGGTCCCGCCAAGGCCTGAAGCGGCTCGCCCGGTATACTCGCACCATGCACGGAGGCGGGCTCCCGGCGAGCCGGATCATCGCGCTCATGAACCAGAAGGGCGGCGTGGGCAAGACCACGACCGCCGTAAACCTCGCCGCCGGCATCGCCCTGCAGGGCCGCCGCTGCCTGCTCATCGACCTCGACCCCCAGGCCCACGCCACGCTCCACCTGGGCGTGCAGCCCGACGGCGAACGCCCCACCATCTACGACCTGCTGCTCGAGCCGCGTCTGCCCATCGAAGAAACGGTCGTCGCCGCCCGGCCCAACCTCGACCTCATCCCCGCCGAGACCAACCTCGCCGGCGTCGAGACCGAACTGGCCGGCGCCCCCGACCGCCTGACGCGCCTGCGCAGCGCCGTCGAACGCGCCGCCGATCCGTGGGAGTTCATCCTCATCGACTGCCCCCCCTCGCTCGGCCTGCTCACGCTCAACGGCCTGGCCGTCGCCCGCGAGGTGTTCATCCCCATGCAGGCCCAGTTCCTGGCCCTTCACGGCGTCGGCAAGCTCATGGAGACCGTCGCCATGGTCGGCCGGCAGGTCAACCCGCGCCTGGCCGTTACCGGCGTGGTGCTCTGCGTCCACGATTCCACCACCACCCACGCGCGCGAGGTCGTCGACGACCTCGACGCCTTCTTCGAGCAGAGCCGCCAGTCCGAGGTCGCCTGGCGCTCCGCCCGCGTCTACCGGCCGGCCATCCGCCGCAACATCAAGCTCGCCGAGTGCCCCAGCTTCGGCAAGACCATCTTCGAGTACGCCCCCTGGTGCCCCGGCGGCATCGACTACCGCAAGCTCTCCGAGGTCATCGTCTCGGAGTGGGACACCCTCCGCGCCCGGCGCGCCGGCCCCGAATCCGATCCCGCCGCCACCCCCCCGCCGCCGACCCCCAAGGTCGTCACCACGCCCGCCGCACGAACCAACCCGGCCCCCTCCGCGTAGGCCCATCGCGTGCCGACCGCCCCTCCCCCGTCGCCCGGCCCCCGCGCCCTGTCGCTCCGCCGGTGGGCGTTCTTCGGCTTCACCCTCGCGCTGCTCGCGGCCACGCTCTGGCCCAACCTCAAGGTGCCCGTCGTCGTGCCCCGCACCGACCTGTGGGTGCACGCCGGTTCATTCGGAATCTGGACGCTGCTGCTGGCCTTCAGCGGCCTGGTGGGGCCCTGGCCCCGGGGCTGGACCATCGCCCGGTGCGGCTCGTTCGGCCTGACCTTTTCCGCGGCCGACGAACTGGCCCAGGCCATCCCCGGGGTGCGTCGCGTGGTCGACTTCGACGACTTCCTGGCCAACGCTCTGGGCGTGGTGCTGGCCGTGGGGGCGCTGCTGGTGCTGGCCCGAGTGTTTGCCCCATCACACCGGAATGGCGTCCGAGGCTCCGGCGGCCCCCGGCCGTGATCTCCGGTGCATGTTCGGGTGCGGCGCAACTCCCATGGCCGCCGGGACTTCGGTAAACTTCCTTCCCCTACCCGACGGTTCAACGGGCCACCCAGGCCCGCTCCGTCGGGCTTGCCCCGGGAGCCGGCATGGCCTCTTCGCTCGAACCGACGACCAACGTCCCGATCCTTCTGGCCGAGGGCTTCTTCCTGCTCTCGTTCTGGAAGCCCATCATCCCGCTGATCATTCTGGGCGGGTGGGCGTGGATCATCTCGACGGTCTACGACAAGCACGCCGCGCGGTTCTTCCTGCCGCGCGAGCGCTGGAACCTGGTGCACCTGTGCTTCGGCCTGGTGGCCGTGGGGGTGGCGTTCTTCCTGCCGATCGTCGGCGAGGTCGCCTTCTGGGTCGCGATCCCGGTCATGGTGCTGGTGCTGATCATCGACCTGGTGGTGTACGCCATGGTCGCCAACCGCGACGAGCGCGTGCCGGCCGAGTTCCGCATCTCGCTCGACATCGCCAAGCGCCTGGCCGCCCGCAAGGAGACGAAGAAGGCCGGCAAGGCCGCCGCGGCCGTGAAGCTCGGCATCCGCTCGCCGGACAAATCGCTGGTCACCCCGCCCGAGGCCGAAACACCGGAATACGAGGTGCGCACGGCCGCCGAGGGCGTCTACCTCAAGGCGATGGAGCACCGCGCCTCGCAGGTCGATCTGGTTCCCGCCGGCAAGGACAACGCCTACCAGGCCCGCATGCTGGTCGACGGCGTGCCCGTCAACGGCGACGCATTCCCCGGCCCGGTGGCCGTCAAGGTGATGGACTTCTGGAAGTCCGCCGCCAAGCTCGACCTGGCCGACCGACGCAAGAAACTCCAGGCCGAGGTCACCGTCGAGCAGGGCTCCAACAAGCGCAAGGTGCGCATCACCAGCGTGGGCGTGCAGGGGGGCATGCGCGTGACCATGCTCTTCGACCCCGACACGGCCGTGAAGCGCACCGCCGCCGAGATCGGGCTGCTCGACCAGCAACTGGCCGAGGTCAAGAAACTCGTCGACACCGTCGGCGGCGTTGTGCTGCTGGCCGCACCGCCCGACGGCGGCCGCACCACCCTGTTCTACAGCGTGCTGGCCATGCACGACGCCTACACGCAGAACGTCGCCACCGTCGAACTGGACCAGCAGCTCCAGCTCGACGGCGTGCGCCACCAGGTCTTCGACCCCACCGTCGAGGGCACCGACTACGCCACCACCGTGCGCTCCCTGCTGCGGCGCGACCCCAACGTCCTGGGCGTCGCCGAGATGCCCGACGCCAAGACCGCCGAAGAGGCCGCACGCGTCGACGCCGAGCGCACCCGCCTCTACCTGTGCGTCCGCGCCGACACCGCCATGCAGGCCCTGGAGGGCTACGTCAAGGCCGTCGGCGACCCGGCCAAGGCCGCCAAGACGCTCCGCGGCGTGATCGCCGGCCGCCTGCTCCGCAAGCTCTGCACCAACTGCCGCGTCTCCTACCCGCCCTCGGCCGACATGCTCAAGAAGATGGGCGTGCCCGAGGGCAAGGTCCAGGCCCTGTTCAAGAAGGGCGGCCAGGTGCTCATCAAGAACAAGCCCGAGGTCTGCCCCGTCTGCTCCGGCGTCGGGTACCTCGGCCAGGAAGGCATCTTCGAGGTCTACTCCATCGGCGACGAAGAGCGGGCCATGATCGCCGCCAACAACCTCGCCGGCGTCAAGGCAGCCTGGCGCAAGCAGTCCACCCCCACCATCCAGCAGGCCGCGTTCGCCAAGGCGATCCGCGGCACCACCAGCGTCGAAGAGGTCATGCGGGTGACCGCCCCGCCGGCCGCGCCCGCGGCGGCCCCCGCGCCCGCCCCTGCCGCGGCTGCAGCTGCAGGGTATGCAGATGGCGGCCAAGGCCTGACGCCCGGCTCCGACGCTCCCCCTCGCCCAGACTCCCGCCCGATCGACCACCCTTCAGTCCGGACGCTTCGCCATGATGATGAACCTGCTCGTGATCGCGATGATCGGCGCCATCGGCTACATCTGGGCCAGCCGGGGCTTCTTCTCGGCGCTGCTGCACTTCGCGTGCGTGCTGGCGTCGGGCGCGATCGCCCTGTCGGTGTGGGAGCCGCTGGCGTACATGGCCCTGGGCCAGGTGGACACGCAGTGGATCATCGACATGATCTGGGGCGCCTCGCTGCTGGTGCCCTTCGTGCTGTGCACGGCGATCCTGACCAGCGGCATGAACGCCCTGGTGCGGGCCAACGCTCAGTGCGACGGCATCACCAACATCATCGGCGGCGGCGTCTGCGGCCTGGGCACGGCGATCATTACCAGCGGCATCCTGGTCATGTCGCTGGGCATGGTGCGCAGCCGGCCCGATTTCCTGGACTATCAGGCCGTTGCCTACGACGGCCAGGGCTCCGTGGTGCAGGCCGACTCGCTCTGGGTCCCGGTCGACAAGCTCACCGCCGGCGCGTACCTGATGATGAGCGAAGGGACGCTGGCCAGCGGCGAGCCGCTGGCCAAGTGGCGGCCCCGACTGGCGCTCGACGGCCACCTGCTGCGCCTCGGGCCCAACGACAACACGCTGAAGTACACCCTGCGGCCCAAGGACGTCGGCTTCCTCGGCCGCTACCTCGTCGGCAACGGCCAGCAGCCCGTGCCCTTCCGCGACCTGGTCGGCGACGGCAAGAAGGTGCTGGACATCGCCGGCGACGACCTCTCCCGCCAGAACAACGGCCAGTACTACCTCGAGGGCTTCGTCGTGCAGTTCAAGGCCGGCGCCCGCGAGAAGAACGGCCAGGTCGTCATCGGCGCCGGCCACATCCAGCTCGTGCTCCGCTCCGCCGACGACTCCGAGTCGCTGGCCCTCCAGCCCCTGGCCATGTTCAGCCAGGCCAAGGGCGAGAGCCTCCAGATGGGCCGCTGGCGCTTCGACGGCAAGGACGTCTTCCTCGCCTCGGCCGGCGGCGCCGCCGACCCCGTCATGGGCTTCGAGTTCATGGTCCCCCGACGCTCCGCCAACCCGTGGCAGCCCGTGGCGCTTTACATCCGAGGCGTGCGGTTCGAGCTCACCGACCCCTACACCGAGCAGCCCATCAAGCCCTTCGCCGAGTACGGCTCCGCCAGCGAGTACACCCTGGCCATCGACTCCAACACCATCGTCGACGAAGTCACCCGCGCCGTCGCCAGCATGAGCCGCGAGGAGGCCGGCCGCTTCAACACCACCAACATCACCGGCCTCAACAGCCCCCTGAAGGTCACCAACATCCTCCCCGGCGTGGTGCTCAACAAGGGCGACATCCGTTCCATCGACATCGACGACCAGAACCGCATCGTCGGCGGCAAGTCCCGCTTCGAACGCAAGAACCTCCTGGCCCGCGGCAGCGAGCGCTCGCTCGAGGTCCGCTCCTTCCTGCCCGGGCCCAACACCGTCATCGTGCAGGTCGACGTGAGCCCCAAGCTCGGCAACGACGACAACCCGTTCAGCCTGCTCGGGCCCGTCTCCGACGAGGCCACCGGCGCCCCGGTGCTGATCGACAACCTCAACCAGCGCTACGAAGCCATCGGCTACGTCTACGAAGAGCAGAACGCCGTCGAGGTCGCCTTCGCCCCCGGTTCACCCATCACCGACAAGAACCAGCTCCCCAGCCTCTCGCGGGCCCGCACCGACCAGAAGCTCACGCTCATCTTCCGCGTCAGCCTCAACGTCTCGGTCACCGGCTACGCCATCGGCACCAAGGTCGTGCAGGAACTCACCCCGCCCAAGAAGCTCGACCAGGCGCAGCGCTGAGGCCCGCACCGTCGAACTCACAACTCCGCCAATGAACAAGGCCCGGGCGGACCGCCCGGGCCTTGCTGCTTGCTGGTCGTCGAACCGGCCGATCGATTCAGGCCTCAGGCCTTCTTGGCGGCCCGCTTGGCCTCGTCCGAGCCCTTCTTGGGCTTGTGCTCGGCCGCGGGCGCCGGGGCCTCGTCCTTCTTGCCGCCCGGCTTGGCGGTGTCAAACTTGGCCGACTTGTCCTTCTGACGCTTCTCGGCGGGTGTCTCGGCGACGGCCTCGCCCGCCGCGGCGGCGGCGGCCGCTTCACGCTCGGCCTGCATCTGCGGCAGCTCGCGGTCGGGCTTGACGTGCAGGTTCACGTCGGCCTCCAGCTCGGCCTCAAACTTGACGGCGAAGTGGTAGTCGCCGATGCGCTTGATCGGCTGACCCAGCCGCACCTCGCGGTCCTTGATGCCCGCAAACCCGGCCGCCTCCAGCGCCTGCGCCAGCTCGTGCTGCGTCACAGCGCCGTACAGGATGCCCAGGTCGTTGCACGACCGGACCATCTCCAGGTTGAACCCCTCGAGCTTCTTGATCAGCGCCTCGCGCTGCTGCCGCAGCTCCGCGAGCGCCTTGAGCGCCGCCTCACGCTTGCTCTGCAGGCTCTTGATCAGCTCCTCCGACGGCTGCGTCGCGTAGCCGCGCGGCAACAGGTAGTTCCGGGCGAAGCCCTTGCGGACCGACACGACGTCGCCGACGATGCCGGTGTTGTCCACGTTCTCGGTCAGAAGCAGTTTCACGGTGCGGGGCATGGTGCTGTCCTTTCAGCCCGGGCCGATGGGGCCACGGGTCGAGAGTTAGGAGCCGCCGACGTCGGCACACGCCGACCGCGGCCCCAGCCGGTGGGGCCCGGACGATAGGAACGCTCAGCCCCCCGGTCGATCCGCCGAGACGGCGAACTCATCCGAGCGCCCACCAAACATCCGCTCGGTTCGGGCGCAACACCTTCCGGCGGATCCGGCGAACCGCTCGCCCGACCCGACGCCAACCGGGATGCACCGATCTGCCCCGCCCCGATCGTCAGAACGGAATGTCGTCGGATTCGATGGACGGGTCGCCGCCGCCGGTCGGGGCCGCCGCGCCGCCGCGGCCGGCTCGCACCTGCGGGGCCGGGGCATCGTCATCGGCGCCCTGACCGCCTCCACCGGCACCCCCGCCGCCGCCCTTGCTGTCGACGAACTGGAAGTTGTCGACCACGACCTTGAGCTTGGAGCGGTTCTCGCCCGACTGCTTGTCCTGCCAGGTGTCCAGCCGCAGATGCCCCTCGATGAAGATGGGCCGGCCCTTGGTGAGGAACTTGCCGATCGTCTCGGCGGTCTTGCCGAACGCATCGCAGTCGACGAAGGTGGTCTCTTCCTTCACCTGGCCGTCGGCCGTGCGGTACCGGCGGTTGACCGCCAAGCCCAGCTTGGCGATCGCCATGTTGTTGCCCGTGTAGCGGATCTCCGGGTCACGGGTCAGGTTGCCCATCAGGAACACGCGGTTGAAGTTGCCGGCCATCGAGAGGCCTCCAAGGTCCGCCGGGTCGTTCGGGCGGGTCGGGGCACACGCCCCGAACACCGCCGACCTCGGCACCGCCGTGATCCTATCAAACACCTACCCATGAAACAAGCCCCTCCGCGGGGAGGGGCCTGATCGGTGGATAGACGGTGCACGCCCGGTGGGCGGGCTGTCGGCCGGCGCTCCGGCTGACCGGACTACTTGGCCTCGTCGATGTCGGCCGGACCGGTCGCGACGGCCGCGGCGGGGGCCGGCGTGGGCTGAGCGGCGGCACGGAGATTGGCCTCGATCAGCAGGTCGATGGTGCCCTCGTTGGACTTGATCTCGTCGTCGGTGAGGTGGTCGACGCGGGTGATGAGGTGGCGGAGCACCTGCTCGGAGAGGTTGAAGGCCCGCTCGATCTCACCGAGCTTGTCGGTGGGCGCTGAGAAGTAGGCCAGGATGTACAGGCCGCGCTTCTGCTTGCGGATGGGGTAGGCCAGGGGCCGGTCGCCCCACTTCTTGACGGCCAGAATGGTCGCGCCGTTCTTGGTCAGCGACTCCTTGATGTGCTCGACGGTGCCCTTGAGGTCGGCGGTGGCCGCCTGGGGGAACAGGAGCATGGCTTCGTACTTGACGGTCGGGATCACGCGCATCGGTCTTCTCGCTTTCTCTATGAGTCCCGCGACGAGCGGGCATGTTGTGAACTGTGGAAGTGGTCTACGCGCCGGCGGGCGCCTGGGGCGGCTTGGGGCGCGCGTTGAACTGGTTCATGGCGGGGGTGAGCCCGCGGGAGACGAAGCAATCGCAGGCATCGGCCACGCGGTCGAGCACGGGATCGACGGCCTTGAGTTCCGCATCGGTGAAACGGCCGAGCACCCAGTCGGCCGGGTCGTCGTAACCGGGGGGCGGGGCGTCGATGCCGATGCGCAGGCGCGGGTACTCGGTGGTGCCCAGAGCCCGTTCGATGTCGCTCAGGCCGTTGTGCCCGCCGGCCGAGCCCTCGGCCCGGAGACGGATGGCGCCCAGCGGAAGGGCATAGTCGTCGACCAGCACCAGCAGGTCCTGCTGCGGAGAGAGCTTGTAGAACCCCACCGCCTCGGCAACGGCGCCGCCCGAGCAGTTCATGAACCGCATGGGCTTGAGCACCAGCACTTTCTCCTGCCCCAGCGACCACTCGACGGTCTGCCCGCCGAAGCGCTGGCGCACGCCCGAGACCTGGCGCGACGCATGCCGGCGCGCCAGCCGGTCGGCCGCGAGAAAGCCCGCGTTGTGGCGGGTTCGCTCGTACTCCGTGCCGGGATTGCCGAGGCCGACGATGAGCTTCATGGGTTCGGGTGCGGTCGGGCGGGCGATCGGGAACGCTGGTTCGACTCGGGCACGAGGGGCACGGGCACACCCGGATCGTCCGGGTCGGCCCGTGCCCCCCGTGCGGGGGCACGCCGGCGTGAGCCGGTTACTTCTTGGGCGCGGCGGGCTGGGCGGCGGCCGGCGCAGCGCCGGCGGCCGGCTTGGCGGCGGCCCCGGCCGCGGGCTTGGCCCCGGCGGCGGGCGCCTTGCCGTCGGCGGCGGCCTTCTCGAGCCGCTCCTTCTCGCCGATGACCTCGGGCTCGGCGGCGCCCTCGGTGGCGACGACGGCGGCCTCGGCCACGACCTCTTCCTTCTGCTCGACGATCTGGGCGACGATCGCGTGCGGGTCGGTGACCAGCTTCATGTCGGCCGACGGCAGCTTGACCTTGTCGGCGGTGATCGACTGGTTCATCTCCAGGTCCGAGACGTTGACCTGGATGACGTCGGGCAGGTCGGCGACGCGGCACTCGATCTCGAGCTCGCTGGTGGGGTGCATGAGGATGGCGCCGGCGG
This sequence comes from Phycisphaeraceae bacterium, assembly GCA_026126345.1. GTDB lineage: Bacteria > Planctomycetota > Phycisphaerae > Phycisphaerales > UBA1924 > JAHCJH01. Next base: position 4,211 of record JAHCJH010000018.1, on the reverse strand, counting down.
ACTTGAGGCCCTTGGCGTCGCCGGTGAGCTCGACGTGCACCTTGGTGCGGACGCGCTCGTTCAGGTCGACGCGGGCGAAGTCGGCGTGGATGATGTTGGTGCCCAGGTAGTCGAACTGCACTTCCTTCAGCAGCAGCATCTGGCCCGAGGCGCCGGCCATCTCCAGGTTGAAGACCTTCTCGCCGGCCTCGATCTGCGGGATCACGGCCTCGGCGCTCAGGTTCACCGACTCGGGCTTGGTGCCGTGACCGTAGATCACCGCGGGCAGATGGCCCGACTGGCGGTAGCGGGCGGCGTAGCGGCTGCCCATCTTCGAACGCGGTTCGGCCTTGATCGTCGGACGGTTGCCTTTCATGGTCGATTCCTCTCTGGTGCGTGTGCGTGTGTGTTCGTGATCGGATGCGGACTCGGTTCGGTCGCGGCGCCTAGCGCTTCACCCCGGCGGTGCGCTTGAACAAGGCGCTGATGGACAGGTTGCGATGGATGCGGTCGATGGCGTCGCCCAGGAGGTCGCCCACCGACAGCACCTCGATCTTGGGCATCAGCGGGCCCACGTTCTCGTTCAGCGGGATGGTGTCGGTCACCACCAGCTGGCTGATGGGGCTCTTGCACAGCCGCTCGACGGCCTTGCCGGCCAGCACCGGGTGCGTCGCGGCGGCGATGATCTGCTTGGCGCCGCAGCGCACGGCCAGGTCGGCCGCCTCGCACAGCGTGCCGCCGGTCGAGACCATGTCGTCGACCATCAGCACCGTCTTGCCCTTGACGTTGCCGATGATGTTGTCGGTCACGACCTCGCTGCCGCTGATGCGCCGCTTGTTGATGATCGCCAGGTCGCCACCCAGCAGCAGCGCGAAGCTCTCGGCCACCTTCACGTTGCCCAGGTCCGGGCTCAGCAGGCACAGGTCGCCCAGCTGGTCGCGCCGCGACAGGAAGTAGTCCACGAACACCGGGCTGGCCGTCAGGTGGTCAACCTGGATGTCGAAGAAGCCCTGGATCTGGGCCGCGTGCAGATCCACGGCCAGCACGCGGTCGGCGGCGGCCGCCGTGATCAGGTTCGCCACCAGCTTCGCCGTGATCGGCACGCGCCCCTCGTCCTTGCGGTCCTGGCGGGCGTAGCCGAAGTACGGCACCACCGCCGTGACGCGCCGGGCGCTGGCGCGCTTCAGGCAGTCGATGAAGATCAGCAGCTCCATCAGGTTCTCGTTGACCGGCGAGCCGGTCGAGAGCACCACGAAGCAGTCGCGCCCGCGCACGTCGTCCTCGAGCTTGACGATCGTCTCGCTGTCGGGGAACGACTCGATGCGGGCCTGGCCCATCGGCATGTTCAGCCGGGCGCAGATCCGCTGCGTCAGCGCCTGGCTGATGCGCCCGGAGAAGACCTTCAGCGCGTAGTTGTTCTCGACGCTCATGACAGGGCCTCCTCGACCGGCTCGGCCCCCCCGCGGGCGCGGTAGATCGCGTCGACCTCGGCCAGCTGCTCGGGCGTGTTGATCGACAGCACGTCCTCCGGCGGCACCGCGTCGATCACCTCCACCAGCTCGCTCTGGCGCATCATGATCGACGGCACGTCGGTGATGTAGTACTCGCCGCTCGCCGGATTCCGCTCCACGCGCTTCAGCGCGTCGAACAGCTCGTGGCAATCGAAGCAGTAGTACGACGGGTTCACCTCGCGGATCGCCAGCTGCTCCGGCGTGCACTGCTTGTGCTCCACGATCCCCTCGAACCGGCCCCGCCGGTCTCGCACGATCCGCCCGTACCCCGTCGGGTCCTCGATCACGCTCGTCGCCAGCGTCGCCGCCGCGTCGGCCATGCGGTGCTTGGCCAGAAGCGTCTTGAGCGTCCGCGCCCGGATCAGCGGCCCGTCACCGGCCAGCACGAACACGTCGCGACCCGGCGCCGCCGCCTCGTCCTTCAGCAGATGGGCCGCGCACTGCACCGCGTGCCCCGTGCCGAGCTGCTCGGCCTGCACCGCGAACTCGACCCCGGCATCGCCCGCGAACGCCTCACGCACCAGCTCCTGCTTGTACCCCACCACCAGGATCACCCGCCGGCACCCCGCCGCCCGGCACGCGTCCACCACCGCCGCCACCATCGGCCGCCCGCCCACCGGGTGCAGCACCTTCGGCAGGTCGCTGCGCATGCGCGTGCCCTTGCCCGCGGCCAGGATGATCGCGATCGGCGGTTCGTGTTTCATGCCCGGGGCGGGCGCTGCTGATGCGTGCTCACAAACCGGCGCTGGCGCTGACCAGCCGTCTCAGGAAGCTGGCCGACTTGGATTCGAACCAAGACAAGCAGAACCAAAATCTGCTGTGCTACCGTTACACCATCGGCCAGTGAGCGTGTCTCAGGGCGCGACGCGGACTCCATGCTGCTGCGGCCGGAACGACCTTGAGGGGCCGTCCCTGCCTGGACTGCGGACCACCGGCGGCGGTCCGGCTCGCCCAGGGGGCAGGCACGGAAGCCGCGGCTTGGCCCCGTCGGCACGCGCCGGCGGAGCAGGAGCGGAACCCTGAAAAAGCCGCGAAACGGCAGGGCCCCTGGCGACGCCTCGGCCCGATCCCTCGGGCGTCCGTCGTCACCGGCTCCAACGCGTCAACAGTAGGTCGGCCGCCCTCGGCGGGCCAGCGCCAGCCGGTCGAACGACTCCTGTTCGGATGATGATCGGAAAGCAGCAGCGGCCCGAACGTGTGCCCCGCGCGCCCTCACAACCCGGCGCGTCAGTCCCGCCGCTTGCGCCCGTACAGCAGACACCCGCCCGCCAGCACCACCAGGCCGATCGACCCCGGTCCGGGCACCACCGTGCCGCGTGCCGGCTGCTGCTCGTGCTGCTCGGCCGATGCGACCGGGGCGGCGTCGGCCGAACGGTGCGCGGGCTCCGCGAAACCGATGGCGGCCCCGGCCAACGTCGTCAGCGTCGCCAGCAGCATCAGGCGGATCAGTCGGCCATTGGAAACAGAACGGATGGACACGACCAACACCTCTCGCTCGTCCGCGATCTCTGTCTCAACCAGCGGGGCGCCACCGACCGACGGCCGTCCCGTCCCCCCTCGACCATGAGTGTGGCATTCATCCCGCCGTTGGCAAGCGTTGGCGGGTGAAGGTTGCTCAAAAACCGGGCCGCCTTCCTGCCCGTTCTGGGGGGATGGACTGTTCAACGTCCGATCACGCCTCGGTGTCCGAAGACGCGCTCGCACCGCGCTCCGGCTCCGAGGGCGCCTCCGGCGGGGCGGCATCGCGCAAGGCCGCGGCACTGATCACCTCGTAGCACGTCGCCAGCAGCCCCACCAGCGGGAACTTCGCCCCGGCAAAGGGGCTGGGACCGAGCCGGCGCAGCAGCGGGTGACTGACCTCCGGCGCCGACAGCGACAGGTCGGGCGGCACAGCGCCGGCGGGCGCGGTCCAGAAGTCTGCGATCGCGGCGTCGAGCGGAGCGAAGTTCTCCGGAGCCAACCCCGGCAGGCGCGGGCTGTAGGCCGTCACGAGCCGCTCGCCGGCAACCCCGGCGCGAGCGCTGGTGGCCAGGGCCCGCTTCTGGCGGAGCCGCTCGAGCAGGTCCTCGCGCCCGAGCCCCCGCAGCTGGAAGATCAGGAACGTGTCGCCGGCCAGGCGCTCGGCGACCAGGGCCATGGTGCAGCAGACGTGCTTGCACCAGCCGCCGCCGGTCTGCTCGCGGTGGCCGCAGGTGCAGCGGACGGCCAGGTCCTGCTCCTCCTGCGGGAACAGGCGCAGGCGCAGCGGGGCGAAGACGTCCTCGATGTTCGGCGGCACCTCGCCTGCCAGCAGCCCGGCCATGAACCGGGCGTCGTGGGTCAGGGCCTCGACGATGCGCTCCCACTGCTCGTGGGTGAAGACCGGCAGGCGGATGTCAACGCTCCAGGGCTGGGGCATGCGCCCCTGCACCTTGGCGGCGACGTGCCCGGCCCGAACTTCCAGAGCCCGGGTCTGGCCCAGGCGCGCGTAGACCAGCCCCTCGGCCAGGTTGTCGCCGGGGGCCAGGTCCTCGACCAGCCGCATCCAGCGCTGGGCCGACCAGGCCGCCGACACCGGCCCCTCGCGCGAGGTCAGCTTCACGCCGAAGCGCACCTTGCGCGGGTGCATGGTCGGCTGCGGCCGGGGCGGCAGCGAGCGGTGCGGCACGGGCGCCGGCGGCTGGTCCGGGCGCGGCGCGGGCCGCAGGTGCTCCGGCACCGAGTCGTACGAGCGCCGGTCGG
>JAHCJH010000179.1 GCA_026126345.1 Phycisphaeraceae bacterium | reverse complement strand
AAGGCCGAAGCCGCGGAGGTGGGCCCGCATCTGCGCGGCGGGGTCGCCGGCGTGGTCGATCAGTCGGGCGTGCCAGCCGGCGTCGGCGGCGGCCCGGACGTTGTCGGGAGTATCGTCGAAGAAGACGATGGACGCCGGCTGAAAGCCCGACAGGCGCTCGAACTCGCGGTAAATGTCGCGTGAAGGTTTGGCCAGGCCGAGCAGGTGGCTGGCGTGGAGGTGGCGGGGCTTGCAAGCGGCGGGGAACCTCGGCGGCCCGTGGTCGCCCGGGGCGAGCTGCCGCCAGTGGCTGGCGTTGGTGTTGCTCAGCACGCCGGTGGCAACGCCGGCGTGGTGGAGATCGTCGATCAGGTCCGAGACTCCGGCGTACTCACCGAGGATCCACGACTCGTGGAGGCGGCGCACTTCGTCGGGCGTGTAGAGCCCGGCGGTGGAGTCGGCGATGCTCCTGAAGTAGTCGGGGCACGACAGTTCGCCCCGTTCGTAGGCGCGGACCAGCGGCGCTCGGGCGGTGACCAGATCGGGCTCGGCGACCCGGGCGTGAAAGGGCACACCGGCGGCGCGACAGGCCTCCTGCCACGAGCGGCAGATGCGGACCACCACGCCGCCGAGATCGAACACCACGATCGGCGCGGGGATCACGCGGTGGGCTCCCGCCGAGCGCCCGACGCGGAGCCGGCCGGCTTGGATTCGATCACCGTCCGCCCCTGCTGCTCGGGCTTGATGATCTCCCGGAGCACGACCGTGGCGTAGGCGCCCGGGGGCAGCTCGAAGGAGCACTTGACGTAGGTGCCGTGCTCGTCGGCGCCGCCTTCCACGTCGGGATAATGCAGCGGCACGCGCAGCGCCCTCCGCGCGCCGGGCAGCGTGTCGCCGCTTCGCGCGGCGTACGCAGCCAAGTCCTCCGGGCGGATGCCCAGGTGGCGGAGCATCTCAACCTCCACGGCGTCCACATCCCCGCCGGCGCGGAGCATCGAGGCGCCCCAGATCGGCCCCGAAGGGCTGATCTCCAGGCGCTGCAGCCGGTCGGCGGTCGCCGGGTCGGCGGCGACGGACTCGTCGACGGCGAACACGGCCTGGTTGTCGTGCTTGATCGCCAGGTCGCCCGGCAGCAGGCGCGACACCGTGCCGGCGGTCAGCCGATGGTCGAGCACGGCGTTGAACACCGCGGACTGACACGCTGAAACGAAGAACTCGCGCTGGAGCCGGCCGATGGCCCGCACCGCACGCTCGGGCGGCTGGCCGGCGGCCAGGGCCGTCAGCGCTTCGCGCTCGCTCACGAACCCGGGGGGCATGACCGCCAGGGCCTCGACGTACTTGCCCTCGGCGTACAGCCGGCGGGCCGCCAGCGCCGAACCGCCCTCGCCCGGGTCGCTGCCGGGCCGGAGCATCACGTCCAGCGCTCCGCGGTCGTCGCCCAGGACCATCGCGCGGCCCACGAGGTGGTTGTTCTCCAGGCGGCCGAAGCGCTGCTCGCCGGCGCGGTTGGGCACACCGGAGCGTGCCAGCAGGTCGAGCGTGCGCTTGGCGGTGATGGCGGCGGTCGCGGGCACTCCCCGGATGCGCACGGCGAAGCGGTTTGCCCTGAGGTGACCGCGACGCAGCTTGTTGGTGTGGCGGTCGACCCAGAGCACCGAGAGCTGCTCGTGCCGCAGCGCGGGAAAGTCCTCCGGTTGCCGGCCGGGGACGTGCACGGAAACGACCTGCCGGGTGACGGCGTGCCGGTCCTTGAGCCCGGCAACGCCCACGTGGCCGGCGGGCACGCCGAAGTGCCGGGCAACGAGCTCGACCATCTGCGTGGTCGAGAGGCCCCGCTTCTCGACGTACAGGTACACGTGTTCGCCCTGGCCGCAGGGGTCGTACGAGGGGACCTCTTCGACGATGAAATCCTCGGGGCGCTGCTTGATGACGCCGCCGATGCCCGGCACCTGCGCCGACACATAGGCCACCGGCGCGATGTGCGCCGAGAGATCCAGCGCGTCGTGTTCATCCCCGGAGTGCATGTGCATGCCTACTCCGCTGCGATCCGCCGCCCGCCGAGGCCGGCCGGCTCACGCCTGCCCGTCGTTCTGCGCCGACTCGAGCACGTGCTCCTCCACGAGGATGGGCACGTTGCCGGCGATGCCCAGCGCGATCGCATCGCTCGGGCGCGAGTCGATGTTGACCACGCTCCCGGCCTTGTCGCGCACGTTCAACTGCGCGTAGAACGTGTGGTCGGCCAGGTCGTTGATGGTGATCGACTCGAGCTTGCCGCCGAGGGCCTCGATCACGTTGGCCAGCAGGTCGTGCGTCTGCGGCCGCTTGATCTGGATGCCCTTGAGCCGCCGCTCGATGGCGTGGGCCTCGGGCAGGCCGATGACGATGGGGAACGACCGGCCCCCTTCGACCTGCGAGTACGCCTTGCCGCCCTCGCCGTCCTCCGAGGGCGCGACCTCCCGCAGCTCGATCAACTGGTAGTCGTTGAGCTCACGGATCAGGATTCGCGACAACTCCATCCGAACGGCCATCGCCAGCACTCCACGCGCGTCCCCCAGCCTAGGGGTCCGCCTTCATCTACGGCCCGGGCTCTCCCGGGGATTCATCGGGCCGGCCGCCCCGGTGGTTCGCCCCGCGGTTCCGTGCCGCCGACAGCGGCCGACGGCCCACCCCCGGGGCCAGGTCGCCCAGCGGTCGCCCGAACCGTCCGATCAGCTCGCCCGGAACGCCGATGTCCGCCACCACGATGGCCTCGTCCGCCCGGCTGGCCGACCGGCCCGCCTGGGCCGCCGGCAACGCCAGTCCCAGCTTCACCCCCACCAGCGTCACGATTACGTCCGCCTCCACCATGCCGCCGGCGACGCCCGCCGCCCACCCACGTCCCGTGTCGCAATCCATGCCCGAGGGCAGGTCCACGCTCACGACGACCGAGCCGCGACGGCGTGCCCGGTTGATCTCGCCGATCAGTTCGGCGGGCGCACCCTCGATCGGGCGATCAACGCCGGTGCCGAACAGCGCATCGACGACCACGCCGGCCCGACCGCCGGGCAGGTCGCGCTCCAGTCGCTCGAGCGAACCGTCGGCCCCCTGCGCCGGGGCCACGGCCATACGCAACCCCATCCGACGCACCACGCCGAGATTCACCGCCGCGTCTCCGGAGAATCCCTCCGGAGGCTGCGCCAGGAGCACCGCGACGGCGGCGCCGAAGTTCGCCAGGTGGCGTGCCGCGGCCAGCCCATCGCCGCCGTTGTTGCCCCGCCCGCAAACCACGACCACACCCCCCGCGGCTGCACCGGCGACGGCGGTCATCGCCTCCAGCGCCGCTTCGCGCCCGGCGTTCTCCATCAGCGTCAGCGTGGGGAGTCCGAACTGCTCGACGCAGAGGTGGTCGATTCGACGCAGCGCAGCGCGATCGAGCACGTACACGGTGCGCGGATCGAACGATGCCTGCGGCGATGCCGATTCCGGTACGGCCGCCCGGGACCCCGGGCCCGCCGCCGCGCCCGGACGCACCGCCGCACCGGGAGGCGAGCGTCGGCGCGAGAGGCCGTCGTCGCCCTTTCGACTACGCTTGTCGGCCGCCATGTCCCGAGTGTACCGGCGTCGCTCGCCGGGCCGTGCGCCGCGTCAACCCGTGCCGACCTGGATCACCATCCTGTGGATCGCCGGGGCCGCCATCGGCGCGGCGGTCGGGCTGTACTGGAGCGTGGCGCTGCGGCGCACGCTGCGCACCTTACGAACGCTGCCGACGGCGCGCGACGGCGTGGCCCTGGCCGCGGCGCAGGTCGGCCCGGGCGTCGAGCCCCCCGGCGTGTGCGTGCTGGTGCCGGCGCACAACGAAGCGGAGGTGATCGGCCGATTGGCCGAGAGCCTGGTGCGCCAGGCGTACCCCCGGCTGCGCGTGCTGTGGGTGCTCGACCGCTGCACCGACGACACCGACGGCGTGCTCGACCGCATCACCGGCCAAGACCCGCGTTTCCGCCGGCTGCACGTGACCTCGTGCCCGGAAGGCTGGGCGGGCAAGGTGCACGCGCTGTGGCACGCGGCTTCGACCAGCCCCGAGGCCGCCGAGGCGGA
>JAHCJH010000178.1 GCA_026126345.1 Phycisphaeraceae bacterium | reverse complement strand
TGCCGGGGGCGCCGGGCCGGCCGCGCTGGGAGGTGGAACTGATGCGCAGCAAGGGGGCCCGGCCGTCGCCGGGCCAGGCCCGCACGTGGAACGTGGAGTGGCGTCATGCCCATGGCCTTGTCGCTGTACCTGCCGAGGTGGACGGTGGAACTGGCGTCGCGCCGGAAGCCCGGGCCGCCGGCGCCTGACCCCGACCGGCCCGGGGCGCTGCTGGTGATCCGCACGGTCGGCCAGCGGCAGACCGTCGCCGCCTGCTGCGCCGCTTCGTCGCGGGCCGGCGTGCTGCCCGGCATGACCCTGGCCCACGCCCGCGCGCTCATGCCCGGCCGGCGCATCGAGACCCTGCCCCATGACCCCGACGCCGAAGCCCGCGCGCTGCGCCGCCTGGCCGTCTGGGCCACGCGCTTCACCCCCACCGTCGCCACCGACCCGCCCGACGGCCTGCTGCTGGAAGTTACAGGCTGCGACCACCTCTTCGGCGGGCCACAGGGGCTGGTCGCGCGGGTCGTGCGGGCCGCGGCGGGTCGCGGATTCACCGGGCGTGCGGCGCTGGCCCCCACCTTCGCCGGCGCGCGGGCGCTGGCGCGGTTCGGCCCCCGGTCGCGCCTGGTCGTCGGGCCCCGGGACCTTCGTGCGGCGCTGGAGCCGCTGCCGGTCGCGGCGATGGAACTCGAGGACGCCGACCACGCGGCGCTGCTGGAGATCGGCGTGGACACGATCGGCCAGGTGCTGGCGCTGGGCCGGCGGTCGCTGCACGCGCGCTTCGGCGACCGGCTGCTGCTGCGGCTGGACCGCATGCTGGGCCAGGCCGCCGAGTGGATCACCCCGGTCGCCGTGCCCGAGCCGTCACGCTGCGAACTGGCCTTCGACGGCCCCACCACCGCTCAGGAGTCGGTACTGGCCGGCGCGCGACTGGCGCTCGGGCGGCTGGTGAGCGCGCTCGAGCGGCGGCAGCGCGGGGTGCGACGCCTGCGGGCCGACCTGGCCCGCCCGGGGCTCGAGCCGCTGGCCGTGACCGTGCACCTGAGCCGCCCGAGCCTCAGCGAGCGGCACCTGTGGTCGCTGCTGCGCCCGCGGCTGGAGTCGCTGCACCTGGGCTTCGGCGTCGAGTCGATCCGGATCACCGCCACCGCCACCGGACCACTGCGCCACCAGCAGACCGCCCACTGGTCCGCGCCCGGGCTCGCCGCCGGCGACCCACGCGCCCACGCCCGCCTGGGCGAACTCATCGACACCCTGGCCGACCGGCTGGGGCCCGGGGGCGTCGCCACCGTCGGCGTCGCGCCGACGCACTGCCCCGAACGCGTCTTCTTCCGCCGGCCCGCCGCCGAGCCCGCCCCGCCCGTCGACCACGCCCGCCTGATCAACGCCGACCGCCCCACCGCGCTGCTCGAACCGCCCGAGCCGGCCGACGCCGTCGCCCTGGCACCCGACGGTCCGCCGTCGCGGCTGCGCTGGCGCGGGCGGGACCACGCCGTGGCCTTCGCCGCGGGCCCGGAGCGCATCGGCCTGCCGTGGTGGCTGAACCGGCGCGGGGGGCGGGACTACTTCCGTGTGCAGACCGACTCGGCGCTGTGGCTGTGGGTCTACCGCGCGCTGCCCGGCGGAGGGTGGTTCGTGCACGGGTTGTGGGAGTGAGCGATGCCCGACGCCCCGTCCGCCGCGCCACGCCCGCGAACCGAGCCGGCCTACGCCGAGCTGTCGGTCCGCACCAACTACGACTTTCTCACCGGCGCCAGCCACCCCGAGGAACTGGTGGAGCGCGCCGCCGAGCTCGGGCTGGCGGCCATCGCCGTCACCGACACGCACACCCTCGGCGGCGTGGTGCGGGCGCACGTCGCGGCCAGGCAGGCCGGCCTGCCGCTGGTGGTCGGCAGCCGGGTGCTGCTGCGCCCGCACGAACCCGGCCCGCCGATCGGCGTGCTGCTCTACCCGACCGACCGCGATTCCTACGGCCGGCTCTGCCGCCTGCTGACCATCGGCAAGCGCCGCGCCGACAAGGGCGACTGCGTGCTGACGGCGCACGACCTGCTCGAACTGCACGCGGGCCTGCTGGCGGTGGTGCAGCCGCCGGCGACGCCCGACGATGCGGCCCTGCGCACCATGGCCGCGCTGCGCGGGGTGTTCGACGACGACCGGCTGTCGGTCGCGATCGCGCGCCGCCTGGGGCCGGACGACGACGAGCGGTTCTGGCAGGCCCGGGCCCTGGCGCAGCGGCTGGACGCGCCGCTGGCGGCGGTGAACGACGTGCTGCACCACGCCCCCGAGCGGCGGCCGCTGCAGGACGTGCTCACCTGCGTGCGCCACGGCTGCACCCTGGCCGACGCGGGCCTGCGCCTGCAGCCCAACGGCGAGCGCCACCTCAAGCCCCCGGCTGAGATGGCCCGCCTCATGGCCGGCTGCCCGCAGGCCCTGGCCCGCTCGGTGCAGATCGCCCGGCGCGCCGGGGCCTTCAGTCTCGACTGCCTGCGCTACGAGTACCCCGACGAGGTCGTGCCCCCCGGCGCCACGCCCATGAGCCACCTGGCCGAACTCACGTGGGCCGGCGCACGCGAGCGCTACCCCCGCGGCGTGCCCGAGAAGGTGCGGGCCCAGATCCTCCACGAGCTGGCCCTCATCGACGAGCTCCGCTACGCGCCCTATTTCCTGACCGTGCACGACATCGTGCGCTTCGCCCGCGGGCGCCGCATCCTCTGCCAGGGGCGCGGCGCCGCGGCCAACTCGGCCGTCTGCTACTGCCTGGGCGTCACCAGCGTCGACCCCGACCGCATCAGCCTGCTCTTCGAGCGGTTCATCAGCCGCGAGCGCAACGAGCCGCCCGACATCGACATCGACTTCGAGCACGAGCGCCGCGAGGAGGTGCTGCAGTACATCTACGGCAAGTACGGCCGCGACCGCGCCGCGCTGACCGCCGAGATCATCTCCTACCGCGGTCGCAGCGCCGTCCGCGAGATCGGCAAGGCCCTGGGCCTGTCGCTGGACTGCACCGACCGCCTGGCGCGGAACCTCGAGCTCTGGTCCGACGGCACGGTCCCCCCCGAGCGCCTGGCCGAGATCGGCCTGGACCCCGCCGACCCCACCATCCGCCGGCTGGCCGCGCTCTGCCGCCAGGCCGCCGGCTTCCCGCGCCACCGCTCGCAGCACGTCGGCGGCTTCGTCATCAGCCGCGGGCCGCTGTGCGAGACCGTGCCCATCGAGAACGCCGCGATGCCCGACCGCACGGTGATCGAGTGGGACAAGGACGACCTGGACGCCATGGGCCTGCTGAAGATCGACTGCCTGGGCCTGGGCATGCTGACGTGCATCCGCAAGACGATGGAGCTCGTCAACGCCGCGCCCGGCCCGCCCCGGCCGCCGCTGGAGCTGCACACCATCCCGCCGGAGGACGCCGGGGTGTACGACATGATCTGCCGTGCCGACACGGTGGGCGTCTTTCAGATCGAGTCGCGGGCGCAGATGTCGATGCTCCCGCGTCTGCGCCCGCGCTGCTTCTACGACCTGGTGATCGAGGTGGCGATCGTCCGCCCCGGGCCCATCCAGGGCAAGATGGTCCACCCCTACCTCCGCCGGCGCAACGGGCAGGAGCCCGCCTGGTACCCCGACGAGCGCGTCCGCGCCGTGCTCGGCCGAACCCTGGGCGTGCCGCTGTTCCAGGAGCAGGCCATGGCCCTGGCCATCGTCGCCGCCGGCTTCACCCCCGGCGAGGCCGATGCGCTGCGGCGCGCCATGGCCGCCTGGAAACGCAAGGGCGACCTCATCGTCCGCTTCGGACGCAAGATCATCGACGGCATGACCGCCCGCGGCTACAGCACGGAGTTCGCCGAGCGCTGCGTCGAGCAGATCAAGGGCTTCAGCGAGTACGGCTTCCCCGAGTCCCACGCCGCGAGTTTCGCGCTGCTGGTCTATGCCTCCTGCTGGCTGAAGCACCACCACCCCGCGGCCTTCGGCGCGGCGCTGCTCAACAGCCAGCCCATGGGCTTCTACGCCCCGGCGCAGATCGTCCGCGATGCGCAGGAGCACGGCGTGGAGGTCCGGCCGATCGACGTGAACGCCAGCCGGTGGGACTGCACGCTGGAGCACCCGCCCGGCGGCGGCCCCCCGGCGCTG
>JAHCJH010000177.1 GCA_026126345.1 Phycisphaeraceae bacterium | reverse complement strand
GCGACGGCCTGGCCCTGTCGCTGCCGGCGCGGTTCGATCTGCCTGTGGCCCTGCAGTTCCCGCAGCGCGCCTCGCTGCTGATCCAGGCCGGGCCCGACGGGCGCGCCGCCGGCGTCGCCGCCCTGCAGCAGACGGTGCTGCGCCTGCTCACCAGCTTCCCCGCCGGCAAGGTGCGCTTCACGCTCATCGACCCCGTCGGCCTGGGCCAGAGCTTCGCCGGGTTCATGCACCTGTCCGACTACGAGCAGGCGATCGTCGGCGACAAGATCTGGACCGAGCCGCGCCACATCGAGCAGAAGCTCACCGACCTCACCGAGCACATGGAGGACGTGATCCAGAAGTACCTCCGCAACGAGTACGAGTCGATCGACGCCTACAACGCCCAGGCCGGCGAGGTCGCCGAGCCGTACCGCTTCCTGGTCCTGGCCGACTTCCCCACCAATCTCACCGACCAGGCCGCCAAGCGCCTGGCGAGCATCATCGCCAGCGGCCCGCGCTGCGGCGTCTACACGCTCATCCTCGCCGACGCCCGCCACAAGCCCCCGCCCGGGCTGCACATGGCCGACCTGGAGAAGGCCGCCGGCGTGCGCCTGGTCTACCGCGCCGGCCGCTTCGTGCGCGAAGACGGCGGTTTCAACGGCCTCGAACTCTCGCTCGACGCCCCGCCGCCCGAGCAGGCCTTCACCGATCTCATCCACCGCCTCGGCGAGTCGCTCAAGGACTCCACCCGCGTGCAGGTTCCCTTCGCCACCGTCGCCCCCGGCCCCGGCGAACAGTGGTCGCTGGCCAGCGACCGCGACGTCACCGTCCCCATCGGGCGCGCCGGCGCCACCAAGCTGCAGCATCTGACGCTGGGCAAGGGCACCGCCCAGCACGCGCTCATCGCCGGCCGCACCGGCTCGGGCAAGAGCACCCTGCTCCACGCCATCATCACCTCCGCCGCGCTCTGGTACGCCCCCGGGCAGGTCGAGCTCTACCTCGTCGACTTCAAGAAGGGCGTCGAGTTCAAGACCTACGTCACCCACGCCCTGCCGCACGCCCGCGTGATCGCCATCGAGTCCGAGCGCGAGTTCGGCCTCAGCGTGCTCCGCCGGCTCGACGCCGAGCTCAAGCGCCGCGGCAACCTCTACCGCGACCTCAACGTGCAGGACCTTGCCGGCTTCCGCCAGGCCGCTCCCGGCACGCCCATGCCCCGCGTGCTGCTGATCGTCGACGAGTTCCAGGAACTGTTCGTCGAGGACGACAAGATCGCCCAGGAGGCCACGTTGCTGCTGGACCGGCTGGTGCGCCAGGGCCGGGCCTTCGGCATGCACGTGGTGCTCGGCAGCCAGACGCTCGGCGGGGCGTACTCGCTGGCCCGAAGCACCATCGGCCAGATGGCCGTGCGTATCGCGCTGCAGTGCTCCGAAGCCGACGCCTACCTCATCATGAGCGACGACAACTCCGCCCCGCGCCTGCTCAGCCGCCCGGGCGAGGCGATCTACAACGACGCCAGCGGGGCCGTCGAGGGCAACAGCCCGTTCCAGGTCGTGTGGCTTCCCGACGAGCAGCGCGACGATTTCCTCGGGCGCGTCCGGGCCGAGGCCCGCGCCCGCCCAGCGCCCGCCGAGCCGCCCATCGTCTTCGAGGGCAACGTGCCCGCCGATGTATCGCGCCTGGCTCCGCTGGCGGCGCTGCTCGAAGCCCCCGCCCCGCCCGAGGCCGCCCCCGCCGCGCCGCGCCTGTGGCTCGGCGAGCCGGTGTCGATCAAGGAGGCGACGGCCTCGGTGTTCCGTCGCCAGAGCGGCACGAACACGCTGATCGTCGGCCAGAAGGACGAGTCGGCCCTGGCCATGATCGCCGTCGGCATGATCGGCCTGGCGGCGCAGGAGCCGCCGTCGCCCCCCGGCGCCGCCGAGATGCTCTGCCCGCGCTTTGTGGTGCTCGACGGCACGCCGACCGACGAGCCCGGCGCGGGCCTCCTGGCCTCGATCGGCGCGTGGCTGCCGCAGGGGGCGCTGTGCCCCGAGTACCGCGAGGCCACCGACGCCGTTGCCCGCGTCCACGCCGAGCTGCAGCGCCGCAAGGCCGCCGACACCGGCGCAGCGCCCGCGCGCGCCCCGGGGCTCTACCTTTTCATCCACGGCCTGCAGCGATTCCGCGCCCTGCGCAAGAAAGAAGACGAGTTCGGCTTCTCCGACGCCGGCGACGCCGCCGCCCCCGCGCCCGACCGCATGTTCGCCGAGATCCTCAGCGACGGCCCGGCCCTGGGCGTGCACACCGTCGCCTGGTGCGACACGGTGACCAACCTCGACCGCACGCTCTCGCGCCAGTCGCTGCGAGAGTTCGACGTGCGCGTGCTCTTCCAGATGAGCCCCACCGACTCCAGCGCCCTGATCGACGGCCCCGCCGCGGGCCTCATCGGCCAGAACCGCGCGCTGTTCCACAGCGAGGAGCAGGGCGTGCTCGAGAAGTTCCGCCCCTGGGCCGTCCCCTCCGAATCCTGGCTCGCCCGCGCCCGCCACGCCCTGTCGGCCCGCACCGCCGGCGTCTGAGCCCCGCGGCAATCGCGCCGCCCCACCGACGTTGTGCCCGCGCCGCGCCGGCGCCCGCGGTTCAGGCCGCGCCCCTCCAGCGGTACACTCACCCCGTGCCCTCCGCGCACGACAACCCGACGATCGACCCCGGGCCGGGCCACGGCCCGGGCCACGGTCACGGTCACGACCCGTCCGTCGGCCCCGACACGCCCACGCTCGCCGGCCCGCCCAGCAGCCTCATCCTGACCGACCTCATCGCCGCCGAGAACGGCGCCATCGGCCCCTACCGCCTGCTCAGCGTCATCGGCGAGGGCGGCTTCGGCGTGGTCTACCTGGCCGAGCAGTCTCAGCCCATCGCCCGGCGCGTCGCGCTCAAGGTCGTCAAGCCCGGCATGGACTCCCGCGCGGTCCTGCAGCGCTTCGAGCAGGAGCGCCAGGCCCTGGCCATCATCGACCACCCCAACGTCGCCCGCGTGCTCGACGCGGGGGTCACGCAGCGCGCCCGGCCTTACTTCGTCATGGAGCACGTCGCCGGCGAGCCCATCACCGCCTACTGCGACCGCCACAAGCTCTCCACCCGCCAGCGGCTCGAGCTGTTCATCCCCGTCTGCGAGGCCGTGCACCACGCCCACAGCAAGGGCATCATCCACCGCGACCTCAAGCCCTCCAACATCCTCGTCGCCCTCATCGGCCAGCGCCCCGTGCCCAAGGTCATCGACTTCGGCGTCGCCAAGGCCCTGCACGGCCGCACCGCCGGCGCCGCCGACGCCCCGGCCTACACCGAGGTCGGCCAGATCGTCGGCACCCCCGAGTACATGTCCCCCGAGCAGGCCGAGATGAACGCGCTCGACATCGACACCCGCACCGACGTCTACGCCCTGGGCGTCGTGCTCTACGAGCTGCTCACCGGCGTGCTGCCGCTCGATTCAAGCCACATCCGCCGCCTCTCCCTGGTCGAGATGCAGCGCATCATCCGCGAAGTCGATCCGCCCCGCCCCAGCACCCGTCTGTCCACCCTGGCCGACGGCGATGCGCTCGCCATCGCCCAGCGCCGCCGCGCCGAACCCCGCGCCCTGGCCCGCGAACTGTCGCGAGAGCTCGAATGGATCCCTCTCAAGGCCATGCGCAAGGACCGCACCGAGCGCTACCGCTCGGCCGTCGAGCTCGCCGACGACATCCGCAACTACCTCGAGCGCCGCCCCCTGCTGGCCGGGCCCGAGTCCGCCCGCTACCGCTTGCGCAAGTATCTCCGCCGGCACGCCCTGCCCGTCGCGGCCGGCGGGGCGATCGTGCTGGCCCTGGCCGGCGGGCTCATCGCCACCAGCCTCGCCCTGGCCGAGGCCCACGAGGCCAACCGGCGCGCCGAGGAACTGCGCACCCAGCTCCTGCAGGTGCAGAACCAGCTGCTCGCCAGCCAGTCGCCCGAGGCCGTCGGCGTCACCGCCGCCCTGCCCGACGCCGACCGCCTCGCCCCCGACCCCGCCCGCGCCGCCAACGCCGGCCCCGCCCCCGCCGAAGCCGCCGCCCCCAGCAAGACCACCGTCGAGGCCGACCCACGCCCCGACGCCGACGACCGCCTCGCCGACGCCGAGGCCACCCAGCGCCGCATCGTCGAACTCTCCA
>JAHCJH010000176.1 GCA_026126345.1 Phycisphaeraceae bacterium | reverse complement strand
TTCGCTGATCCGACCTGGCTCGTGTCGTCGACAGCGCGACAGTTTCGATACCGCGCGCAGATATAGGGCGGTGATCCCCAGCGGTCTCGAAGGGCCGCCGTCGAGGAGCACCGATGCCCGATCCGACCCACACGCCCGCGGCGCGGCGGCTGCGATGCCGCGCCGACGCATTCGCCGATCCCCGCACTCGCCGGCGGGAACTGGTTGACCTGATCGCTACTGGCTTGGCCCGCATCGCGGGCGCGCCGACGCTGGACATGCCGCGGGAAGATTCCCACGGCGATGGACTTGAACTCCCGGATCATGCCGCCCTCAGTGTCGTCGCTCGCGGTCCCACGGGTGAACACCCCCTGGGGACCGCGGGCAAGGCCGGAGAGCAGCATGGCTGACGACGTGAAGCGACAGATCGCGGGCTTGGAACGGATGACGGTGGGTCAACTGCAGGCCCGGTACGCCGAGGTATTCGGCGAGCCGGCGCGGTCGGGCAATCGACAGTGGCTCTTCCGCCGCGTCGCGTGGCGGATCCAAGCACTGGCCGAGGGCGACCTTTCGGAGCGGGCGCGGGACCGAGCCCGGGAACTGGCCCGCGACGCCGACCTTCGGGTCAAGCCGCCGAAGGACGGCGACGAGGCGACGCTCCACCCCCAGCCGCAACCGGTCGGGCCGCTGCGGACGGTCTCGGGCAGGTTGTCGCTCAAGCGTGACCCGCGTGTTCCGGTTCCGGGGACCAAACTCACGAGGAACTTCAAGGCGCACGAGTACCGTGTGATCGTGCTTCCCAACGGCTTTGAGTACGACGGGCAGGTTTTCCGGTCGCTGAGCGCCGTCGCCCACGCGATCACGGGCTCGCACTGGAACGGCATGCTCTTCTTCGGCTTGACGGACCGGGAGGTCACGGAATGAGCAAACGTCCTGTCACAACCGATCGCGCGGCATTCGACACCCGGGCCACGGTGCGGTGCGCGATCTACACCCGCAAGAGCAGCGAGGAGGGCCTCGAGCAGGAGTTCAACTCGCTCGACGCTCAGCAGGAGAGCCGCCACCCGACCGCACGATCGTACGGTCTGGAACGCGGACGCTTCTCAACGGCCGATCATCGGCTCGCTCCAAAAGCACTTCACCGCGGCTGTTCCGACTGTCCGCTGTGCACCTGAGATGCGAGCCGTTCAACCTGTTCAAGGGCTCTGAGCGTGAGCAACTGTTCGACCTGACGGGGGAACATCAGGTCAAGCGTCCATTGGATCGCGACGCGGACCTTCTTGGCCAATCCTGGCAACTTCAGAAGATACACCGATCGCCACAGCCACCACGCCGCGAGGCCGGAGAAGCGGACCCCGAGGATCTGTGCGACACCCGTGCGATGGCCGATGGAGGCCAGCAGTCCGATGGTGGAGAATCGAAAAGGCTTCGGTTCACGGCGATCGAGCGCGGCCGCGATGTTCTTCGCCGCGGCCAATCCCTGCCGCATCGCATGCTGCGCCGTTGGAGGATGGAACCCACCACGCCCGTCGGGCACAGCGGCCGAGTCGCCAACCGCCCATACGACACCCTCGTGCCCGGCGAGTTCCAAGCACATGTTCACCTTGAGCCTGCCCTTCATCTTCTCGACGGGGAGCGCTTCGACCGTCGGCGCCGGCTTGACGCCCGCCGTCCAGACGAGCGTGTTGGCGGGGATCGACTCCCCCCGAGACAGAGTCACCACCCACCGGTCGTAGCCGGTGACGCGAGCGCCGACCACGATCTCCACACCTCGGCGTCGAAGTTGCTCTTCGGCGTATCGCCCGAGGCGGTCGCCAAGCTCCGGAAGAAGCGCCTCACCGGAATGAACGAGCACAAGCCTCAGCATCGATGGATCAAGCTCCGGGTACTGCCGGATCGCGTCTCGGAGAAAGTCGTTCATGGCCCCGGCGGTTTCCACGCCCGCGAACCCGCCGCCGGCAACGACGAAGGTCACCAGCCGTCGCCGCGCCGCTTCGTCCGGCTCGGTCGCAGCATCCTCCAGCAGCGCCACCATGCGGTTCTGGAGCAGCGCGGCATCGCCCAAGGTCTTCATGGACGAGGCATACTCGGCCACGCCCGCCATTCCGAAGAAGTTCGTCTCCGATCCGAGCGCCAGGAGCAGGTAGTCGTACGACACTTCTTGAGGGCGTCGGAGCGGCCCCACCGTACAGTTCACCCTCCGGGACTGGAGGTCGATCGACACGGTTTCACCTTGGATGAAGCGGACGTTCCGCAGAAACCGACGGAGTGGCGCGACGATGTCGGGCGGGTGAAGGTCGCCGGCGGCCACTTCGTGGAGCATGGGTGTGAAAAGCAGATAGTTCTCCTGGCTGATCAGCACCACCTCGACATCCGCGCGTGCGCCGAGCGTGCGGCCGAGCATGCGGGCCGCGTAGGCCCCACCGAAGCCGCCACCGAGAACGAGCACGCGTTTGCGCGAGTGAATCCGTGCCGTTGCGTCACATGCACCGTCGATCATGAGCCTTCCTCGCTTTCGAGGCGAGGGCCGACCGGTGTGCTCACCGCCCTCGCCTTGGTTTCCTGGAGTTCCCCCGGCTGCCAACGCACGGCCAGAAGTGTTTGATCGTCGCCCGGTGATCCGATGCCCGCGAAGCGGCGGATGGCATCTTCAATCACACCGACAACCATGTCCGGTGTGGCGTCAACGGGCAGTTCAAGCAGTGCGCGGTCCAGACGGGCTGTCCCGAAAAACGCCCCCGAAGGCGATCGCGCTTCGGTGATCCCATCGCTGTAGAACAGAAGAAGGTCGCCGGGTTGCAGGTGGATGGTCTCCTCCACATAGCTGGTGGAGTCGTCCAGAATCCCCAGCGGTAGCGAGCCGGCGCCAGCGACGGACATCACGGCACGGTCCGCGGCCCGGAGCAGCCGCGGCGGAGGGTGGCCGGCGCACGAGTAGGTGAAGCGCCCCGTGTCTGAGTCCAGAGTCCCCGCAAAGGCCGTGATGAACGCGCCCCGGCTCGGCAGGCCGATCGCGCACAGGTGCTGGTGAGCGTGGTCCAGGAGTGCGGCCGGCCCTCCCACGCCGAAACGATCCACATCGTCGTGAACGACCGTGCGCAGAATGGCCATGAGTACCGCGGCGGCCGCGCCGTGCCCGCTGACGTCGGCGACCAGGACGCCGATCCGACCGTCGGGCAGAGGTCCGACGTCGTAGTAGTCTCCGCCGCAGTGCTGTGCCGCCCGGTAGAACGAGGCGACGCCGACCGCCGCGCTGGATGACGTTGACGGCGGCAGCAGCCAGCGTTGCACGCTCGCGGCCGCGGCGAGTTCGGTGTTCAGCGTGCGGCAGGCGATCTCAAGCCGCTGCGCGAGCGCTTCTGCGCGATCGGCGCGCTGCAGAAGTGACCCCATGATCGCCAGTCCGCAAAGGTCATGGACGCTGCATTCGTCACCAGATGGCCCGAGCAGGACGACCATGCCGCTGCACTCTCCGTGGTCAAACATGGGAAAGGCTACGAGCGACCGACAGTCGCGCAGCAGCGCACTCGACGGATCTCCGGCGCCGACAAGGATCGGCGCCATCCGATGGAACTGGCCGGCGTACAAGAGGTCGGCAAGCAGCCCGCCCTGCCCGACGAACTCAGAACCAGCGACGCCATCGACCGGACGGGCACCACGCTCCGCTGTGAAGACAACCCGGAAGAACGGGTACTCCAGTCCTTCCCGGGTCAGAACGATCGCACGCTGAACGTTGAACACACGCTCAGCGTGCGTCAGGAGCACGCCCAGCAACGCCCGCGGGTTTGCGGCGCTGCTCATGCTGCGGAGCAGGGAGGTAGTTGAGTCAATGTCCCACACGTGCACAACTCCGCGAGGCGCAGACACTGGACACGCGACGCGCTGGGTCGGCCCGCCCCCGCAGGCCGCGCGAGGTCATGACGATGCCCAGCAACAGAATCGGAGGCGGCGCCGGGCCCGCAGCATCGTGGTCGCGCGCGCGACAGGGCCGCCCCGGTCAGCGCAGAGAGCGTCCCGGCACATGTCCGTTCCCGCACGGCGGCGAAGACCGCCCGCCGTCGCATCGGCACGTGCGTCAGTGCCTTGCATGGTTTCGGCTCCTCGATTCGAGCTCACGCCGGGTTCCCACCCGCATCCCGTCGACCATCAACCTCTCCAGTCGGTCGGGTGGAACGGCCTTGCTCCACAGCCATCCCTGC
>JAHCJH010000175.1 GCA_026126345.1 Phycisphaeraceae bacterium | reverse complement strand
TTTCGGCGGTCTCTTTGCTGGCGACCGGGTCGATCACCAGTTCCTGGATGCGGCGAACCCCGTCGTAGTACAGCCGCTCGGAGCGGTTGACGCCCAGCGGCTGGTCGGGGTTGAGGAAGGGCGACTGCACGCGGACTAGCCGGCCCAGGCCGTCGTAGGTGAAGTGCTTGACCAGGGCCCCGGGCTGGACGGTGTGCCACATCGAGCCCGGCTGGCCCGTGCCGGCGGCGATGCGGCTGACCTGCACCAGGCGGTTCCAGGCGTCGTACTGGAAGACGTGCCGGCCGTCGGACAGGACGTTGCCGGCCTTGTCGTAGACGTACGCCGGCCCCGACACCGGGCCCCCCGCCCCGCCGCGGAGTTCCTGGAGGATGCGGCTTCCGCCGTCGGTGTCGTGGGCGATGGAGCGGACGTCCTGGCCGGTCAGGTCGGTCGTGGACCAGCGGCCGGCCGACGCGGGGACGCCGGGGTGGGGGTCACCCCGCGCCCTCGATCACCAGCCGGGCGCGCTGCGTGTCGGTCAGGTCTGACAGCAGATGCAGAATCTCGCGACGATCTTCGGGCGTGCGCTCGGAGAGGTCGGCCAGCGCGTGGGCCCACTTGTTGGCGAGCACCTGCTTCACGCGGTCCGCGAACTCCCGCGGTGTGCCGACGCCGGGGTGAACCGTCGGCGGCGTGCTGAAGTCCGGAAGACCGCCGAGTTTCTCCTTGATCCTGTCGGCGATGCCACCGAGCAGGCATAGGCTCCAGTACCCGAGCCGCTCCGGCAACGGCCCGACAAAGGCCTGAGTATTCACCGTTGTCAGTGAGTCGATGCTCCCTGTCCAGAGTACATGGCGGCGGAGTCGTTCTCCAGGCATGAATGGCCGGCTGCAGATCCGAAGAAAATACCGGTCCGACCAGCCCTCATCGTTGACCATCATCGGCCCGAGCCATATCCGGGTGACCGGGACAGCCGTTGACTCGGGGTCGGCGATCTCCTTCGGTGCGTACAGGTAGATGACCTTGGTGCCGCCGAAGACTCCAAGGCCGTTGGGCACAGTCTCCGCCACCCGCCCCATGAGCTCCAAACCATGCCCTGTGCGCAGCGTGAAGAAATCTCCCTCCAAGGCCCGGGATGGCTTGGGTGCGTGCGGTACAAGGAAGTCCTGCTCCTGAAGTTCCATGGCAGCCCCTCGATGCGAAGCGTACTCCATCGAAGCCGAGTGCATTCCGAAAACCTAGGGCCAGGTTGTAAAGACCAGTTCGCAGCACGAGGTGAAGAGACGGCGCGAGAGCCGAGGCGTGCGGCCTTGCATTGCATGCTCCCGAACCGAAGCCGGGTGTATCTCAACGCGGAACGACGTGCGACACGACCGTGCCCGTGCCGGCTGGGGGCTTTTCGGGATCGCAGAGCATCCAACCCGATAGGCCCGACTCCATGAGCAGCGTCGCAACCGCTCGCGACACAAGAAGCGTGTCCGGCGTATCGCGCCACCGAAACGCGTTGACCCCATCCGGAACGCTGGCGAAACACGCTCCGCGAGATCGTTGAGGGTGCGGCGCCGCGCCGTTCCGGCCGATCGACGCGGGCCGATGTGCGGCTGTGCGCCGAAGATGTCGATGGCAGTGAAACAGCACGTAGTCACGCGGCACCTGCGTGCCGTTGCGGATCAGTTTCACCGGAGCGAACATGCCGTCCGGACTCAGAAGATCGTCCAGCAAACGGCGAGCTCGCTCAGACATGACCGGCAAGACGCACGCCGGAAAATCCTCAAGGCGCGTGCGACGATCGCTCGTCAATTTGACTGTCCCCAGCTTCCAGCGTCGGCCGATGATCGCCGCGCGTTCAACGGAGTACGGGACATGCACCCACTGACGCGGCACCTGCCCGGGTCGACGATCCCACAACGAGGAGAGTTCGCAATACGGCGAGATCTTCATGGTTCGAGGAAGTTGCTCGGATCGAGTCGGCCCGTACGGGCTGCCTCTGCGGTGTCCCAAAGGAACTGCCGGAGCATACAGCGCCTCGACACCAGTGTTCGGCCGCGGCGCTCGAACGCGCGGTTCTCCCTCAAGAACCACGTGTGGCAGCCGAGATCGTGGGGAGCCGATCATCAACAGCGCCGTCATCACGATGCGCAAGAGAACACGGCGAGTCTCCGGCACGACGAGCACGCTGGCGGCCCTGAACGGTCATACGCGCAGTTCGGCGTCGATCTCGTAGCCGCACCGCGATGCGGCTCGAACAGCGGCAAGCCGGTCGAATCGGCGCATCAGGCTTCGCGCAGCGGCGACCGTCAGCGGGCGTCCGCGCAGAACATGGGCAATGGGATCGCCAGCATCGGGAATGCCGAACGCGCGGCGCAGCCGGGAGGCCGCCGTGCGCAACGATCCATACAGAAGCGGACACTCGGGAAACTGCGCCGACCATCGGCACTCCGGATCTGCGTTCGTCAGGTCTTCCCAGGGCCCTCGTGCCGCGGCGGACAGAAGTCCGAACGCCATGCCCATCGACTTGGGATAGGCCGGCGGCAGCAAGGACCGGACGTTGACCGGGGCCAACCGGAGATTGCCACGGATTCGGCGCTCGGTGACGCGGCTGAAGTTCGGGTGATACTGCCAGCCTCCGACGAATGCGTAGCACCCGCCGGCGACGGCCATCCACGCAGCGGCTCGGTCGCCGGCACCCATGTGCGCGACGACGCCGCGCCCGGGAACGATTCGGACCGTGTAGAACTCCACGGCCCGGCCGGCTCCGAACCCGAGCTCCTCGATGAGCGATACCGCGCGCCACCGCTCCAGCAGTCGCTGGGGAGATGGAACTGCAAGATCCGGCAACAGGTCTGCGGGTTCGGACATGAACTTCAGCTCACAGCTCGGTGCCCGCCGACTCCAGCGATCGCACCCTTAGGACGACGGGCCCAATGCTCGGGCACGCCGCGCTGTCGTCGCCCTAATCAACGTCTGGGTCGTACGGGAGTCCCAGCGCTCTGGCCATCTTGTTCTCGAGCGCCCCGTAGCCCCCGACACCCCAGATGCCGCACGGTTCGGTTCGCTTGCGCAGCCGGCGCCCGTACTCGTCCCAGTACTGCTCCGGTCCGGAACCGGGCGGCCACCGATCCGTCCGGTGCATCCCGAGGCAGAAGCAATGCCGCGGCAGCACATCCTCCTTGGTGAGCGGCTTGAAGGCAACGGTTGCGAAGTGCCCCGTGGTCCATCCTCCGTTACCCAGTTGGATCGACGGCGGGATGAGCAACCGGTCGCGCCGCAGATCCGGAACATCCTCGATGCGGCGGGAGACGTCTTTGTACACGTAGATGAGGTAGCGCCCCTTCTCCCGCTCCCACGGGCCGCCAAAGAGCGGCGGGCAGATGGCGCAATCGTCCCGGATGACCCGCCCGAAGAAATAGCCGACGCCCTTGAACTTGATCGCGAAGATCTCCCCGACGCGGCGTGGCCCGCGGCTGATCTTGATCTTCTGGAAGTACCGAGGCTTGAATCGCGCCATCATGGGCTCCTGCTGCTTCCGGCCTCAGAAAGGGATCGTGCGCCTCTTCTCCAGTTTCTTCACCATCTCGTCACCCCACTGGACAATCCACTCCGCGAATCGATGATCGTCCGCAACGCTCTGGATCATGTTATCTAGCTTTGCACCTCCACGCCGAATAAGCGCTGCCTCCAGCGCCCTGGCCTGGTTCCGTGTCAGTCCCTTAGCGAGTGGCGTGAGATCCGTGCCATGCTCATATCCACGTCTGCTGAGGTCGTTGGTGATGCCAACGTACCACTTGCCATTGCGGCGGGTCATGTAGACGTCCACATTGGCGGGCCCTTTGTGGAACCATCTGGTGAACGCAGCGGTGACCTTCCGGCTGAATCGGAAGCCCTTGATCGCCTTCTGAGCAAGCTTCAGCACTTCGACCTTCGCGATGAAGGGCGCGTACGCCCCCGCAATCGACTCGACTTCGGAGTCTGCCTGCTCGTGGAATGCTTGGGCTATGGCGCTCAGGTCCTCGATTTCCGAGTCAGGACGAGACCAGTCGGTCGCCCAGTCGGCGGCTTCCCCGTAGACGAACCGATGCGTCTCGAGTGCGGAGTGAACAAGCGCGAACACCGCCGCGCCGGTCGCGAGCGTGTCGCTCCAGCCACCCCACATGTACAACCCCAACGCGTCGCTGGCGCGGAGCGGCTTCGACCGCACGTACC
>JAHCJH010000174.1 GCA_026126345.1 Phycisphaeraceae bacterium | reverse complement strand
GTGCCGCTCGTCGCATGTCAGGCCGTACTTCTTGAAGAACGCCCGCACTTCATCCTGGAACGAAACGCGGGCGTGGCGCTGCTTCTGCCGGGCGATGTAGGCGGTCACCGAAGCCGCGGCGGACGCGCCGATGGAAAACGCAAAGTACCCGTTCTGCCAACGGAACGCCGGCACGTGGCGGTGCAACCACTTGGAGCTGTCGCGTTTGACGTCCAGCATGAACGCGCTGAGGGCAATGTTCTTGCTCAGGCTCACGAGCATGTGGACGTGATCGGCCACGCCGCCCATGGCAAGCAATGGCGAATCGAACCGCCGACAGATGCCGCCGACATAGGCGTAGAGATCCGGCTCCACGCCGGGCGTGATCAGCGGCGCCCGGTTCCTCGTGGAAAACGTGACGTGTACGAGGAGTTTCGTCACCGTTGAAGCCATGCGGAGAGCCTAACGGTCCGGCTCCATGCCCTCGCCCGCCTGCCTTCCCCTGCCGGCTCGCCGGGCGCAGTTCACGCCGATCCCATCCCAGCCCCCTCCCCCCGGGGATCCCCCAGAATTTTGGAGCCAAGTGCAACCGTGGGGTTTGACACGCGGACAGAATGGGGTACATTTGTCCTTGGCTGGAGGTCCGTTCTGCACACGCCCATCTGATTCCCGGACTTATCGCGGCGTTGCCGCCAAGTCATCCAAGGCCGTGCAGGCCGCCCCCCAGCCGACAATTCGAGGTCCCAGCGAACGGGACACCGCCGAAGGGCGTCCGGGTTGACCGCTCCCGGAGGTCCGGCTGTGTCGGAACTGTTCGCGGGGGACCACGCCGGCTCTCGAGCAGAGTCTCGCTGTCAGAACAGGCCCGCTCGACGGCTCCCGGAAGCGTTTTCCGCGGAGTGCGGTCGGTTCGGACCCGTTCGCCCAGCCGGGCACAGGTTGTTCGGGGTCTCGTGTGTGGGCTGGCGGGGCGTGGTTTCGGCCGCGGCGGGTTCGACGATGGTCGGCCCGGTTCGGCGGGAACCTGGGTTCACGGGGGGCGTGGGGTCGGCCGCCGAGGGGCGGCCGGGTTGGCAAGCGGTCACCTGCACGGTCGGGATGTTCCCGATCGACACCATGGATCAGGCCGGGCGACGGTTGTGGAACAACGGCCCGGCCACGTCAAGGAGACGTTCGAATGAAGAAGCGTGCATTTACCCTGATCGAACTGCTGGTGGTCATCGCGATCATCGCGCTGCTCGTCGGCATCCTGCTGCCGGCCCTGGGCAAGGCCCGCGCCAGCGCCCGTCAGCTCAAGGACGCGACGCAGGTCCGCAACGTCATTCAGGCGCTGCAGATCTGGGCGCAGCAGAACAAGGAAGAGTACCCGCTGCCCAGCCGCCTGGACCGCAACAACCTGACGCTGAACGTCGCCGCGACCAGCCAGGGCCAGAAGGACAACACGGCCAACGCGCTGTCGATCCTGATCTGGAACGGCTCGATCAGCCCCGAGATCTGCTACAGCCCGGCCGAGCAGTCCGGCTCGATCCGCACCGACGACGGCTACCAGAACAGCAACCCCCAGTCGTCGCCCACGCCGACGACCGCCTTGTGGGACCCCGGCTTCTTCGCCACCCCGCTGGACACGCCCGGCGGCGGTCACGGCAACCTGCGCCCCGGTTCGGCCGCGGGCACGGGCAACACCTCCTACGCCCAGTCGATGATGTTCGGCGCGCGGAAGAACCGCTGGAGCAACACGTTTACCGCGACCGAGGCCGTCATCGGCAACCGCGGACCGAAGTACCTGGGCACGAACAACAACGACGAGGCCGCCTACAACGCCACGGGCTGGCGGCTCGACACCGGCGCCACGGGCGTCGGCTCGGTGACCCTGCTCATCCACGGCGGCCGCAACACGTGGGAAGGCAACATCGGCTACAACGATGGTCACGTGAACTTCGAGACCCGTCCCGACCCGATCGAGATCACCTACCGTCGCGCCAGCGGCTCGCCGCTGACCGTGCCGGACAACTTCTTCGTCGATGAGAACGACGACGCCGCGGGCGCGACGTTCCAGGTTCGTGTGAACCAGTTCCTGCGCCCGATCGCCAACGTCGGCGGCAACGACACGCTCTATACCATCACGCCGTTCCGCGACTAATCGAACGGCACAGTTCGGACGATTTCGCGAAGGGCCCGGCGAAAGCCGGGCCCTTTTTTTCTGCTCCTGGAACGTTCGTCGCTCGCTATCCGCCCGGCCTGTACGGCATCTCGAACAGGCCGCGCACCGGCTGACGGCGCGTCGTGCCCGGACTGCCCTGCAGCGGCTCGACAACCAGACGGCTGACGGCCGCGACGGCGGGGGCCGGCGTCGGGCCCGGCGTCGGCCACATGCCCGAGACGGTGAGCGTCAGGTGGAGCGTCACCCGGTCGTTGCGCGGGTGGTTGGGGTCGTAGATGCGCAGGGCGATCTCGCCACGGGCCGGGCGTTCGACGGCCCAGGCGAGCACCTGGTGGTTGTTCCAGATCACCCCGCGGCCGGCGCGAACCAGCACCATGCCGATGACGGCGAATTCACCCCGCCCCATCCGCTCCAGGGCCGGGGCGATGGCGGCGACGGTGGCAACGCGGACGCCGGCGGGGCCATCGTCGGGAGCACGCATCCAGGAGAGGAACGTGCGCACCATGCCCATGCCGGGGCCCAGGGAATCAACCTGCCGGGCGTAGATGCGCTCGTAGAGCGGCGTGCCCGCGCGAGGAGGCGTGGCGCCGGGCGGCGACGGGCGGCCGGCCAGATAGTCATCGGCGGCGCAGAACGACATGCCCCCGCAGAGGCCGAAGCGACCCGAGTCGAGCGTGCCTCCGGTCAAGGCCCGCAGCGCGGCGGGCATGGGTACGCCGCTGAACGAGTTGGGAAAGCCAAAGCCGTGCCGGCTGGGGCGAAAGTCCGCGGCGCTGGGCGGCTCGGCCCGGGGTGAGGCGGCGATGAACACGGCCGCGGCGGCGGCGAGCGCCGCGGTGGGCAGAAGGCCGGGGCGATGCTGGCGAGGTTCAGCGGGCATCGGCGGGGTGATCATCGGGCCGGGCGTGGAGGATGCGCTGGCCGTCCTTGCTGTAGATGCAGAGCTGGCCGGGGCGCTCGGCCTCGGCGGCGCGGGCGGTCTTGTGGGCTCCGTCGCAGAAGGGGAGTTTCTGGGAAAGGCCGCACTGGCAGATCCAGACGGGTTTGTCGGGCGGCAGGGCGGCGGGGTCGAGTTTGAAGGGGGCGGTGGCGTCGATACGGACCAGGCGTGGCATCGGGGGCTCCGGGGCGTGCGAAGTGGGTATGGTAACGGATCGACGGTGATCGATGGGCAACGGTCGGGGCGGGCCGGGAGCGAACCATGGCGATGCGGCACGGCGCGAAGAGGACGGTGTGGACGGCGGGTCTGGGGCTGGCGGTTTCGGCGGCGGCCGCGCTCGCGACAGCCGGACAGCCGGGGGACGCCAAGGCGCCCGCGGAGACCAGGCAGCCCGAGCCGGCCAAGGCGCCCGCCCCCCCGATCGCGTCGGCGGCGCCGGCGTATTTCGAGAGCGACAAGCCGGAGGTGATCGTGCAGGGGTTGCGGTTCACCGAGGGGCCGGTGTGGCACGAGCCCAGCGGGGCGCTGTTCTTCAGCGACATGCAGCTGGGCGGGATCTACCGGTGGACGGAGAAGAACGGGCACGCGCCGGTGCGTGAGAAGGTGCAGGGCGCGTGCGGCAACGCGATCGACGGCGCCGGGCGCCTGCTCACGGCGCAGTTCACGGGGAAGCTCGAGCGGGCGGAGATCAAGGATGGGGCGCTGGGCGAGCCGGAACTGGTGGCCGACCGGTACAACACCAAGAAGCTCAGCGCGCTGAACGATGTGGTGGTGAAGCGCGACGGCAGCGTCTGCTTCACCGATTTTCGCGGGCGGGACGGCGAGGTGAAGTTCAGCGGCGTGTTCATGCTGCGGCCGGCGGGGGGCGAGCTGGTGGTCCTGAGCCGCGACTGCGCCCGGCCGAACGGGCTGGCCTTCAGCCCTGACGAGAAGCGGCTGTACGTGGCCGACAGCGGGAGCAACAAGATCTGGGCGTACGACGTGAAGGCCGACGGCACGACGGAGAACGGGCGCGTGCTGTGCGAGGCGGCCGAACCGGGCGCGCGCGGGATCGTCGACGGGCTGAAGGTCGAGGCGGGGGGGGGGGGGGGGGTGGGCGGGGGGGGGGGGGGGGGGGGGGGGG
>JAHCJH010000173.1 GCA_026126345.1 Phycisphaeraceae bacterium | reverse complement strand
CCGCCGCGCCCGCGCCGGCCCCCGCCGCGTCGAACCAGCCCGATCCGTCCAAGCCCGCGCCGTCCGGCCCCGTGGTCGCCCCCGCGCCCGATCAGCCCGCCGCCCAGCCCGCCGCGCCGCCGGTCGCCAAGCCCACGCTGGTGGTCCGCCGCTCCGATGACACGACGCCCTACGCCCCCATCGGCGCTCTGGACCCCGACACCAAAGTCAACCCCTTCACCATGCAGGTGAACTTCTCGCCCTCGGGCGCCGGCATCGAGTCTCTGCAACTGGCCCGGCACTTTCAGCACATCGGCGCCAACGCCGCGCACGAGGTCCTGCAGCGCGTCGAGTCCCACGAGTACGTCATCCGCGACGCCGACGGCAACGTCGCCCGCCAGTTCACCCGCGCCATGGTCCCCATGGCGATGCTCGGCGTCACCATCGACGGCACCTACGTCGATCTCTCCGACGCCTCCTCCGGCCGCATCTGGCGACAGACCGCCCCCGGCCGCTTCGAGGTCACCATCCTCGACGACGCCGACCGCCCCGTCGCCCGCATCAGCCGCGCCTACGAACTCAAGCCCGGCCGCTACGCCATCGACCTGCGCCAGTCCTTCGAGAATCTCTCCGGTCGGGACCTGTCCGTCCAGTGGTACCAGCTCGGCCCCGGCGACCTGCCCGCCACCAAGATCACCTACGGCGGCGACGTGCGCCGCCTGCGCCTCGGCGTGCTCGAAGGGCCCACCAGCAACCCCAACGGCCAGGTCGTCACCGCCGACAAGCACCTCATCCCCCACCAGTCGGTCGTCGGCAGCCCCACCGACGCCGCCGGCCTCAACTGGACCGACTACACCGTCTGGCCCCAGGCCGACGCCGCCGCCGCCCAGCGCCGCCTGGTCTGGGCCGGCCTGACCAACCGCTACTTCGCCGTCGCCGTGCACGCGCCCATGTCCGGCCCCGGTGCCGCCAAGCGCCCCGACGGCCTGCCCGATAAGTCCTTCGCGCTCGTGCAGACGCTCGACCGCGTCGTGCTCGCCGCAAAGGGCGGCTTCACGCCCGCCGAGCAGATCGCCGGCGCCGTCATCGCCCTGCGCCTGGCCAGCGCCCCCATGACCGTCCCCGCCGGCGCCACCCGCGACGCCAGCATGGGCCTCTACGCCGGCCCCATCACCCACGCCGCCATCGACGGCGACCCCGAGCTCGTCGCCGCCGGCATCGACGGCCTGGTCATCTACACCTACGGCGGCCCCTGCGCCTTCTGCACCTTCCAGCCCATCACCCACTTCCTCCGCTGGTTCCTCGGCTTCCTCCACAACTTCATCGTCTTCGACTGGGCCCTGGCCGTCATGGTGCTGGTCGTCTGCGTCCGCACCGTGCTCCACCCCGTCACCCGCTGGAGCCAGACCAACCTCCAGCGCTTCGGCAAGCAGATGGCCGCCATCGCCCCCAAGCAGCAGAAGATCCGCGAAAAGTTCGCCGACGACCCCAAACGCATGCGCGAGGAAATCGCCAAGCTCATGCGCGAAGAGAACATCAACTACGCCGGCGCCCTGGGCTGCCTGCCCATGTTCCTCCAGATGCCCATCTGGATCGCCCTCTACGCCATGATCTCCTTCACCTTCGAGCTCCGCCACGAGGGCGCGTTCTTCGGGCTCATCCAGTCCCTCACCGGCGGCAAGTGGATCTTCCTCGGCGACCTCGCCGAGCCCGACAACTTCATCCCCCTGGGCGTCGAGATCCACATCCCCCTGCTCAGCTCCCTCATGGGCGCCATCAGCGCCATCAACATCATCCCCCTGCTCCTGGGCGTCGTCTTCTACATCCAGCAGAAGTACATGTCCCCGCCCTCCTCCGCCACCCTCACCCCCGAGCAGGAGAGCCAGCAGAAGATCATGAAGGTCATGATGGTCGTGCTCTTCCCCGTCTTCATGTACAACGCCCCAAGCGCCCTGTCGCTCTACTTCGTCGTCAACTCCACCCTCGGCATCCTCGAATCCAAGTGGATCCGCCAGCGCCTCGAAGAAGAGGACAAACGCCTCGCCGCCCTCGGCCCCAAGGCCAAGCCGCCCCCCAAGCCCGGCTTCTGGGCCCGCCTCCAGCAGCAGGTCGAGCTCCGCCAGAAAATGCTCGAAGAGCAGCGCAAGCAGCGCGAACGCGAGCAGCGCGGCCGCAAGCGCTAGCCCCCTACCTTCCCCCGTGAACACCGGCGACACCATCGCCGCCGTCGCCAGCGGGCCGGGCGCCGCGCCCGTCGCCGTGCTGCGCCTCTCCGGCCCCGCCGTGCCCGCCGCCCTGGCCGACCTCTTCGGCGCCGACCCCGCCCGCCGCTGCTGCACCCGCGCTCACCTGCGCCTGGCCCCGGACCTGCCCGTGCCCGTGCGGCTCATCCGCTTCATGGCCCCGCGCAGCGCCACCGGCCAGCACGCCGCCGACATCCTCCTGCCCGGCCAGCCACACCTCGTCCAGCGCACCCTCGCCCGCGTGCTGGCCCTGCCAGGCCTCCGCCACGCCGAGCCCGGAGAGTTCTCCGCCCGCGCCTACCTCGCCGGCCGCCTCACCCTCGAGCAGGCCGAGGCCGTTTCGGCCCTCATCGCCGCCGACAACGCCGCCCAGCTCGACGCCGCCCAGCGCCTCATGCGGGGCGAACCCGGCCAGCACTACGCCGATTGGCACAACCGCCTCGCCCGCCTGCTGGCGCTCGTCGAAGCCGGCATCGACTTCACCGACCAGGAAGACGTCGTTCCCATATCGCCCGCCGATCTCCTCTCCGCCGTGCGTGCCCTCCGCGACGCCATCGGCGCCCTCGTCCACGCCGCCTCCGCGCGACAGGCCCGCCACGCCCGCCCCCTGGTCGTTCTCGCCGGCGCGCCCAACGCCGGCAAGAGCACCCTCTTCAACGCCCTGCTCCGCCGCCGCCGCGCCGTCGAGTCCCCCATCGCCGGCTCCACGCGCGATGCGCTCGTCGAACCGCTCACGCTCGTCGCCCCCGACGCCGGCGAACTGACCATCGACCTGGCCGACCTGCCCGGCCTCGACGCCGCCATCCCCACCGCGCCCGCCTCCGTCGGTGCCCAGCTCGCCGGCCGCCGCGCCATCGACGAGGCCGACGTCATCCTCGCCTGCCGACCCGCAGGCGACCCGCCGCCCTCCCTGCCCCCCGCGCCGAACGCCCGAATCCTCCCCATCGCCACCAAGGCCGACCGCCCCACGCCCGCCCACGACCCCCACGCACCGCCCGGTGAACTGCCCATCTGCGCCCTCGACGGCCGCGGCCTTTCCACGCTGCGCCGCGCCCTGTTCGACGCCGCCTGGTCCGCCGGCCCCGGCCTGTCGCGCGACCTGCTGCCGCGCCACCGCGCCGCGCTGCACGCCTGCCACGCCGCGCTGGCCGCCCTGGCCGACGATCTGGCCCCCATCGCCGGCGCCCGCGCGCTGCCCAACCCCGAGCTCACCGCCGACGCCCTCCGCTCCGCGCTCGACGCGCTCGACCCGCTCACCGGCCGCCTCAGCCCCGACGACATCCTCGGGCGCATCTTCGCCTCGTTCTGCATCGGCAAGTAGCGCCGCGCCCGCGCCGCCCCCGCGTCCCAGCCCTCAGCCCGCCAGCGCAGCGCCCGCGAACCGCTCCAGGTACCGCTCGGCGAACAGCTCCGCCGCGCGTCGCGTCGCCGGGCCGTCCACACCCCAGCACACCGCCGCCGGTTCGCTGAAGTCCGGGCGCGCGTGCACCGCCAGCACGTCCTCGATCGACAGCGCTTCCGGCAGCGCCCCGATCCACGCCGCGCTCAGGGCACAATTCCCCGGCCCGCCCACCGCGATCGTCGGGCACGGGCGCAGGTCCTCGTGGTTCAGGTACCACACGTCCGTTAGCACCACCACCCGCCACCCACCCATCGCCGGCCCCAGCCGGCGCGACAGCTCCCGCTCCGCCGCCGCCTGCAGGCCGTACGCCGCCGCCCGGTCCTCCAGCTCCGCCCGCACGCTCGCCCCCACCACGATGCACACGCACCGCGCCGGGTCCACGCCCCCGCCCAGCCCCTCCGCCTGCCTCGATGTCGGCGTCCGCAGCACCACGCGCCTCGCTCCGTTGCACCGCCGCGCCGTCCCGTCCGCCCGGGGCGCCGCCGCGAATCTACAATCCGACGTTCTATCGGCGAACTCGCCCCGATCGGGATACCGCCATGCCCCACCAGACCACCACCCACTCTCTCGGAACGCCCCACGCCGCGCCCCGCCGCGCCGAA
>JAHCJH010000172.1 GCA_026126345.1 Phycisphaeraceae bacterium | reverse complement strand
GCACGGAGATTCTTCCTTGCATCAACGCAGCGGCGACCCGTCGATTGCACCCTCCGGCAGGGGAAGCTCCCGGGCCAGGTCCAGGTAACGGCGGAACTGGTCAAGGAACTCGGCCAGGCTGTCGCCGCCGAACTTCTCCCGCAGTGCCCGCGCGACCTCGAACGCCGCGACGTTCTCGATGACCACCGATGCCGCGGGCACGGCGCAGACGTCGGATCGTTCGTAGGCGCTCGGCGCCGGCTGGCGGGTGTCGAGGTTGACGCTGGGCATGCCGCGGAGCAGCGTGCTGATGGGCTTCATGGCGGCGGTGATGACGATGGGCGCGCCGTTGGACATGCCGGCCTCGATGCCGCCGGCGTTGTTGGTGGCCCGGGCGAAGCCCAGGTCATTGCGGCCGCGTCCGCCGGGCTCGAACGCGATGGGGTCGTGCACCTCGTGGCCCGGGCGGTCGGCCGAGGCCCGCCCAAGCCCGATCTCGACGCTCTTGATCGCCTGAACGCCCATGACGGCGCCTGCGAGGCGGGCGTCGAGCCGATCGGTCCAGTGCATGACCCCGCCGATGCCGGGGGGCACGCCGAAGACGTGGCACTCGATCAGTCCGCCGACGGTGGTCTTGTCGACCTTGGCGCGGTGGATGGCCTCCTGCTGGCGTGCCGTCGCCACCGGGTCGGGGCAGGCGGTGTCGCTGGAGTTGCGGGCGTCGCGCACCGCGGCCCAGGTGTCGGCGGTGACGACGGTGTCGCAGGCGACGCCGGCGATCGATCGCACGAACGCCATGGCCTCGATGCCGACCCGCCGGAGCAGGCAGCGGGCCGCGGCGCCGGCGGCCACCCGCGCGGCGGTTTCCCGCGCGCTGGCGCGCTCGAGGATGTTGCGGCAATCGGTGGTCAGATGCTTGATGCTGCCGGCAAGGTCCGCGTGGCCCGGTCGGGGCGTGCTGACCGACGGAGTGCGGACCGGATCGTCCAGGCGGCTGTCCCGGTTGCGCACCAACAGGGTCAGCGGCGCGCCGGTGGTTCGGCCGCGCCGAAGCCCCGAGAGCACCTCGACCTCGTCCTTTTCGATCACCTGGCGACCGCTGCGGCCGTAGCCGGCCTGGCGGCGCGTGAGTTCGGCGTTGACGAAGTCGAGGTCCAGGGGAAGATCGGAGGGCAGCCCCGAGACGACCGCGATCATCGCCGGGCCGTGCGATTCGCCGGCCGTGATGTAGTCCAGGCGGGCCATGGCGGCAGGGTATCCGCGGGCACGGACGGGACGATGCACCGAGCCCGATCTACGCTGTGGATCATGACGCATCTGCTGAGCTTCGCGGGTGGCTTGGTCGTCCTGCTCATCGGCGGGAGGCTGCTGGTGGCGGCGTCGGTCGACGCGGCACGCCGGCTCGGGGTTTCACCGCTGGTCGTGGGGCTCACGCTGGTGGCGTGGGGTACCTCGGCACCGGAAATGGCGCTGAACCTGGTTTCGGCCGTGAAGGGCAGGGGCGACCTGGCGCTGGGAAACGTCGTGGGGGCCAACATCTGCAACATCGCGCTGGTGCTGGGTGTGTGCGCGCTGGTGCGACCCCTGGCGGTTCAGGAGCGGCTGATCCGGGTGGAGATCTGGCTCAACGCGGCCATGCTGGGATTCATGACGCTGCTGGGGCTGTCGGGCGGTTTTGAGCGGTGGGAGGCCGCGCTCATGCTGGGGGCGTTCGGCACGTACAGCGTCTGGACGATCCTGTCGGCGCTGCGGGAGACCGAGCGGCGCGAGCCCGGGGCCAATTCGCTGGGAGACGATCCGACGATGCCCGGCCCGCCGATGGCCTGGGGAGGCATCGCCGCGTGGTTTGTGGGCGGGCTGGGAGCGCTGGGGCTGGGCGGGTGGCTGGCCAGCGACGGGGCCAGCGGGCTGGCGGTGCGGGCCGGAGTCCCGCCGTCGGTGGTGGGCGTCACGGTGGTCTCGATCGGGACCACCATGCCGGAACTGGTGACGGGTTTGACGGCCGTGCGCCGGGGTCAGACCGACCTGGCGCTGGGCAACGCCCTGGGCTCGTGCCTGTTCAACGCGGGGGCGATTTTCGGGCTCACGGGCCTGATTTCGCCGCCGGTGATCGAGCCGGGATTCGGCGTGGCGCTGGGGTACATGGGCGTGCTGGCGGCGTCTCTGATCGTGATCTGCCGCAGTTACGGGCGCACGGTGTCCCGCATCGAGGGCGCGGCGCTGCTGGTTTCGTACGCCGCGTTCCTAGCGCTGTCGGCGGTGCGGGCGACGGCGGGGCGGGAAGCCTGAGCGGCGGCGTACGCTGGGCGTTATGCCCGGCACGCTGCCGCTGCGACAGTTCGACCTGGTGATCTCCGACATCGATGGGTGCCTCAGCCCGGAAGCGTCCACCCCGTTCGACCTGGAGGGATTGGCGGGGGTGCGGGCGTTCAACGATCGTGCGATCGAGCGCGGCGACCGGCCGATCGTTACGGTCTGTTCGGGCCGGCCTCAACCCTTCGCCGAGGCCATGTGCCGCCTGCTGGGCAACTCGGTGCACCCGTGCGTGTGCGAGAACGGCGCCTGGGTCTATCACCCGGGCACGAACCGCTACGACCTCGACCCCTCGATCACGCCGGCGCACCTCGAGGCCTGCCGAGCGCTTTCGGCCTGGGCGCGGGAGCGTTTCGCGGCCAACGGGGTGACCGAGCAGCCCGGCAAGTCCGCCAGCGTGACGCTGTACCACCCGGACACGGCGTTCCTGACACGCGAGGTGTTCCCGGCGGTGCGAGCCGTGTTCGATGTTTCGGCCGGCGGTCCGTTCGCCGTCACCATGACCTGGCACTACATCAACTGCGACCTGGCGCACGTGAACAAGGGCACGGGGCTCGATCGGATGCTGGCGCCGCTGCGTCTGGACCGGCGCCGGCTGGCCGGCATCGGCGATACGCCCGGAGATGTGCACATCGCGCGCCGGGTGGCCTTCTTCGCGTGCCCGGCCAACGCCCACCCGTCGATCCGCGAGCACGCGCACTACGTATCGCCCCACGCCGAGGCGCGGGGCGTCCTGGACATTCTCGAGCGGCTGGCGGACGGCGGCGCGGCGTGAGCGACGCGCGCCGTGCGGAGTCGATCAGGTCTCGAGTTTCTTGCGCAGGGCGTCGAAACCGTCCTTGACGGTCTTCTCTGCGGCGCCGCGCACCAGGCTCGTCGGGGCCAGCGAGATCAGCCCGCGCATGTCCGTGACGCTGGCCGTCCATTGAACGCGGGCGCCGTTCGCGTCCGGAGTGATGCGCATGGTGCTCTCGGTGTTCATGCCGACGCCGAGGCCCTCGGCCTGCACCTTCATGACCGCCGTGCGGTTGGCTTCGTCGGGCTCCATGCGGATCGTCAGCCGCATCGTGGATCGCAGGAAGGTGAATCCGGGTTTCACGACGGCCTTGAGCGTGCGGTCGTCGATCTTCTCGGCGCTGACCAGGTCGGGGATGGTCTTGGACATCTCCTCGATGTTGGTCAGAAATGCGAACACGCGCGCGGGGTCGGCGTTGAACGTCTCTTCCCCGCCGAACGGATCGAGTTTGGCCATGGCCGATGGTACGGGCGCGGGGCCGCGGAATCAGCCTCCGTCGCGATCAGACGTCGGCGGGTTGGCCCGCCGCCTGGGCCGGCGCGGCCTGTCCGGCGGCGCGCCGACCGGGGGTGAACCGGCGGAGCGCCGCGGCCCCGAGCTTCTTGCCCACCTCCCAGGCGGGGCCGGGGAAGCGATGGCACGCCCCGATCGTGGCGTCGAACGCCGCGATCACCTCGTCGGCGTCCGCGGCCGAGAGCACCAGCGGAGGGATGAGTTTGATCACGTCCAGCCGGTGCCCGGCGACTTGCGCCAGCATCCGGTGCTCGGTCATGAGCGGTATGAGGATCGCCTGGCAGAACAGCGACGGGTCCAGCTTGTGAAGCAGGTCCCAGCCCGTGCGCAGCGTGAAGCTGGTCGGACGCTGGAACTCGACGGCGAGCATCAGTCCCAGCCCGCGGACTTCCTTGATCATCTCGTACCGGTCCGCCAGCGCGCCCAGCCCGCGCTTGAGGTGGTCTCCCACCGACGCGGCGTGCTCGACCAGTCGCTCGGCCTTGATGGTGTGCAGCGTTGCAAGGCCCGCGACCATCGCCAGGTCGTTCATGCCGAACGTCGTCTGGATGCGCGAGCACTGGCTCATGGAGCCGAACACTTCGCGGTGGATCCAGTCGCGCGCCAGCACCGCCGACACGGGCACGTAGCCGCCGGA
>JAHCJH010000171.1 GCA_026126345.1 Phycisphaeraceae bacterium | reverse complement strand
CCACTTCCCGAGCGTCGAGCGTTGGCGCCAAGGCGACCGCGCCACGCCCTACAACCCCAACGACCTGGCCAGCCGCCAGGAGATGCGTTCGATGTCCTGCGGACAGTGCCACGTCGAGTACTACTTCAAGGGCGATGCCAAACGCCTGACCTTCCCCTGGCACAAGGGCCTGAAGATGGACCAGGCCGAGGCGTACTACGACGAGGTCGGCTGGAAGGACTGGGTGCACGCCGACTCGGGCGCACCGGTGATCAAGGCCCAGCACCCCGAGTTCGAGCTCTGGAGCCAGGGAATTCACGCCCGCAGCGGGGTGAGCTGCGCCGACTGCCACATGCCCTACAAGCGCGAGGGCGCGATGAAGTACACCGACCACCAGGTGCAGTCGCCCATGGCGCACGTGAACCTCTCGTGCCAGACCTGCCACAACTACACCGAGAGCGAGATCAAGGCCCGGGTGGACACCATCCAGCAGCGCACCAAGGCGCACCTGGACCGCGCCGAGACCGCCGTGGTCGAACTCATCGATGCCATCAAGGCCGCCAAGGCCGCGGGCGTGCCCGATGAGGCGCTCCGGAGCGCCCGGACCTTCCAGCGCAAGGCACAGTGGCGGGCCGACTACATGAACGCCGAGAACTCGATGGGCTTCCACGCCCCGGCCGAATCGCTGCGGATTCTGGGCGAAGCGATGGACTACGCCCGCCAGGGCATCGCCGAGGTGCTCAAGGTGCTGCCGCGGCCGGCACGAACCACGGGCGCTCCCGCAAGCGCCAGCCCGCCGGCCGAGTAGCCGGCGCCGGCGCGGCGAACGGCCCGCTTTCCGAGCCGAGGTTGGTTCACGGCTTTTCCGGGGCGGCGGGACGCTCGCCCACGGGCCGCATTTCCTGCATGGGCTCGCCCGGCGTTGCCGGGGCGGGCTTGGGCGCTGGCGCCGGGGGCGTGCCGCCGGTGCTGGCGGGCGCCGCGGGCGGGGCCGAAGTGATCGGCGCCAGCGAGATCACGTCGACCTTGCGCGCCACGTACAGGTTGGCCTTGAGCGCATCGTCGAACCGGCTGTCGCCCAACACGCCGACGATCTGGCCGACCTTGCCCGAGAGGTCCATCTTGGGGTCGGGAATCAGGTACCCCAGCGTCCGTGCCATCGCCGGCTCGGGCGACTGGATGCGATACATCAGCGGCAGCCGCTGACCGTCGTACACCGTGCTGGCCACCAGCCGGCCGATCACGTTGTACACCCGCGGCCGCTCCATCTCGGCGACCTGCTTGCCGACTTCGCTCTCTCGCCCCTTGAGCGAAGCCTGCGCGGCCTCGTTGGCCCGGAAGGTCTCGCGGACCTCGCGCCGTAGCTTCAGC
Source organism: Phycisphaeraceae bacterium (assembly GCA_026126345.1). Lineage (GTDB taxonomy): Bacteria > Planctomycetota > Phycisphaerae > Phycisphaerales > UBA1924 > JAHCJH01. The sequence goes on along the minus strand of JAHCJH010000171.1, from coordinate 2,888 downwards.
ACCTGAACGTAGCGGTCGAGGTTCCTGCGGGTCGCGGCGTCGGCCGGCGTATCGCCGAGCGTGCGCATGTACTTGTCGAACTCGGCCAGCGCTTCGTCGATCTCGGCCTCGAGCATCGCTTGCCCCTTGACGCGGTCGTACACCGCGATGAGCAACTCGGACGGCGTCGGCTTGGGCGGCTCGGGCGGCTGGGTCGCGGGCTGCGCCGGAGCGACCGGCTGCCCTGCCTCGGGCTGGCCGGGAACGATTACCGTCGTGCCGTCGCCCGGCTGGGGCGCGGGCGAGGGGGCGGGGGCCTTGGTGGGGTCGGTGGTTGCGGGCTGCGCAGGGGCCGGCTGGGGCTGGGGCTGAACCGGGGCGGGCACCGCCGGTTGCGGCTGCGGCGCCTTGGGCTGCGGTGCCGGAGCCGGCGCCGGGGCGGGGGCCTTGGTCGGGTCGCCCGGCGTGATCGGAGCGGGCTTGGCCCCGCCGGCCGCCTCGATTTCCTGCGCCGTCGCGCGGCGGATGGCGTCCCTGGTGATGTAGCCTCGGGACTCTGCCGGGGCCGCGACGGCGTACATGGCGACCTTGCCGTCGTCCGACTTGACCACCTCCACCCCGCTCAGTTCCGGGCCCGCGGGCAGCTCACGTGCCAGCAACGGGAAGAACGACCCGCGGTAGCCGACGGCGGCGTTGGAGGCGTACAGGCGACTGGGCTTGACCAGGCGGACGGTCTTGCCCGCGCTGTCGGCCGAGGCCTCGTCGGGCTTGACGAACGCCTTCTGTCCCGCGGGATAGACGACCCGCACCCATTGCGGCGACTCGCCGTCAACACGCAGCAGCGTGCCGGCTTTGAGCGTCGCGACGGGGTAGTAGGTGCCCGAATCGCCGCAGCGCATGGGGGCCTCGCTCACCGCGATCACCACCATGTACGGCTCGACGTTGTTCACGTCGGCCCGCACCGGGGCCGGGGCGGCCCAGACGACCAGCGCCGGCGCCCCCGCCAGGAGCAGGGGCGTGCAGCACGAGAGCAGGCTGGCAACGGAACGACGGCGCTTCGATGGCATGGATGGATCTCCGGGACTCGGGCGGGCGTATTTGTATGCCGCGGAGCGGCCCGGGCGAGACGCCACCGCCGCCCGGACCGGCCGAAAGGCCCGCCGAAGCGGCCCGCACAGGGGGCGGCCGCGCAACTTTGATTCGATCGATCCCCATCGGTAGCCTTGGCCCATGCCCACCGCCCGCCGCGACGTGACCCCTCGACTCCTGAGCGCGGCCAGCGGACTGGCGGCGGCGGTGTGGCTGGCGACGGGCGGGTGCTCGACGCCGATGACGTACAGCCCGGACGATGACCTGCGCCGATCGGTGCTGGAGTCGGCGCGTCGGGAGCTGGCCGAATCCCGCCGAGAGAACCCGGCGGTGACGACGCTGGACCGCACGCCCCGGGTGCAGACGCTGGGCCTCAAGCCGGAGATCTACGAACAGCTGGAGCAGACCAGCGGGCGGGCGGCGTACGGGGTGCAGCCGACGGCGGTGGCGCCCGACCTGATGGGCCGGCCGCAGCAGGCGGTGAAGGTGAGCCTGGAGCGGGTGGTGCTGACGAGCGTGCGGAACAACATGGCGGTGCAGTTCGCGCAATTGCAGCCGGCGATCGATGAGCAGCGGCTGGTGGCGGCGCAATCGGCGTTCGATTGGACGCTGTTCAGCAACGTGCAGTGGACGCGCACCGACGAGCCGACGGTGGGCTCGTTCGTTGGCCCGGGCCAGAACCGCGAGCAGGAGGTGCTGGCGAGCGTCGGCGTGCGGCGGCGGATGACCTCGGGCGGGCAGATCCAGCTTCAGCAGGGGGCGAACTTCACGGACAACCAGACCGGCTCGTTCCCCGTGCCCAACCCGGCGAACCAGGCGCGCCTGACCCTGCAGGTGGATCAGCCGCTGCTGCGCAACTTCGGTTCGGACGTGGCTCTGGCCGACGTGCGGATCCAGACGAACACGCAGCGCGACTCGATCCAGGAGCTCAAGGCGGCGCTGCTGCAGACCGTGCGCGACGCCGAGGAGGGGTACTGGCAACTGGTACGGGCGACGGGCGAGCTGCAGATTGCCCAGCGGCTGCTGAACCTGGGGGTCGAGGTGCGCGACGTGCTCAAGACGCGCCGCGAGGCCAACGTGGACGTCAAGCCGTCGCAGTTCTCCGACGCCGTGGCGACGGTGGAGAACCGCCGGGCCCAGGTGATCCGGGCGGAGAACGCGCTGCGCCAGCTCAGCGACCGGCTGAAGCAACTGATGAACGACCCGGACCTGACCGTGGGTTCGGAGGTCATGCTCCTTCCGGTGGACAACCCTCTGGACGCGCCGATGTCGTTCAGCCTGCTGGAAATCATGTCCACGGCCATCGCCAACCGCCCCGAGGTTCAGCGGGCGCTGCTGGCGATCGACAACACCAGCATCCGCCAGACCCTGGCCGACAACGCCCGCCTGCCGACCCTCGACCTGCGCGCCCAGGCCAACTTCACCGGTCTGGACAACAACATGGACGAGGCGTTCAACCGCATGACCGACACGAACTTCGTCACGTTCGTCGTCGGGCTGGCGTTCGAGATGCCCGTGGGCAACCGCGGTCCCGAGGCCGTCTTCCGGCGCACCCGCCTGGAACGCATGCAGTCGGTCATCGCCTACCGAGACGTCGTGACGCGCGTGCTGCTGGAGGTCAAGGCGGCCCTGCGCAACGTCGTCTCCGCCTACACGCTCATCGAGCAGACGCGGGCCGCGCGCATCGCGGCGGCCGAAAACCTGCGCACGCTGCTGGTCGAGGAGAAGACCACCGGCGGGCTGACCCCCGAGTTCCTGGACCTGAAACTCCGCCGGCAGGACGCACTGGCCGCCGCCGAGCAGCAGGAACTGGCCTCGAT
>JAHCJH010000170.1 GCA_026126345.1 Phycisphaeraceae bacterium | reverse complement strand
CCCACCCAAGCGGGCCGAGTCGAGCGCCAAGGCCCCATCGCCGGCAGGCGAACCCGGCCCCGCTCGCGGGACCACGCCACCGTCGAAGTAGACGAACGCCGCCCCGCTGCTTCGTTCACGCCGCGGCGCGGGGTGCCGCGCCCATGGGGCTGGCCCGCGGCGGCGCGAGCACGCGCAGATCGAACTCCGAATCGTCGATCGCTTCGAAGTTGTCCGCCGAGACGTCGGCCCCGTCGATGCAGATCACCGCCAGATCACGCGTCACGCGCAGGTCGTGCTCGTGGCCCAGGTTGGCGTCTTCGCCGATGGCCTCGGGGGCCATCGACTTGAGCACGCGGACCACCGGCCGGCAGGGATAGAGCGGGTCGAATCCGGTGACGACGGCGTCCGTGCCGTTGCTCAGCCGCACCACGGACCCCGGCGCGTACGGCGGCACGACGTGCACCAGGGCCTTGAAGACGATGGGGTCGATCAGTCGCCGACGCGCGTGCTGGGCGATGGCCGAGAGCACCCGCACCACGGGCACGCGGTGCCGCTCGTCGCCCCGGGCCGCGGGCGGGTTGCGCAGACGGTCGAACAGGTCGGCCACGGCGATGATCCGGGCGAACACGTGGATGCGATTGCCGCGCAGCGTCTGGCCCGACGGGGGCAGGCCGGGGAAGCCTCTGCCGTCGTAGCGCTGGTGGTGCTGGAGCACGGCGGTGGAGGCGGTGGGCTCGACCTTCCCGCGGATCATCTCGTAGCCGCTGCGCACGTGCCGCTGCCATTCGGGGTCGGAGTCGTCGCCCGTCGCCAGCCACCGGTCGTAGACGCCCGGGGGCAGGCGCAGCACGCCGATGTCGGCCAGCAGCGCGCCGATGCCCAGGTTCTCCACGTTGCGCGCGTGGGCCGCGGGCAGCTTGTGCCGCTGGTCGATCAGGTACATCTCCAGCTTCAGCCCCATGAGCAGGCTCACGAAGCACAGGTTCGCGCAGTGCATCACGAACGGCGCCTCGGCGCCGACCAGGTCCTGCACCAGCACGGCCGCTTCCGGGTTGGCCGAAAGGCGCGCCACCAGGGCACGGATGCTCGCGGCGTACCGCGTGAAGTCCACCTCGGCGTGCAGCCCGTCGGGCGCACGGTCCAGCGCGCGGCCCATCATGGCCGTGAGATTGGCCTGCTCGTACACCACCTGCGGGTCGGTGTATCTCATCACCGAGTCGAGCGCCGGGTAGCGGATCCACACCAGCGGCACCCGCAGTTCGTTGAGCTTCTCCAGGCTCGCCTCGTCGAGCACGAACCCCGGCCGCAGCAGGATGTGCGACGGCAGCGTCGGGTGGTACACCGGCATGCCCAGCGTCATGCCCGGCCTGGCGTTGGTCAGCGACACGCGCAGCATCGGTGCTCGGCTGATCGGTCCCGCGGGACCACGACCTTGCGGCCCGCAGCGCCTGGGCGAACTCCCGCTGGCCGTGCGGACCGTTGGGCGAAGCCGGGCGGGGCCGATAACGCCGGACGCGTGGGCCCGGGCCGTTCAACGCCCCAGCGTAAACCGCTCCGGGGCGTGCGGAACGAGCAGCACCACGCCGCGCTGCGGCCTGCCGTTCGGGCCCGTGTACGTCAGCAGCGCCCGACCGAGCGTCGGCACGGGGTCCGACGGCGGCCCGGCGGCGGTCGCCGGTCCGCGCGACCCGGCAGGGGGCGCCGGGGGTTGCTCGCTGAGGCTCTCGCGCCGCTTCACCACGCCGGCACCGTCGCTCGGCGGCGCCGCCGCGCCTTCAGCCGATGCGGCCGCGGGCGCATCGACACGCAGCGGCTCGCACGCGATGAGAATCGCCATGTCCGGCGGCAGCTCCGCGCTCCACGAAAGACGGGTCAGCACGAGCCCCCGATCCAGTTCCGATCTCCGCCCCGGCTCGAGCAGGCGCAGGTCGCTGGAAACTCGACCCGGCGCGTCGAGCACCTGCGGCGCCACCTCCAGGTGCACCGCGGCCGCCGGGGGCCCGTCGGGCACGCCGTCGGCCGGCAGCACCGGAACCGTCCAGCACCGCACCAGCAGCCGCACCGGCTCGGGACCGATGCTCAGCCGAGAATCGTGCAACGCGATCGTTCGGGCGCCCTGGCCCTGCGGCCCGCGCACCGCCTCGGTCCAGAGCGGCCCCTGCGGCACCCACAGGCGGGTCACGCTGAGCACCGGACGCACCCCCTGTGCCCGTGCGGCGGGCGCCATCGCCAGCACGGCACCCAGCCGCTCGACCTGCGACAGCGGAACGGCAATGAGCCGCAGCCCGGCAGCCGCCCACATCGCCCGGACGTCGGGATCGACGGGGGGTGCCGCGGCCTCCAGCCGCGCGAGTTCTCCCTCGGCGATCGATTCGTCCATCACGGGCCAGAAACGGATCTCGACTCCGTTCTGCCCGCCACGCACAGGCGAGGCCGTCGCGGCGCTGATCGCCGGCGGCTCTTCCCGGGGCGCCGGCTCCTGCCCGGCACATCCGGCCAGGAGTACGCACAGCGCCACCACACCAGCCGGCCCGCGCGGCATTCGGGTCTGTCGTTTCACGCCCGCGATTCTATTGGACCCCGCCGGTTCAGGGCGGGGCAACGGCGGCGAGTTCAACGTTTCGGTGTTCATCGGTCCATCCGCGAGCGCGCCGAATGCGTACAGAACCATGTCGACCGCACGCCGGGAACAACGAAAGACCAGCCGTGATTCTTCAATCGATGATCATGATCGTGGCCCTGGTGCGTTCCGGGCCGCCCGAGCCGGCGGCGATGGAGCCGCGCCCGCTGTTGCCGATCCGGTTCAGCCTGCCCGCGGACGTGCCCGTGGTGCTCGGCGACGGCGACGGCGCCGGTCGCGTCGGATCGCCGCTGATCGAGGTGCCCGCCACGGCCCCCGAGCGGCCGCCGGACCGACCGGCGGTCAGCAGCATCCCGCCGTACACGCTCCCGGGCCGCTGGATCGACGAGCCCCTGCCGCCGGGGGTCATTGCCCGCAGCCGCGGGGTCATCCGCGCCGGCGACCGCCGGTACTCGTTCACGTTTCTGCACCGGCCCTGGACAGGGCCCGCGTGGCCGGTGCCGCAACCGCCGCCGGCGCCGTGAGCGGAGCGGCCGGGGTCAGGCCTCGCAGTCATTGATGGCGTCGATCAGTTTTCGGATGGTGCCGAAGTCGCGGCGCGTGTGGGTGAACACCAGTCGCGGCAGGTCGAGGTTGTCGTCCTCGACTTCCAGCGGACCGCGCTGCACCATCCTGCCGTCCTTGACCAGCCGGGCGAACTCGGCGTTGAGCCGATCGACGTCGGCGGGCCGGAGCGGCTTCTTCAGCCGGATGACGAGATCGTCCTTCACGTACCGCGAGGAGTGGTAGATGCGGTAGAAGTGCAGGATGTGCTCGGCCGCCTCCTTGGGCGTGTGGCAGATTCGGTAGAGCCCAACGTCATCCGGGCTGATCAGCCTGCGCGCCAGCAGGCCCTCGCGCACGAACCGGTCCCAGTGCTCCCAGTAGTTCTGCCCCGCCCCTTCGCAGCAGACGATCGGCACCATCGACGCCTTGCCGGTCTGCACCAGCGTGAGGGCCTCGTAGGCCTCGTCCATCGTGCCGAACCCGCCGGGGAACAGCGCCACCGCCTCGGCCTGCGAGATAAACATCAGCTTGCGCGTGAAGAAGTATCGGAAGTGGATCAGCTTGCTGTCGCCGGCGATCACCTCGTTGGCGGTGGTCTCGAACGGCAGGCGGATGGCGACGCCGAACGACTTTTCCCGCCCGGGACCGACGTGCCCCGCCTCCATGATGCCCCCGCCCGCACCCGTGATGACCATCCAGCCCGCCTCGGCCATGAGGCGCGAGAACTCGACGGTCGCGGCGAAGTCCGGGTGCGACTTGGGCGTCCGCGCCGAGCCGAAGATCGTGACCTTGTGCGGGTCGGGGTACTGGCCGAACACGCGGAAGGCGTACCGCAATTCCTTGAGCGCGGCGGCCATCAGCTTCAGTTCCCCGGTGTCGCGCCGGTCGGGCACGAGCTTCAGGGCGTTGGTGAGCAGGTCCTTGATCAGCCGGCCCTCGAAGTTGGCGGGGTTTCCGCCGACATCGGCGATCAGCGCGTCGAGCCGCGCGGCGACCTCGGGCGCATCGGCGCGCACGGCCGCCTTGGCCTCGGGCACCGGGACCGGCGCGGCCGCCTCGGCGTTCGAGATCGGGTCCAGTTCCTGCCTGTGCGGGTTGCTCATGGGTGCTCCAACGGCCTGACCGCCCGCCCCGCGGGCGCCGACGATACCTGTTCCTGGGCCAGCATCATTGACCACCCGGCCTGCCGGCGTCGGCCGGCGCCCGCCGTTCAGGGCCCCGTCGGCAC
>JAHCJH010000017.1 GCA_026126345.1 Phycisphaeraceae bacterium | reverse complement strand
CGACGTCGGCGCCGAGCGATCCTGTCGCCGGCACGTGGAAGGCCAGGATCAAGGCCGAGGGCGGCGGCGAAGGCACGTTCGACCTGATCGTGGAGCGCAACCGTGAGGGCCGGGTCGGCGGCCGGGTGACCTCGGACGCGTTCACGGGCCCGGTGACGTCCGGATCGTTCGACGCGGCGACCGGCGAGTTGAAGATCACCATCGAAGGCCCGACGGGCGCCGTGCGGCTGGAAGGCAAGGTCGAGGGCGAGTCGATGACGGGCTCGGCGCAGAGCGAGGACGGTCGACTGTCGCTGACCTTCGAAGCCAGGCGAGAGCCCGCTCGAACGGGCCGGGGCCAGGGCGGCGGTCGAGCGGGGACCGAAGCGCTTCCGCCCGGCAAGCCGCTGGGCGCGTTCATCGCCCGCCCGCTGACAGTGTCGACCCTGGAGGCTTCGCGGTTTGCGCCCGGACGGGTGTACGCGGCACTGGATGCGCACCGCAGCGACGACGATGCGCCGTACCTGATCGCGTCGGAGGACTACGGGCGGACCTGGCGCGACCTGCGGGGCGATCTGCCGGCGTCGGCCGGATCGGCGCGGGCCCTGCGCGAAGATCTGCGTCGGGCGGATGTGCTGTACCTCGGCACCGAGTTCGGGTGCTGGGTGTCGGTGAACCGGGGGCGCAACTGGGTGAGGCTCAACAGCAACCTGCCGACCGTCGCGGTGCACGACTTCGCGCAGCACCCGACGATGGGCGAACTGGTCGCGGCGACGCACGGGCGGAGCCTGTGGATCCTGGACGTGTCGCCGATCCGGCAGCTCACTGCCGAAGCCTTGGCCGCGCCGTTCACGCTGTACAAGCCGTCGAACGTGATGATCCTTCGGCCCGCGCCGGCCAACGGCAGCAGCGGGGCTCGCGTGTTCCGGGGGCAGAACCCGGCGGGCAGCGCGACGATCCACTACTCGCTGACGGCCGCCGCCAAGGAAGGGTCGTTGAAGATCACCGAGCCCGACGGCACGCTCGTCCGGGAGTTGAAGCTGCCCTCGATGGAGCCGGGCATGCACACCGTGACCTGGGATCTGCGCCGCGCGCCGGCGCGGGGTCAGCAGGCAGGCGCCCGCGCGGCGATCGGCGCCTACCGGGCGGTGTTGACCATCGACGGCAAGGAACAGGGGCAGACCTTCTCGATCTCAGGCGACCCGGACTTCCCGAGCGTCAACCCGATCGCGGAACTGGAGGAGTACGAGCGGTCGGAATCGGAGCGGCGCCAGCGCGACATGCAGTTCTTTGACACGAAGTAGCCCCGACTGTTCCGACGCAGGAGCGTCACATGCCGAGACCCGCGGGCACATTCCGAAGGTTGCTGCTGCTGGCGATGCTGGCATCGGTGACTGTGTGCGCCGTGGTCGCCGTCGTGACGTTCCTCAGCGGGTCGTTCACCCCGGGCAGCGTGCGGATCATGCTCACGCTCGGGACGCTGGCGATGCACTGCGGCGTGGCTCTGAGCCTGTTCACGGCGATCGACAAGGGCCTGCACGAGACGCTGGCGAACATCGGGCTCGCGGCGTTCGGGGGGAATCTGGCGGTCTGCCTCGCGGCGATCTGGTTCATGCAGAACGAGTGGGGTCTGCGGGCGCTGGGCGGAACGTTGGCGCTTTCGGCGTATTACTCCTTCGCCGCGGCCCACGGCAAGCTGATCCAGGCCCGCGTCGCTCCGGGTCTGGCGGCGGCGGGGCTGGCGGCGTGCCTTGCGGGATACGGCTCGGCGCTGTACGTGGTGTGGTTCGCCACCGACCGTTCCGGCGAGTGGACCTGGAAATCGTTGTGGTTGCTGCTGGTGGCGTCGTTCACGCTGGCGCACGTCGCGCTGCTGCTGACCAGCGTGACGGCGCCGTCGTTGTCGCTGCTGCGGCTGGGCGCCGTGCTGGCGGCCGTCGGCATGGGCGGCCTGCTGACGTATATCACGCTCTGGCCCGACAGCGTTGCCGAGGACAGCCTGTTCAGGCTCCTGGGGGCCACGGGCGTGGTGGACGCCGCGATGACCCTGGCGGCGATGATCACCCAGCGGCTCCGAGCCGGAGAGGCCCCGCGTCCCGGCGAGGCCGAAGGGGCCGCGGCCCCGCGCGTGTCGCTGACGTGTCCTCGGTGCGCCAAGGCTCTGAGGCTGGACCTGGGGCAAAGCCGCTGCGACGGCTGCGGTCTGGACATCGAGATCCGGCTGCCCAACCTGCTGTGCAAGTCGTGCGGCTACCGGTTGCTGGAGGTCGCGGGGCGTCAGTGCCCCGAGTGCGGCGCGCCGTTCTGAGACTGGCCGCCGCCGGACCGTCGCCAGGCGTGGTAGATGGGCCAACCTGCCAGCAGCACCGCCAGCCAGGGCAACGTGGTGCGGGGCGAGTTGTAGACGCTCGCGGCGGTCATGATCGCCGCGCCGATCACGAACACCGCCGGCACGACCGGGTAGCCGACGCACCGGTAGGAGCGCGGGGCTTCGGGCCTGCGGACGCGCTCGACGAAGATCGCCGCGCCGGCCAGGCCGTAGAAGATCCACATGCAGAACACGAAGCCCCCGGCCAATTCGGCGAAGCCGCCGAGCGCCAGCACCGCGGTGCACGAAAGTGCGCACTGAACCCAGAGCGCGACGGCGGGCGTGCCGCGCCGGCTGACGCGGGAAAGGAAACCGAACATCAGGCCGTCGCGCGACTGGGCCCAGGTGACGCGGGCCCCGGTGAGGATGGACGCGTGGGAACTGCCGATGGTGGAGACGATGATCACGACGCTCATGAGCACGGCGCCGGCATCGCCGATGAGCCGCTGGCCGACCAGCGGCGCGATGGTGTCGCGCCCGCGCATCTCGGCCAGCGGCACGACCGCGAAGAACGCCGCGTTCACGGCCACGTACAGCGCCGTGACCGCGAGCGTGCCCAGGATCAGCACCCGGGGGAGCGTTCGGCGCGGTTCGGTCACCTCTCCGGCCAGCGAGCCGGCGTCGCTCCAGCCGTCGTAGGACCACAGCACGACCGACAACACCGCGACCGCCGCTGCGATGACCCCCGCGTGCTCGGCCGGCGGGGGCGCTGGCGCCATGAACCCGGCGGCGAACCTGCCGGCGGCGGCGGCGCCGACCACCACGGCCACCAGCGCACCGGCTTTGATGATGGTCATCATGCCGGCCACACCGGTCGCCAGGACGGTGCCGCGGGCGTTGATCGCCGTGAGCAGGACGAGCGCGATACAGGTTTCTACCCGCGGCTCGAACGTGATGCCGAGCAAGGCGTTGAAGTGCTCGGCGAAGACGATGGCGATCCCGCCCGCGGCGAACGGCTTGATGAGCAGCATGTAGGCCCAGCCGAAGACAAAGCCGGTGGCGTCGCCATAGGCCTGCCGCAGGAAGACGTAGACGCCTCCGGCCCGCGGGTGCAGCACCGCCAGCTCCGCATAGGTGAGCGCTCCGCACAGCGCCAAGAGCCCGCCGCCAAGCCAGAAAACCAGGACCATCCACGGGTCGGACAGCCAGCCGGCGATTTCGGGCGGCGCCTTGAAGATGCCGCTGCCGATGATGACGGCGACCATGACGCCCGTGGCGCCCCAGAACCCGATCGATCGGGGCAGATCAGGCGCCTGGTCCGGGAGGCTGGGATGTCGGGGATCTCCGGTCACGGTGGGCGAGTCTACGTGTTCGTCCGCAGCGCTGCGAACGTCCCACCCGCGCCGAAGGCGACGCGTGGGACGGCCGCACGCCCACGCGGCCGATTGCGGTATGCTCCGGGGATCATGGGACAGGGCATTTCCACACCCCGGTCGGCGGATCTGATGACGTGCGAGGCCTGCGGGAAGCAGTTCGACCCGGCGGGCGTCGCGCCCGGGGCGAAGATCGCGTGCCCCTACTGCGGGGACGTTCAATCGGTGCCGGCACGCACGGGCCTGGCACAGGGCAAGGCCGTGCCGGACCGCGCCCAGGCGATGGGCCTGCCGCCCGACAGCGGGCCCGAGGCCGACGTCATGGTCGTGCACCCGTCGATGTTCCGGGCGCGCCCGTTGACCTTCATCGGCGCCCTGGCCGGGCTGATCGCGGCGCTCGCCGGCGCGGGCGTCTTCTACAACCGGGGCAGCGCCGTGCTGGCGATCCTCTGTGCCGCGGCGGCCGTGGTGCTGCTGGGGGTGTTCGGCTACTGGTACCTGGAGCAGGCCCGCGAGCGGCTACAGATCACCAACAAGAGGGTCGTCTGGGTGCGGGGCATTTTCAGCAAAGGTTCCATGGAAGTGCTGCACGACCGGATCCAGAACATCGAGATCCAGCAGTCGTTCTGGCATCGGCTCTGGGGCGTCGGTCGGATTTCCATCAGTTCCGCCGGCGAAGCTGACTTCGAGATCCGCATCGACAACGTGCCGAATCCCTACCGCATCCGCGAAGTGATCGACGCCTACCGGCCGATGTAGGCTCCGACGGCTCACACGCGGGGGGCTAGGATCGTCCGTTCGGGGAGCACGCCCCTTCGGCAAGGACCGCCAGATCCTCACCCGCAGTCCCCAATCCGATCGTTCCGACCGCCGCCAGGGGCACCTGGCGGACCTGGTTGATTCCGGGCGGGCTCTGGTCAGCCGCGTGCGGGTCCGGGCCTTTCTGTGGACACTCGCCATCGCCGGCGCCACGTTCGCCGCCATCGCCCTGACGAGCCTGTCGTGGGTGCCGGTGGTCGGCGCGGCCATCGCGGCGGCCGTAGTCTCCGTGAACAAGGTCGCAGCGCGGATCGATCGGCCCGTGTGCTGGCACTGCGGGCACGACATCAGCCGCACGCACGCCGGGGCGTACGGCAAGATCTGCCCGGAGTGCGGAAGCCTGAACCAGCACAAGCCGCCTCAAGGCACGGCCTGAAGCGCGGCACGAGGCGTTTGAATTCCATGACACAATGAAAACGCCCCCGACGGACGGGGGCGTGTGGTGATGCGCTGGGCTGTACTCGGGGGCCTTACTTCTTCTTGGACTTGGGCTTGTCCTCGTCGTCCTTGGCCTTCTTGGGCGCCGGCTTGGCGGCGGCGGGTTTGTCACCGGCGTCGTCCGTCTTGGCGGGCTTGGCGGACTTGGACTTCTCGCGAGCGGCCTTGGACTGCTCGGCGATTTCCTTGTTGTAGTCCTCGACGCTGACTTCCTCGAGCTTGGCCTTGGCGATGATCGCGTCGAGCGTCTTGTGCTCGCGGATCTGCATGTAGACGCCCTGGATCTGGTTGCTGGAGATGAGCTGCTGGCGGAGCTTCTCCGGGCGCTCGTTGCGCTCGGCGGCCATCTGGGCGATGCGGCCGTTGACTTCCATGTCGCTGACGCGGACGCCCAGGGACTCCGAGGCGCGGTCGATGATGAACGTGAGCTTCAGGTCGCGCACGGCCTCCATGGCCGACGCGGCGCGGAGCTGGGCAACCTGCTCCTCGACCTTGGCAGGGTCCATGCCGCGGTACATCAGCTCGAGGCGGCGACGCTCCAGGGCACGCCCGGCCTGCTGGGCGGTGAGCCGCTCGGGCAGGTCCATCTTGGTGCCTTCCAGCAGGTGGCGGGCGACCTGCTGACGCATCGCCGTCTGCTGCTCCACCGCGGCCCGCTGCTGCATCCGCTGGCGCACGGCGTCCTTCATCGACGCGGCGTCGGGGAAGCCGAACCGGGCGATGAGCTCGTCCACGGTGGCGGGGATGATCCGGTCGATGCGGGCCGGGGTGTACTCGACGGTGACCGGCTGGCCGCGGAGATCTTCGACCTCGTGGTTCTCCGGACCGGTGGTCTTGACGGTGACCTTCTGGCCGGGCTTGGGCAGGCCGAGCTGAGCGCCCAGGTCGTCCACGACCAGGCCGACGATCATGCCCTTGCCGTCGCGGTCCTTGGCGGGCGCCTGCACGACGATGCCGTCCTGCTCGAAGAAGACCTTGCCGCCGGGGCCGATCATCCTGGCGTGCCCGGTCAGGTAGTCGCCCGGCTCGGTCTCCTGGCGCTCTTCCAGGCGGCCCTCGGTGACGCAGAGCTTGTGCATCTCCGAATCGACCATGGCGTCGGTCACGTCGACGCGGGGCCGCTTGACGGCGATGCCGTCGAGCGACGGCAGCGTGAACTCCGGAAGCACTTCGACCTCGACCTCGAACACCATCGGCTTGCCCTCATCGACCTCGACCTTGTCCATGTCCTGGCTGGTCGGCGTGCCGATGACCTTGAGCTTGTTGTCCTCAACGGCCCTGGAGAAGGCCGACGCCAGCATCTGCTCCTTGGCGTTCTTGCGCACCAGCGTGCCGAACTTCTTCTCCAGCAACCGCCGGGGCACGTGGCCCTTACGGAAGCCGGGCAGCTCGGCCTCGATGCTCAGCGAGTCCAGGTGGCCCGAGAGCTGCTCGGCCACGGTCTCCTTGGGGATCTCGATGCGCAGCTTCTTGCGGCTCGGACCCGCGTCGGTGATCTCGACTTTGTTCGGACGCTCGGCGACGGTGCTGGATGACATGCTTGGTACTCCGGGGTCCAGGGCGGCGCCGACAAGGGCCGCCCCCCACCCGAGCCCCCCCGGGGGTGCGAAAGGTCGAGATGATAGGGCCGCCCGCGCGCGACGACGGGCGCCGCACGGCCCGCCCGAACGCCGGTGCGGCCGCTCAGCGCGCCGCGCCCGGCTCGGGGGGCGTCCAGGTGCTGCGGATGTGCACTTCCTTGAGCTGCGGCTCGGGCACCTGGCTCGGGGCCCTGGTCAGCAGGTCCGCGCCGATCTGCGTCTTGGGGAACGCGATCACGTCGCGGATGTTGTCCGTGCCCATCAGGTGCATCACCAGGCGGTCAAGACCGAACGCCACGCCGCCGTGAGGCGGCGCTCCGTACGAGAGCGCCTCGAGCAGGAAGCTGAACTTCTCCCTGGCCTGCTCCGGCGACAGGCCCAGCAACTGGAACACCTTGGACTGCACCGCCCGGTCGTGGATGCGGATCGACCCGCCGCCGATCTCCGAGCCGTTGAGCACCACGTCGTAACCCGCAGACACGATCGACTCGATGGTCTGGTCGTCGTCCTCGGCCGCGGCGACGAAGGCCTCCTGCTGATCGTCGCGCGGCGCGGTGAACGGGTGGTGCAGCGCGACCCATTTGCCGGTGTCCTTGTTGCGCTCGAACATGGGCGGGTCGATCATCCAGAGGAAGTTCCAGGGGCCGCCCTCGGCGCCCGGCCTGGGCACGACGCCGATGTCGCGTGCCACGCGCTGGCGCAGCTCGCCGATGGCCTTGGTGGCGACGGCGTAGGTATCGGCGACGATGAGCACGAAGTCACCCGGCTCGAGCTTCAGGGCCGCGACCAGGTCGGCCTTGACCGGCTCGACGAACTTGGCGCACCCGGTCTCGAAGACGCCCGAGGCGTTGAGGCGCGTCACGGCCACGCCCCCGGCGCCGAAGGTGCGGACGAACTCGCTGTAGCCGTCGGTCACCTTGCGGGTGAGCTTGTCGCCGGCCTGTGCCGCCGGCACGCGCATCGCCTTGACATACCCCCGCTTTGAGTAGAAAGGCCGGGCGTCGGGGTGCTTGGCCAGCGCGTCGCGGAAGACCTTGAAATCGGTTCTGGCCGCGACGGCGGAGATATCGGTGATCTCCAGCCCGTAGCGCGTGTCAGGCCGATCGATGCCGAACCGCTCCATGCACTCGCGGTATGCCATGCGCTGCATCGGCGGAACCGTGTACCCGGCCACCTCTCCCCACAGCCGGCGCACGAAGCCCTCCATCATCTGCATCACCTGCTCACGCCGGACGAACGACATCTCCAGGTCGATCTGGCTGAACTCCGCCTGGCGGTCGGCGCGCGGGTCCTCGTCGCGGAAGCACCGGCAGATCTGCATGTACCGGTCCGCGCCCGACACCATCAGGATCTGCTTGAACAGCTGCGGCGACTGCGGCAGCGCGTAGAACGTGCCCGGCACGTTCCGGCACGGAACAAGGAATTCGCGGGCACCTTCGGGCGTGGACTTGTACAGGATCGGCGTCTCCACCTCCAGGAAGCCGTTCTCGCTGAAGTAGTCCCTCGTCACCTTCATCACCCGGTGCCGCATCGACAGGATTGCCTGCATCTTCGGACGGCGCAGATCGATGTACCGGTGCCGCAGGCGGATCTCCTCGTTGGGCAGTTGCCCGAGGTCGTCCGGCAGGAACGGCGGGTTCTCCGTCTTGTTCAGCACCTCGAGCTTCGCCACCACCACCTCGACCTTTCCCGTCGCCAGCTTGGGGTTCTCCCCGCCGCGCCGGATGCGCACCGTCCCCGTCACCGCCACCACGTCCTCGTTGCGCAGCTTATCGGCGGCCTCCATCATCTCCGGCGGCGCGCCGTCGTCCGGATCGAACACCAGTTGCGTCAGGCCGTAGCGGTCGCGCAGGTCGATGAACACGAGGTTGCCGTGGTCGCGGTAGGAATTCACCCAGCCGTTGAGCGTGACGGCCTGGCCGACGTGCGTGTCGCGAAGTTGCCCGCAGGTGTGCGTCCGGATCAGCATGGGCCGAGTGTAGGATGCACCCGTGACGAACCCGAACAGCCCGCCGAACGCCGCCGGCCCGGCCGTCGGCCCGCTCCGTTCCTCCGCCGGGCTGCTCTTCGGTTCGGCGCTCATCGCGCTGGCCGGCACGCTGGTGCTGGGCTTCGGCGGCCGCTGGTTCGGCGCTCTGGCGTTCGGCGGGGTCAACGCGCTGAGCCTCGTGCTGTGGGTCCTGGTGCGGGACCGGGCCGAACGGCTGGTGCAGCAGCAATCCCACGCGCAGGCGGCGGCGATGTGGATCGCCAGCCTGCTCTTCACCGCCGGCGTCGTTCTGCTGTTCTGGTGGGACTACCGGCTCACGGCGACGTGGATCCTGGCGGGCGTGACGGGCCTTTTCCTGGTCGGTGTCTGGCTGATCGAGTGCGGTGCGGTGGATGAACCGGAGGATGCCGATGGAGCTGCCAAGGGCTGATTCCGCCGCGGCAGCCCGTCCGCCGGGACGATTCGGGAGCGGAAAGGGCCAAAATTGGCCAATTCCGGGCCACTGGTCCGACCGTTGGCGGTACACTCGAAGCAGGTTCGCGCGGGCGAGTCCCGGCGGGGAAGGCCGACGTGCCCACGCCCGTCCGGAGCGCCGGATCACCCACGCCGAACCTGACGAAGGAGCGTCCAATGAACTGCAACTCTCGTCGTGGCGGGCTCACGATGGCCATCGCCTGCACCGCGTCGCTGCTCCTGGGGATGGGCGTGGTCACGGGCCTTGGTGTCTCGGGCCGGCCCGGGGCCGCGGCGCCGATCTACGGCGCGCGCGAAGTGGCCGACATGGAACTGGCCGTGATGGAGGCGACCGTGACCGTGCAGTACTGGTCGCAGCAGGAAGACAAGGCCAACAACATGGTTCAGATGCTGGCCAGCCAGCCGGCCCAGTCGCCGCGCGACTCGATCATGATGAACCTCGCGACGAGCCAGCTCCACCGCGCCGCCGGCGCCCGGCTGGAAGCCGGCCTGGTGCTCGAACGCACCAAGCAGCGCCTCGACGGCATGCGGCAGATCAACGAGCCGCTGACCGCCCAGGTCGTCCGCTGATCGGCGACTGAAGAGCCTCGCAACTCGCCGGAATTCAAAGGGCCCCGGGCACGCCGCCCGGGGCCTTGTTCATTGTGGCCGTCCGACGCAACCAGTTCAGACCTCGACGATCATCGCGACCGAGTTGCCGCCACCCAGGCACAGGCCGGCAAGGCCGCGTTTGCCGCCGGTGCGCTTGAGCTGGTGGATCAGAGTCGTGAGCACCCGGGCGCCCGAGGCGCCGATGGGGTGTCCGAGGGCGATGCCGCCGCCGCAGATGTTCAGCCGCTTCTCGTCGATGCCGAGCGCCTTGATGTTGCAGAGCACCTGGGCCGCGAACGCCTCGTTGATCTCGAACAGATCGATGTCCTTCACAGCGAGATTGGCCCTGGCGAGCGTCATCTTCACGCCCTCGATGGGCGCCGCGAAGATGTCCTTGGGAGCCACGCCGCTGGTGGCGTACGCCACGATCCGCGCCAGGGGCTTGACGCCCAGCCGCTCGGCCGTCGCGAGGCTGGCGACCGCAACCGCGGCGGCGCCGTCGGAAATCTGGCTCGCGTTCGCGGCGGTGACCGTGCCGTCCTTCTCGAAGACCGGGCGCAGCTTCGACACCGACTCCAGCGTGGTGTCGGCGCGGATGCCCTCGTCGGCCGCGACGCCCGGGGACCGCTTGTCCATGCACTGCTCGCCGCTGAGCGCGACGATCTCGCCGGCGAAGTGACCTGCCTTGGTCGCGTCGGCGGCCCGCTGGTGGCTCTGGACGCTGAAACGGTCCTGCTCGGCACGGGAGATCTCGTGCTTGCGGGCGATGTGGTCCGCCGCGTTGCCCATGGCCCACCCCTCGAAAGCGCACCGCAGGCCGTCGTAGGCCATGTGGTCTTCCATCGTCGCCGGGCCGTACTTCACGCCCTCGCGAACCCGGGCGAAATGCGGTGAGCCGGTCATGTTCTCCATGCCCCCGGCGATTACCACCCGCTGGTTATCGCCCGCCTTGATCGACTGGGCGGCCAGCATCACCGCCTGCAGGCCGGAGCCGCAGACCTTGTTCACCGTCTGGGCCGACATTGTGTCGGGCAGGCCCGCCTTCAGTGCCGCCTGGCGGGCCGGGTTCTGGCCCACGCCGGCCTGCAGCACGCAGCCCATGATCACCTCGTCAACCTCGTCCTTGAGCTTCGGCTGGGCCGCGAACAACGCACCGATCGCGTACGAACCCAGAACCGGGGAGGGCACCTTGCTCAGCCCCCCGAAGAACCGGCCGATCGGGGTGCGCTTGGCGGCGAGGATCACGGGCGTCGTCGAAGCGGTGGTGGACATGGCGATTTCCTGTGCGGGTTTGGCCGAAAGCGGCGGTTCACGCCCATGGTAGCGCGGCGGCCAGACCGTTCGATTCGGCATCACCAGCCGCGATCACGCCCCCACCGGATCTCCGCCCGAGCTGCGCCCCGCCCGGCGCTCCAGCCGCGCGATCTTCGCGTCGATCCGCCGCTCGAAACGCTGCATCTCCCGATGTCGGACCCGCGCCGCGGCCCACTCCGGCAGCACCCCGACCGCGTACAGCGCCACCACGATCACCGCCCCCAGTGCCGCCGCCGGCGGCCCCGCCAGGGCCCAGAGCAATGCGAGCCCCGCGCCGACGAGCGCCACGCACGCCGCCGCGGCCAGGCGCCACGCCCACCGGGGCACGCCGTGGGCCTCGACCCCTTCGGGCGAGTGCCGCTCCAACTCCACGAGCGTGAGATCGTGGAATTCGCGCCGTGTGTGCTCTGCCAGCGGATGACTGGAAACCGATGCCGCAAGAGCGGTGTTGAACCCCGCGGCCGTGTTGGGCGACGTTCGGTGTGGCATCGCGGTGCTCCTCCGGGCGGCTCGTTCGGCCGGAATCTGCCCGTTGTCAAGCCCTGGGCGCTGCCGAGGCCGCCATGCGCTGCTATGCCCGCCGCGCCCGGCGAGTTCCGATCCGTGTCGCGTTTCGGCCACCTTGCCCGCGGCTACGCTACCGGCACGCACTTGGGCAGTAGCCGTTGCACTCTCACAGTACGGCCCAGCACGGATCGACCACATGCCACCCACCTTCGACAAGCAGCAGCAGGTTCACCTTCCCGCCGACAGCAACCAGGCGCTGGGCCTGGGCGAGTTTGCGATCAACTTCATGCACGGCGCGGCCGGCAGCACCGGCGGCCGGGGCCAGCCCGACGCCGCCGTGCTGGAGCGGACCAACCTGTTCCATGTGGACTCGGTGATCTGCGGCGTGTCGGCGCTGGCGGTCAAGACCAACGCCCCGACGGTGCTCCGCGCCGAGGCGCTGCGGTACCGCGTGGGCAACGGCGGCTTCGGCTCGCTGGCCGGCCCGGGCGGCGCGCCGCGTCTGGGCGTGCCGGTGTTCGGCAGCACCGTGGACGTGATGCCGGAGAAGGCGATCCTGGCCAACAGCTCCGCCGTGCGCGAGTGGGACAGCAACGGCACCAACTTCGGCTACAACCCGGCGCTCGGGCACACCGCCGGCGAATTCGGCCACAACGACTTCTATCCCGTGGCGGTCGCCGCGGCTCAGCTCGCGGGGCGCGACGGTGAGTTCGCCCTGCGCGGGATGATCCTGCTGGACGAGATCCGCGGGCGGCTGGCGGAAGTGTTCAGCCTCAAGACGTACAAGATCGACCACGTGCTGCACGGGGCGATCGCCTCGGCGGCTACGTACGGCGCGATGCTGGGCGCCACGGCCCAGCAGATCGAGAGCGCCATCGGCATGGTGGTGGCGCACCACGTGCCGTTCCGGGCGATCCGCGCCGGCAAGCAGCTGAGCGATTCCAAGGGCGCGTCGGCGGCGATCAGCACCGAAGCGGCGATCGTCTGCATGCAGCGCTCGATGAACGGTTTCATCGGGCCCAAGGACATCTTCCGCAACCCCGAGGCTGTCTTCTGCCTGTTCGGCAAGCCGGCGCGCAAGGGCGTCAGCCCGTTCGAGCTGGTGCTGTCGCGCGCCGGGCGCGACTTCGCCGTCATGGGCATGCACTTCAAGCTGGGGCTGTACGAGCACCAGTCGGCCGGCGCGCTGGCGGCGCTGCTGGCCCTGCTGGAGCGCTCGCCGGGGCTGCTCGAATCGGCCGACGGGGCCAGGATCTCGAAGATCGTCATCAAGGCCTACGAGCCGGCGTTCGGCATCATCGGCGACCCGGCCAAGCGCGACCCGCGCACGCGCCAGAGCGCCGACCACTCGATGTGCTTCATCGTCGCGCGGCTGCTCAAGCGGTGCCTGGAGAGCAAGTCGGCCGACTGGGCCAGGAACATGCTCGGCCCCTACGACTACCACGCCGACGCGATCAACGACCGCGCCACCCGCGCCCTGATGGAGAAGATCGAGTTCCAGCACGGCGGACCGGACTACGACGCCAAGTACCCCGAGGGCATCCCCACCAGCATGGTCATCACCGACGACCGCGGCGGCCGGCACGACTCGGGCCTGGTGATGTTCCCGCCGGGCCATGCCCGCAATACCGACGCCGATCTCAAGGCCCTGCTCAACCACAAGTTCAAGCTGCTGGGCCACCTGGGCGTCGCCGACCCCGTGGGTCTGATCCGCCGGCTCAGCCCGCTGGAGCAGCGCTCGCCGGCCGACCTGGCCGGGCTGTACGACTTCGCCATCCTCGACCGCGAACGATTCGGCGATTGACACCGAGGTTCATCGCACCCAGGAGCCGCCCATGAAAGCCAGCGAGATCATGATCCGTCCGTGCGTGACCGTGCTCGACAGCACGCCGCTGCCCGAAGTGGCGGCACGCATGCAGGCCCTGGACATCGGCTCGGTCGTGGTCGTGGATGCGTCGGGCAGCGCCGTCGGCCTGATCACCGAGGGCGATTTCACCGGCGTCGGCCGCTGCGTGCCCTTCTCGCTCAAGCTCGCCCCGGTGATTTTCGGCGCCCGCGCCGGCACCTTTGAAGAGCTCAAGAAGATCTACGAATCCGCCGCCAGGCTCACCGCTCGTCAGGTCATGAGCCCGGGCATCCAGGGGGTCAGCCCCGATACCGAGATCGGCCGCGTCGTGCAGATTATGAACGAGCACAAGCGGAACCACGTCCCCGTGCTCGAGGGCGGCAAGCCCGTCGGCATGGTCGCCAGGCACGACCTGCTGCGGCTGCTGATGCCCAACCTGGGCCGCGGCTGACGTGGCGGGCTACTCCGGCACGCCGCTGGCGAAGAAACTCGGGATCAAGCCGGGCGCCCGGCTCTGCCTGCTCGACGCGCCTGCGACGGTACAGCAGGCGATCGCCGCATCCGCCGAACAGGTCCGCGTGCTCGCTCGACTTCCACGCAGCGCGTCCGCCGAGGTGGTCGTCGCGTTCTGCCCCGACGTGCGCACGATGAGCCGTCGGCTGCCGGCCTGCCGGCGCGCCGTGACCCCCGACGGCGGCGTGTGGATCGCCTGGCCGAAGAAGGCCTCCGGCGTCGCCACCGACCTGACCGAAGACGCCGTCCGCGACGCGGGCCTGGCGGCGGGGCTGGTCGACAACAAAGTCTGCGCCAACGACGACACCTGGTCCGGCCTGCGTCTGGTGATTCGCCTGAAGGACCGCCCCGCGGGGAAGTCCCGATGAGCCACGCGACCACCGACGAATCCGTTCGCGCGCTCGCCGGGGCGCTGGCACGCGCCCGCCACATCGCCGTGCTCACCGGCGCCGGCGTGTCGGCCGAGAGCGGCATCCGAACCTTCCGCGACACCATGGAAGGCCTCTGGAAGGAGTTCGATCCCGCGACGCTCGCCACGCCCCGGGCGTTCGCGCGTGATCCCGGGACGGTCTCACGCTGGTACGACCACCGACGGCTCGGATGCCTGGCCGCAGAGCCGAACGCGGCCCACAACGCCCTGGCCGAGCTCGAACGCCGGACCCTGGCCCGCGCCGGGCGGTTCACGCTCATCACCCAGAACGTCGACCGTCTGCATCAACGGGCCGGGTCGCGCTCGGTCGTCGAATTGCACGGATCGATCATCGAGTGGCGCTGCACCATCACCGGCCGCCGCACCACCCCACCGGCCAAGCCGCTGCCGGCGTTCCCACCGCCCAGCCCGTTTCACCCTGAAGGCCTGCTGAGGCCGGACGTGGTCTGGTTCGGCGAGATGCTGCCCGAGTCGGCGGTCGAAGCGGCCGACGAGGCCGCCCGGGCGTGCGACCTGTTCCTTTCCATCGGCACCAGCAGCGTCGTCTACCCCGCCGCGGGCTTCATCGAACTCGCGCACGACCACGGCGCCCGCGTCGCCGAGATCAACCCCGACGCCACGCCGCTGTCATCCCGCGCGGCGTGGACGATCCGCGAAAAGGCCGGCGTCGCCCTTCCCGGCATCGTCGCGGCGATGCCCGCCTGATCACCTACTGCCGCCCCGCGCCCGCGAACACCACGGGGCTGCGGTAGCCCGCGCGCGTGTACGACCGCACGCCGAAGAACAGGTCGTCCTTGCTCAACGGCAGCGTCAGGCTCGTGGCGTTGCCGGCGTCGGCGGCGTGGGTCCACCGCCAGTCGGTCGTCTCGCGCCACACCACCTCGTAGCCGTCGGCGCCCGGAACGGCCGCCCACCGCAGCGTGGTGTCGTTGCCCAGCGCATCGGCAACCAGGCGCACCCGCTCGGGTGCGCCCGGGGCGCGAGCGAGGTGCACCAGCGTCGCCAGGTTCAGCCGCGCAACCCCGGCGAGGTACGCGCCGTCCACGAACGCGGGCACGTCGCCGTACGGCCTGCCGTCGCGCTCCGTGACGTTGGCGTGCTGGCGAGAGTAATCCTCGGCGCTGGCGGTGAACCGCACGGCGGCGAACCCGTTGTCGTTGAACGCGCTGTGATCCCCGCCGCGAAGGAACCGGTCGGCCCGGTACACCACCCGGGCCCGCACGTCCATCGAGTGCAGGCGAGCGACGTCATCGACGAACCGGGCCAGTTGTCGCGACGGCCCGTCGGTTTCGGCGCCGGCGGCCCGCAGCGCCGCAAGGGCCTCGACGCCCAGCGTCTTGGGCAGCGCCTCGCTGAACACGCGCACGACAGTGCGATCGCCCCCCCGGGGTGAAGGATCGCCCACGATGTCGCTGTTCAGCACCGCCAGGATCTTCGCCCCTTTCGACGCCGCCTCCTCGGCGTGCCGCCTGGCCCCCACGAGCCCCTGCTCCTCTCCCGCCGAGGCGAGAAACACCACCGTCGCCGGCAGCGGATGGGCCGCCACCGCGCGAGCCAGTTCCAGCACCAGTGCAGCGCCCGACGCGTTGTCGTTGGCGCCGGGAGCCTCGCCCACGGCGTCCATGGCGTCGGCGTTGCGGCTGTCGTAGTGGCCCACCACGTAGTACAAGCGATCGGCCTGCGCAGGGTCCGTCCCCCCCACCACCGCCATCACGTTCACCACCGTCGCCCCGTCCGGCAGGCGCGGCCCCTTGGGCACCGTGTGCGCATCGAACGCCACCGCCTTGCACCCCGCCGCCACGAACTGATCGAAGATCCACTGGCGGGCCGCACCGATACCCCGGCGCGGATCCTGCTCGGCCGACAGCGTGTGCCGCGTGCCGAACGACGCCAGCGTCGCCACGTCCGCCGACAGCCGCTCGGCCGAGATCGATCGGCCCATCGCCGCCGGCAACTCCGGCACGGGCAGCGCCGCCGGCGGTGGAGCCGCCGGCTGAGCCATCAACGCAACGATCACGGCGAGCGCGGGTGCCATCATCGCGGCAGTCTACCGCCTCTACCATCGGGCATGACTTCGAACCTACTCGGCGCCTCGGGTGTCGGCGTGCTCGGGGCGGCCCGCCTTCGTCAAGCCATGGATGCCGGGTGCGTCGCCGTGCCCGGCGCGTTCAACGGGCTGTGCGCCCGGGCCGTCGCCCGGGCGGGGTTCGGCGCCTGCTACGTCTCCGGCGCCGCCACCAGCGTCTGCGCGGGCGTCCCCGATGTGGGGCTGCTGACGCTCGAGCACTTCTGCCGCGTCATCCGCGAGGTGGCCGACGGGTCGGGCCTGCCGGTCATCGCCGACGCCGACACCGGCTTCGGCGAGGCCGAGATGGTCCGCCGGGCCGTGATCGAGTACGCCCGCGCCGGCGCCGCGGGGCTCCACATCGAAGACCAGCAGTTCCCCAAGCGCTGCGGCCACCTCGACGGCAAGGCCCTGGTGCCCGCCGATCACATGGTCGAGAAGGTGCAATGGGCCGCCAAGGCCGCGCGAGACGTCGGCGGCGGAACGCCCGGCATCATCGTGTGCGCCCGGACCGATGCCCGGGGCGTCGAGGGGCTCGACGCGGCGGTGACCCGCGCCTCGGCCTATGTCCGCGCCGGCGCCGAGATGATCTTCCCCGAGGGACTCGCCAGCGAAGCGGAATTCGAGACGTTCGCCCGGCGTCTTCGGGCCGAGCACCCGCGCGTCTACCTGCTGGCCAACATGACCGAGTTCGGCAAGACGCCCATCGTTCCCCTGGCCAGGTTCGGCGCCATGGGCTACTCGTGCGTCATCTACCCGGTTTCGATGCTCCGCATCGCAATGGGTGCGGTCGAAACCGCGCTGGCGCACCTGCACCGCGACGGTTCCGTCGCCGGCATGCTCGACCGCATGCAGACCCGACAGCAGCTCTACGACCTGGTCGGCTACCGGCCCGGCACCCCCTGGGAAACGCCCGTCCGTCCCGATCGTTGAGTCAGTGCCCCGCCGGCGCCGGCTCGGCCGTCGCGCTGGCCTTGGACGCGTCGCGGGCCCGCAGCGCCTCGAGCAGCTCGCTCTGCCACGGGTGCTCGCCCATCCACTCCACCTTGCCCGTGGAGATGTCGCACACCGCGCCGACCACCGTCACCTTGCCCTGGCCCACCAACGCCCGGATCTCCGGGCTCGCCCGGTACAGGTCGAACACCGTCTGCCAGACGTTCTCCTTCACCGCCGCCGCGGCCAGCTCCGGACCGCTCAGCTCCGGGTGAAACCGGCGCGCCCGCTCCACGGCCGGCGCGATAGCGTCCACCAGCGACTTCACGTTGCCGTGCACTTCAGCGCCGCTCGCCGCCGCCGCCACGGCGCCGCACCTGGTGTGCCCCATCACAACCAGCAGGGGCGTGTGCAAATGGCCGAGCCCATACTCCAGCGTTCCCGCCTCGCTGGCGCCGGCGATGTTCCCGGCGACACGCACGACGAACACATCCCCGACGCCCCGATCGAACAGCCGCTCCACCGGCAGTCGTGAATCCGAGCACGTCAGGATCGTCGCGAACGGTGTCTGCCCCTTGTCGGCGACTTCCGTACGACGATCGGAACCCGAGTTCGGGCTCAGCGTCGCTCCCGACACCCATCGAGCATTGCCCTCGCGAAGCAGGGCCAGCGCCTGCGCCGCGGTCACCGGGCCACTGGATTCACCGAACGGCACGGACGACGCGCCGGTGTCGCCGTGATCATCCGGCTGGGAGGGCGCCGCTTTGTCGCTGTTCTGCCTCGGCGCGGGCTTGCCCGGCTCGACCTTCGTCCCGGGGCCGGCCGCTGGTTCGCGCGGCTCGGCGTGGCTCGAAGCCGCGGGCTTGGGAGACGCCGGCTTTGCAGCAGGCTTGGTGACGGCGGGGCTCGATGTGCCGTGCGGGTCGGCCGCGGGGGCCCCCGCCGGGCACGCCAGCATCGAAATCGCCGCCCCGGCAACACCCAAAATCATCCACGCGGTCCGTCCGTTCATGTGCAAGCCTCCGGGAGCGCGTTCGCGGCTTCGTCCGCGCCGCGCCCATCCATTGGATCGGGGTTTCCACCGGGCAAGGCCAGTTCGTTCGAGCGGAGCGGGCGGTCGGCCGTCCGAGAATTGCACGCGCCGGCCGCATCGCCAGCGGCCGGGCCGGATTCCGTACACTGCGTGCATGAAGCAGGCGTTCGTACAGGCTCGCGCGGCACTCGACGCGCTGCTGGCCGACGGCCGGGCGATGCAGGCCGTCGAACGGGGCGCTGCGGACCTGGCGGCTTGTCTTCGCGCCGGTGGCAAGGTGCTGCTCTGCGGCAACGGCGGCTCGGCCTGTGACGCCGCTCACTTCGCCGAAGAACTCACCGGTCGGTACCGCGCCGACCGGCGGCCCCTGCCCGCGATCGCCTGCACCGACGCCGGACACATCACCTGCACGGCCAACGACTTCGGATTCGACCGCGTGTTCTCCCGTTGGGTCGAAGCCCTCGCCCGCCCCGGCGACCGCCTCATCGTCCTCTCGACCAGTGGCAACTCGCCCAACATCGCGGGGGCCATCGAGGCTGCCCGGGCCGCCGGCTGCGGCGTCATCGCGCTGCTGGGCAAGGACGGCGGCCGCATCCGCGGCGGCGCGGACATCGAAGTGATCGTCCCCGGCGCGACCAGCGACCGCATCCAGGAACTGCACATGCTCATCCTGCACGCATGGGTCGAGGCGATCGAGATCGCCCTGTTCGGCAGGTCGTAACGAAGTCCACGGATTCGCTCAGGAGCCAGCCATGAATCTCTCCCGACTGTTCCGCTTCTCCGCCGTGCTCGGCCTCGCCGGCGCATCGGCGGCCCTCGCCGTCCAGCCCGCCGACGCCCCCAAGCCAGCTCCGGCGGGAGAGCCGGCCGCCCCGGCAGCTCCGCGTGCCAGCGGCTTCAAGCACGAGGGCACGGCGGAGAACCTCAAGACCCTGTTCAAGAAGCTGCGCGAGCTGCAGGACGCCAAGGACTACGCCACCGCCTCGGCGCTGGTGCAGGAGCTCATGCCGACCGCCGAGCGCGTCCGCAAACACGCCTTCCGGCCCGACGTGCCGAAGGACAAGCTCGACCAGGTGAGCCGCCTCTACGACACGATGCCCAAGCCCAAGGACGACCAGGCCTGGTCGGCGGTGATCCAGGGCAAGGCCGAGATGACCGAGGTGCTGGTGATCAGCGGCAAAACCGAGGAACTGGCCAAGGGCCACCCGGACATGCCCGGCGGGGTCAAGCGCGTCGCCGAGTCGCTGCTCAAGCCCGGCATGACGTTCTACTCCGTCAAGTACGTCAAGCCCGGCGAGAAAATCGGCATGGCCTACCACCTGCTGTTCTTCGACGGCGCCAGGTGGTGCATGGCCGGGCCGCTCTGGCGGGCCGACCGTCCCGCGCCCGAGCCCTCCGCCCCCGGCGCCCCGGGCGAGACCGCGCCCAAAAAGTAATCGGCCCGCCCCGGGTGCCCCGAGCCGGCGCGTAGCATTTCGCGCAAGGAGGCCCCATGCCCTTCTATTACCGACTCGGCACGCTCCCCAAGAGCCGTCACGTTCAGTTCCGCCGGCCCGACGGCGTGCTGTACTCCGAAGAGCTCTTCGGAACCGAAGGGTTCAGCGGCCCGTCCAGCACCATGTACCACATCAACCCGCCGACGCAGGTGCACGGCTGGAAGCCGCTCTATTCCACCAGGCCCGAGTACTTCGAGGCCGACGTGATGCGCATGCGCCACATCAAGACGGCGCCGATGCGTCCGTCGGGCGATCCCGTCACGGGGCGCGTCGTCCTGTTCGGCAACGCCGACTGCGAGATGGCCGTCTGCGTCCCCGCCGAGCCCATGCCGTATCACTACAAGAACGGCCAGGGCGACGAGTGCCTCTTCATCCACTTCGGCACGGGCGTGGTCCACACCATGATGGGCTCGCTCCGCTTCGGGCCCAAGGACTACATCATCATCCCCAAGGGCGTCATCTACACGATGATCTTCGACAGGCGCAAGCGCGCCGCCGAGGGCGAGCCCGCCGTCGCCGACATGCCCTACGGCAAGTTCCTCGTCATCGAGACCGTCAACGGCAGCCACATCGGCCCGCCCCCGCGCTACGTCAGCAAGGCCCACGGCCAGTTCCTCGAACACGCCCCGTACTGCGAGCGCGACCTGCGCCTGCCCGAGCAGCCGCTGACCTGGAACGAGCACGGCCAGTTCGAGGTGCGCGTCAAGGCCCGCGACCTCATGCACTCGTACGTCTACGACTACCACCCGCTCGACATCGTCGGCTGGGACGGCTGCTACTACCCCTACATCTTCAACATCGACGACTTCGCCCCCATCACCGGCAAGCTCCACATGCCGCCCCCCATCCACCAGACGTTCGAGGCCCACAACTTCGTCATCTGCTCCTTCTGCCCGCGCATGCTCGATTGGCACCCCCAGGCCATCAAGGTGCCGTATAACCACAGCAACATCGACTCCGACGAGGTGCTCTACTACGTCGAGGGCAACTTCGGCAGCCGCAAGGGCATCGAGGTCGGCTCCATGACCGCCCACCCTCAGGGCATCCCCCACGGCCCGCACCCCGGCACCATTGAGGCCTCGCTCAGCGCCACCTACACCGCCGAACTCGCCGTCATGTGCGACACCTTCCGCCCGCTCTTCCCCACCCGCGCCGCGATCGACCTCGACGATCCCAAGTACCCCGCAAGCTGGCAGGGCGAGCACTTCCCAAAGCTCCGCGCCGGGGAGCTCAAGCTCAACGGCATCGCGGCGCGAGAGGCCCCGGCGCTCCAGGTCGCTGCCATGAGCGAGCACAAGCCCGCCGCCGCCAACACGTGGGCCCCCAACGCCCCGCTGCCCGCCGCCACGCAGCCGTCCAAGCCGGCCGCCAATGGCAAGCACCCCCGCCGCGCCCCCGCCAAGCCGAGACGCAGGCGCTGAGCCGTCATCCACAGTTCACCCCTCCGCCGGCCCGGGTTGTCCCCCCGGGCCGGTTGCTTTAGCATGCGCGCGTGAGCCCCCGCAGCGACTCCGACCTTCCCATCCGCACCCGGCGGCTCGCCGCCGCGATCGTGGCCGCGTGCGGATGCGTGGCACCCATCGCCCACGCCTCCGGCCCCGCCGTCGCGGGCGCACAGCCCCCGGCGTCGCGCCCGCAGATCGACCCCGCCTCCCTCAACGGCCGCGACTTCGCCGGCACCCGGCTGCCCGTCGCCACGCAGCGCGGCGGGATCTCGATCCGTGCCCAGCGTATCGCCACCTGGTCCGAAGAACCCGCCGGCGGAGCCGCCATCAACCCCACCGCCTCGATGGGCACCCAGCGGGCGTACTTGCGCGGCGACGTCGAGATCACCCTCGCCTACGCGCGATTCCGCGCCGCCCGCGCGGTGGTGTGGATCGAGCCGCTGGAAGAATCGACGGCGCACCCGGGAGAATGGGTCCATCAGGTGGCGGTCTACTTCGACCGTCTCAGCGACCCGGCAGGAGAGCCGGGCATCACGCCCAGTGCCGACCGCATGCTCGTGACCGGTGTGGTCGACGGCCCGCTCGTTCTTTCCGGTGACAGCATGACCAGCGGCCGCCCCGCCGACGTGCTGGTCGTCGAGGGCGAGCGTCGCCTCGGCCGCTACCTGCGCGACCTGCTCAGCCCGCCCGACGAGCCCGAGCCGGCCGAACCGCCCTTCCAGGAAGCCGGCGGCCTGGGCACGATGGGCGGCCCGATCCTGCCCGGACAAAGCCAGCCCTTCGAGCCCAACTCGCCCCTGGCGACCGGCCGCAACCTGCGACCGGGACCTTCGATCCTCGACCTGTCCGGCGGCGACCGGGCGCCCAAACTCTTCTCCGGGCGCGGGATCGTGTCCTTCACCGCCGGAGAAGCCGCGCTGGTCAGCGGCGAGACGGAAGACTCGGTGCTGATCACCGGCGGGGTCGTTGTGATGTACACCGACGTCCGCGCCGCTCGCACGCTGGAGATCCGCGCCGAACGCGCCGTCGTCTTCCTGGACAAGGGCGCCCGCCCCGACGAGCGGCAGCTCCCCGCCGCCAAGGTCCGCGGCATCTACCTCGAAGGCGACGTCGTCGGCTCCGACGGGCAGTACACCCTCCGCGGCTCGCGCGTCTACTACGACGTCGCCAACAACCGCGCCATGGCGCTCGACGCCGTCTTCTGGACCTACGACGCCCAGCGCGGCCTGCCGTTCTACGTCCGCGCCAAGGCCCTGCGCCAGACCGCGGCCCAGCAGGTCGAAGGCGACCAGGTCACGCTCAGCGCCAGCTCGTTCTTCGAGCCTCAGTTCTCGCTGGCCGCGCGCAGCGTCACCATCACCCGCGAGCGATCCGCCGATGAGATCGCCCGCACCCTTCTCGTCGCCAGGGACGTGTCCCCGCGCATCGCCGGCGTGCCGTACTTCTACTGGCCCTCGTTCTCCGGCGACAGCGACCGCTTCCCGCTCCGCGACGTGCGGTTCGAGAACTCCTCGGAGAACGGCTTCGCGATCAAGACCCGCTGGGACATGCTCGGCATCCTCGGCATCGACGCGCCCGGCTGGACCGCCGACCTCCTGCTCGACGGCTGGTTCAAGCGTGGCGTCGGCGTCGGCGCCGACATCGCCTGGAAGGAACCCGGCATCGAGGGCAACCTCCTGGCCTATATGGTCCCCGACGACCGCGGCACCGACGTCCTGCCCTCGGGCGTCAAGCGCGACCGCGACGGCGAGTTCCGCGGCATGATCCTCGGTGAGCACCGCTGGGACATCGACGACCGCTGGACGCTCTTCCTCGAAGCCGCGCACATCTCCGACGAGACGTTCCTCTCCGCCTGGTATCGCCCCCTGGCCGAGACCCACCGCGAGTTCGCCAACAGCGCCACCATCCGCTACCTCGGCGACAACTCGATCTTCCTCGGCCAGTTCCGCGGCACGTTCAACGACTTCGCCGCCAACGACTATCTGCTGCAGAGCCTCGGCTACTCGGTCAACAAGACGCCCGAGCTGTACTACGCACGCACCAGCGACGACCTGCTGGGAGGCACCACCCCCGGCCTGCTCACGTGGTCCCACGAGTATCGCGTCGGTGTACTCTCGATGGCGTTCACGGAGCCCTCCGCCGCCGACATGGGCTTCAACACCATCCCGCTGGCCAGCGAAGCGCTGGGCATCCTGCCGACGCAGAGCCCCGCCGACCGCCTGCGCCTGGCCGGGCTCGACGAGTCGCTCGTCCTCCGTGCCGACACGCGCCAGGAACTCGACCTGCACCTGCAGTTCGGACCGGTCAACGTCACACCCTTCGTGGTCGGCCGCCTGACCGCGTACGACACCGGCTTCAGCGCCTTTGCGCCCGCCGACGACGACCAGCTCCGCCTGTGGGGCGCCGTGGGCGTTCGGGCCGACACCACCTTCCAGCGCGTCGACGACTCGGTGCACAGCGATTTCCTCGACCTGCACCGCATCCGCCACATCGTCACCCCCTCGCTCACCGCCTGGGCCGCCGCCACCAACCGCGAACAGGCCTCCCTGCCCGTGCTCGACGAACGCGTCGAGTCCATCACCGACGGCGGCACCGTCCGCGCCGGCGTCACCCAGGTCTGGCAGACGCAGCGCGGCGGCGAAGGCCGCTGGCGCACCGTCGATGTCTTCCGGCTGCGCACCGACGTCGTCTGGTCCTCGGAGGACACGCCCCGTGAATCGCCCATCGGTCACTTCGCTGACTACCGCCCCGAGTACTCCAACCTCGGCCGCTTCTTCCACGCCGATGGACAATGGCAGGTCACGGATTCGCTCGCGCTGACCTTCCGCGACGTCTACAGCTTCGACACGAACCAGCAGGCCGCCGTCGCCGGCGGGTTGCTCATCCAGCACTCCGCCGACTTCAGCACCTTCGCCGAACTGCACTACATCAACGCCCGCAACGCCACGTACCTCGACGTGGGCGGAGAGTACCGCCTCACGCCGTTCTACGTCCTGGCAGCCGCCGCCACCTACGACACCGACCGCGGCGAGTTCCAGCGCGTCGGCACCCGCATCACCCGTGAGTTCGAGGCCTTCGACGTCGGCCTCCGCCTTTCGTACGACAACATCACCGACGAGTTCTCCGTCGGCCTCAGCGTCCAGCCGCACGGCGTCGACGTCCGCAAGCAGCAGCTCCGCCGCCTCGGACGCGACCAGCTCGAGGCCAACTCGACCGGCGCGATCTCCGAAACCGCTCGTCCGATCTTCCCCGGCGAGCGCCCGGCCTCAGGCCCCGGGGGTCCGCTGCCGTGAGCATCACCCAGCCCCTCGGTTTCCGAGCCGCCGGCGCCACCGCCGGCCTCAAGCCCTCCGGCAAGAGCGACCTGGCCCTGATCGTTCGCGACGGTCCGGACGATCTCGCCGCTTCCGCCGCCGTCTTCACCGCCAACGCGGTGGTCGGCGCCCCGGTCGTCGTCGGCAGGCGCCTGCGGGCCGCCTGGCTCGCCGGCCGACCAGCCGCCCGCGCGGTGCTCGTCAACGCCGGAAACTCCAACGCCGCCACCGGCGCCGCCGGCATCCGCGACGCCGAGGCCTGCGCCGACGCCGTCGCTCAACGCATCGGCGCTCCACCCGGCTCGGTCATCCCCAGCAGCACAGGCATCATCGGCAGGCCCCTGCCCGTCGACCGCATCCGCGCTGCGCTGCCCGCCCTCGCCGGCGCGCTAACACGCGGACCCGACGCCGACGCCGCGGCCGCCCAGGCCATCATGACCACCGACTTGGTGCCCAAGTCCGCCAGCCGACAGGTGACGCTCGGCGGGGCGAGGATCTCCCTGGGCGCCATCGCCAAGGGCTCCGGCATGATCGCGCCGCGGCTTCAGTGCGACGCCCGCCCCCCGGCGCCCAGCGCCACCATGCTCGCCTTCATCACCACCGACGCCCGACTGTCCAACCCAGACCTTCACGCCGCCCTTGCCCGGGCCGCGGCGCGTTCGTTCAACCGCATCAGCGTCGACAACCACCCCTCCTGCTCAGACACCGTCATCTGCCTGGCCAGCGGCCAGGCCGGCCCGCGCCTTGCCGCCGGCAGCGCCGAGCTCGCCGCCTTCGAAGCCGTGCTGGCAGATCTCTGCCGCGACCTGTCAGAACAGATCGTCGCCGACGGCGAGGGTGCTACCCGCGTCTTCCGCGTTCTGGTGCGCGGCGCCGACGACGAACTCTCCGCCGAACGCATCGCTCGTGAAGTCGTCAACTCCCCGCTGGTCAAGTGCGCCATCCACGGGCGCGACGCCAACTGGGGCCGCATCGTCACCGCTGCCGGCAACGCCGGCATCTCCTTCAACCCCGATCTCGCCTCGCTCCGCATCGGCCCCGTCGAGGTCTACCGCCAGGGTCTTCCCATCGTCGAAGCACTGGGCGACCCTCGCCTGGCGCAGGCTATGAACGCCCCGCGCGTCGAGTGCGCGCTCACCGTCGGCCGCGGCCCAGGCGAGGCCTGGATGCTCGGCTGCGATCTCTCGGCCCGGTACGTCAGCATCAACGCCGACTACACCACCTGACCTCGCCTGGTCAGAAACTCATCACGCGGAAGACCTCCAAAACCGCTGCGACAGCCAGGCCGATCAGCCCGCCACCGATCAGCAACTGCCAGCGCGACCGCGGAATGGTCCGCCACTCCCAGTCCGTGCCGCCGCACTCCGGGCAGCGGGCGCTCGCCGCCAATCCCGCCTTGCTGTAGCCGCAGGAACGGCACGAACCGCCCTCGCGCCGGAAGCTCCCCAGCGCCAGCAGAACCAGCCCGGGCGGCAGCCCCAGCACGATGATCCCGAGCAACAGCGGAACCGGCATCGCGGCAGCATACCGCGCGCCCGTACCATCGCCCGATGCTCGGCCTCGTCCGCATCACCGACGTCTCCCCGCGCGACGGGCTCCAGAACGAGTCCGGCATCATCCCCACCGCCGACAAGGCCGAGCTCGTGCGGCTCGTGGCCGCCTCGGGCGTCGACGAGGTCGAGGTCACCAGCTTCGTCAGCCCACGCTGGGTGCCGCAGCTCGGCGACGCCGCCGACCTGCTGGCCGCCTGCGCCGCCGCCAAGCCGCCGGGCGTCTGCTACTCCGTTCTCGTCCCCAACGACAAGGGCATGGACGGCGCCGTCGCCGTCAACGCCGTCCACGCCGGCCTCATCGACAAGATCTCGCTCTTCACAGCCGCCAGCGAGACGTTCAGCCGCAAGAACACCAACGCGACCATCGACGAGACGCTCGACCGTTTCCGACCGGTCCTCAAGCGCGCCGCCGCCGGTGGCCTGGCCGTTCGCCTTTACGTCTCCTGCGCCATCGCCTGTCCGTTCGAGGGCAACATCGCCCCCGACCGCGTCGCCGACGTCGTCCGGCGCCTCCTGTCGCTCGCCGCCCACGAGGACTATGCCCGCGACGCCAACGGCGGCCGCACCTTCGCCAACGTCGAAATAGACCTGGGCGACACCATCGGCGCCGGAACCGAAGCGAGCACGCGCCGATTGCTCGAGGCCGTCCAGAGCCTCGATGCCTGGGCGGCGTTCTCCTGGTGCGACCGCCCCCTGGTGCTCCACCTCCACGACACCTTCGGTCGCGCCGCCGAGTGCGTCCGCGCTGCGCTGCAGATGGGCGTGCGCTCATTCGACGGCTCAGTCGCCGGCCTCGGCGGCTGCCCCTACGCCAGCACCCCCGGCCATCGCGCGCCGGGGAACATCGCCACCGAGACACTCGTCCGCGCCGTGATCGACGCCGGCTTCACGACACGTGTGGACCCGGCACGCCTGGCCGCCGCCGCGGCCTTCGCCCGCGACGCCGTTGCACGCAGCCGCGCCGCGCAGGCCGACAGGGACCGCGCCCGTGCCTGACGCGCCCCCGCCCATCACCACCCACTTCGACGGCCCCGTCGCCATTCTGGGCCTCAACCGCCCCGACAAGCGCAACGCCCAGACGCCCGAACTGCTCGCCGATCTTGTCGCCGCGGCCGTCGCGCTCCCCGAGTCCTGCCGCGCCGTCGTGCTCACCGGCCACGGCGCCGTCTTTTGCGCCGGGTTCGACATGCGCCTGGTACACGACGACCCCGACGCCCTGCCGCGACTTCTCCGCGGGCTCTCCACCGCCGTCCGCACCTTCAAGAGACTTCCCGTTCCCGTCGTCGCAGCGGCTCACGGGGCCGCCGTCGCCGGCGGTTGCGCCCTGCTGGCCGCCGCCGACGTCGTGGTCACCAACCGTCACGCTCGACTCGGATACCCCGTCGTGCGTTTGGGCATCTCCCCCGCCGTCAACGCCGGGGCGCTGCGCCGCACCATCACCGACGGCGCCACCCGCGAGCGTGCCCTCGATCCCGATCTGATCTCCGGCGTTGAAGCCGCCCGCATCGGCCTGGCCCATCACTGCCTCGACCAACCGCACGCGGTGCTCCCCACCGCCATCGGCCTGGCGCACCACCTCGCTTCCAAGCCGCCGCACGCCGTCGCCGCCACCAAGCGCCTGATGCTCAGGCTCGACGGGCTCGACAGCGACGGTCCGTTCGATCTCGGCCTGGCGGCCAGCCTCGCCCTCGCCGGCTCGCCCGAGCAGCGCGACCGTGTCGCGGCCCTCTGGTCCGCCGGCGATTCACGCCGCTAACG
Organism: Phycisphaeraceae bacterium; assembly: GCA_026126345.1. Lineage (GTDB taxonomy): Bacteria > Planctomycetota > Phycisphaerae > Phycisphaerales > UBA1924 > JAHCJH01. The sequence goes on along the minus strand of JAHCJH010000017.1, from coordinate 3,937 downwards.
TTGACCGCTCACCCCGATCCCCTTCTCCCCGGACGCCAGACATGTCCAACCTCGCCACGCTCCGCGTCGACGGCCCGATCGCCCGCCTCGTCATCAACCGGCCCGACGCGCGCAACGCGCTGTCGATCGAGCTGCTCGGCGCGCTCCACGATCGCCTCGACGAACTCACGCACACCCACGCCGGCGCTCACGTGCTGGTCATCTCCGGAGCCGGCAAGGCCTTCTGCGCCGGCATGGACCTCAAGCAGATCGTCGGCGACGCGGCCCTGGCCGGCCGGCTGCTCTCGGGGCTCGGCGATCTCACCACCAAGATCCGCCGTCTCCCCCTCACCGTGCTGGGCGCCGTCAACGGCCCGGCCATCGGCGGAGGCTGCGGCATCGTCACCGTCTGCGACCTGGCCATCACCTTCGCCGACAACAAGATGGGCTTCCCCGAAGTGGACCTTGGCATCTGCCCCGCCGTCGTCGCCCCGTGGCTCGTGCGCAAGGTCGGCCCCGGCCGCGCCCGTCAGATCCTGCTCACCGGCGGCCTGATGAGCGGCGCCGAAGCCCTGGCGCACGGCATCGTCACCCAGTGCGTGCCCACGCTCGCCGACCTCGAGCCCGCCGTCGAGGCCATGGCCACCCGCCTGGCCGCCGGTGGCCCCGCGGCCATGCGGGCCACCAAGAGCCTGCTCAACGAGCTCGACGGTTCCATGGACGACGCCATCCTCCGCGAGGCCGCCGCCATCTCCGCCAGCATCGTCGGCTCACCGGAAACCCAGGCGACCCTCAAGGCCCGGCTCAAGGCCTGAACACCGCCTGCCCGCGCGCCCCGGCCGGTACACTGACCGCATGTCCACGCCTTTCCCCATCGCCCAGGACCCGCGCACCAGGATCGTCACGCTCACGCTCGAGCCCAACCAGGGCCCGATGGTCATCCTCGACCACCCGCTCATCCAGCGCATCGAAGCCTCGCTCAAGTCCTTGCCCGCCGACGCGACGGGCCTCATCCTCGCTTCGGGCTCGCCCCGCGTCTTCATCGCCGGCGCCGACCTCAAGTCCATCGACGCGATGTCGCACGACGAACTCGACCGCTACCTCGCCTACGGCCAGCGCGTCTTCGGCATGCTCTGCGAACTGCGGTTCCCCACCGTCGCCGCCATCAACGGCGCTGCGCTCGGCGGCGGCCTCGAGATCGCCATGCACTGCGACGGCCTCATCGCCGCGCCCCCGCCCATGAAGGACGGCCAACCCGGCAGGCCGTACCCGATCGGCCTGCCCGAGGCCGGCCTGATGATCTGCCCGGGCTGGGGCGGCACCAACCTTCTGGCCGCCCGCATCGACCCCGCCGAGGGCATCCGCCGCACCGCCGAAGGAAAGCCCATGCTCATCGACGAAGCCGCCCGCGCCGGCTTGCTCGACGCCATGGCGCCATCGCCGGAGGCGCTGCATTCGACCGCCGCCGCATGGCTCCAGGAACACCGAAACGCCCCGGGCGCTCGACGCGACGGCCAGCCGCTCAAGTGGATCGGCCGGGTCGATCGCAAGGCCGCGTGCCTCGCCGCGTACCACCGCCTGCTGCAGGACCTGCCCAGGACCGACCCTCACGCGGCCGTCCTCAAGGCCGTCCACGCGGGCCTGGAGCACGGCTGGCAGGCGGCGCTCGACGTCGAACGCATCGAGCTCAACCGCCTCCGCGCCTCCCCCGCCGGCAAGGCCGCCATCCAGGCGTTCCTCAACAAGTCCGCGGCCCCCGCACCGGCCGCCGGCGGACCCAAAAAGGCCTGACAGCCCCCTAGACTTCATCCACCCGTCCGCGGACCGGATCCCCCGGCCGCCCGGGTCTCGGTGCCGGCCTCCTTTCGCGGCCCCGATCCGACGAGCACGTGGAGCGACGACCCATGGCCGACCTCAAGAACCTCAAGGGCATTTCCGCCGCCGACCGCAAGCTGATCGAGGACGCTGAAGGTTGGCTCGGCCCCGATCCTTCTGAAATGGGCGCGATCAAGAACTTCTTCTGGGGCAATTTCCGCCAGGATCTGTTCTTCCCGTACCCCCAGCAGGACGCCCGCGAGACCGCCGAATGCGACCAGTTGCTCGCTCGCCTCGATGAGTACCTCCGCACCGAGCACCCGGCCATCCGGATCGACCAGGACCAGGAGATCCCCCGGCCCGTCATCGACCGGCTCTTCGCGCTCGGCGTCCTGGGCATGACCATCCCCAAGGAGTACGGCGGCCTGGGCATGGGCATCACGTCCTACAACCGCGTCCTGGAGCGCATCGGCAAGTCCTGCGGCTCAACGGCCGTGCTCGTCTCGGCGCACCAGTCGATCGGCTGCAAGGCCGTCATGCTCTTTGGCAACGAGGAGCAGAAGAAGCTCTGGCTCCCCCACCTGGCCAAGGACTGGGTCTCGGCCTTCTGCCTCAGCGAGCCCAACGTCGGCTGCGACGCCGGCGGCCAGGAAACCCGCTGCGAAAAATCCGCCGACGGCCAGCATTACATCCTCAACGGCGAGAAAAAGTGGGCCACCAGCGGCGCCATCAGCGGCCTGTTCACCGTCATGGCCAAGCAGAAGATGCCCGACGGCAAGGAGCGCGTCACCGCTCTGGTCTGCCACCCCGACATGCCCGGCGTCGAGATCTTCCAGAGGAACCGCAGCAAGTGCGGCATCCGCGGCACCTGGCAGGCCCGCATCCGCTTCCACAACGTCAAGGTCCCGAAGTTCAACCTGCTGGGCCAGGAGGGCAAGGGCCTCAACATCGCCCTGTCCTGCCTCAACTACGGCCGCTGCACGCTCTCGGCCGGCATGCTCGGCGGCGCCCGCACGGCCATGGACCAGGCCGTCAAGTGGAGCCGCACCCGCTACCAGTTCCAGCGTTCGCTGTCGGAGTTCGAGCTGGTCCGCACCCGCATCGCCAACATGGCCGCGCTCTGCTACGCCATGGACGCGGTGCTCTACATGACCACCGGGATGCTCGACCGCAAGGACCAGGACATCCAGATCGAGACCGCCACGTGCAAGGTCTTCTGCTCGGAGATGGGCTGGCGCGTGGTCAACGACGCCATGCAGATCATGGGCGGCGAGTCCTACATGACCGAGAACGAGGTCGAGCGCATCTTCCGCGACTCGCGCATCAACCTCATCGTCGAGGGCGCCAACGAGGTCATGCAGTCCTACGTCCTGTTCAGCTACGGCGGCAAGCAGCTCGCCGAGCACCTCATCGGCATCCGCGACGCCCTGGTGCCGCAGTCCATCGGCGGCCTGGGCAAGGTGCTCCGCAACGCGCTGCGGCCCCGCATCCTGCGCCACGCGCTGCCGCTGTTCTTCGAGGTCATCCTGGGCGTGCGCCGCCGCCGGCCCGCGATCACGGCCGTGCTGCCCGAGCTCCGCCCCCAGGCCGACCGCCTGGCCTCGCTCATCAGCGAGCACACCTACGAGTTCAAGCGCGTCAGCAAGAAGTTCGACGTCAAGATCCTCGACCGCCAGGCCGTCCAGGCGCGCCTGGCCGACGTCGCCATGTGGCTCCACGCATGGGCCTGCACGCTCAGCAAGCTCGACAGCGACCTGCGCGCCCACCAGGCCAAGGGCGCCAACGGCTCCGATCTCGAGTTCGCGCGCGACCGCGCCGCCGCCGAGCACTTCTTCGACCTCGCCCACCGCTCCATCGAGCGCTGCTTCCGCGAGCTCTACGTCAACACCGACGACACCATGCTCCGCGCCGCCGACGCCGCCCTCAAGTTCTCCGACAGCCAGCCCAACGGGCTCTACTCCATCCCCGAGCGCTCGCCCGTCGCCAAGGGCACCGGCCGCGCGCTCCACCAGGACGGCATCAAGCAGTTCCCCGGTTCGCCCACAGTCCCGGGCGCCGAGCCCGTCGCCGCCGCCCGCGCCTGATCCCCCTCACCGACCCGCCCCCCCGAACCCGCGCCCGGACGCGGGTTTTTGTCGCGCCG
>JAHCJH010000169.1 GCA_026126345.1 Phycisphaeraceae bacterium | reverse complement strand
CCCGGCGCCGCCGCCACCGCCTGCGGCACGCGCCGCTCGATGCCCTCGACCAGCGTCTCGGCGCAGAACAGCCGCGCCCAGTGCCCGATCGCCAGCCGGTAGATCGCTGCGCCCCCCGCGGCGAATTCGCTCTGGACCGCCCTCCCGTAGTGCTGCGCCGCGGACCATCGCCCCATCACCACGCTCGCCAGAGCAAGGAAACTCAGCACCACGGCCGTGATGACCACGCCCGCCAGCCGGACGATGTCCGTGACCATCGCCCCGATGAACCGGAACACCTGCCGGAACACCCACCCGACACCCCGGAACGCGGGCACCACGATGAAGATGATGGCGATGATCAGCAGCGGCACGCCGATCACCAGCGCCGGGATGCCGATCGACAAGGCGGTTGCCATGGCCAGACCCCAACGACTCGCCCCGGCCCCGGGCTCCGGCCCGGACGTCGGGCCGAATCGCCGGCGAACGGAGGATTATTCGGGCCGTCGGCCGCCGGCGTCCTTGCCGTGCCGGAAGATCTCGCCGACGGCCTCGTCGAACAGCGAGTCGCCCTCCTTGTTGGGTGCGAGGTTCAACCCGTTTCGGGCGGCCTCCTGCAACTCCTCCTCCGTGAAGGAGTAGGTCGCCACCACCTGCGCCAGGCTGGCCCGCAGCAGATCGCGCACCTTCGCCAGCCGTCGGCTGACCGTCGGCTCGCTCATCCCCATCGCATCGGCAACGTCCTTGCCGGGACGGCCCTCGAGCACGCGCATTCGATACACCTCGAAGTCGACCAGTTCGCTGGATTTCTCGGTGATCCGCAGCGCCGCGTGCACCTTGGCGCGGAACACCGCCAGTTCGTACTCGGCGTCCGGACCGGGGCCCGACCGGGCCGCCCCGTCGAGCATCCACGACTCGTCCAGCGACACATTCCGGCCGATCGCCTTGGAGCTCGAGCCCGCCCCGCTGCCTCCCCGCTTCTGGGCCATGCGGCGGTCCATTTCGTCCCCGAGCACGTGCTTGGCGATCGCCAGCAGCCACGTCGAGAACCGGGCCCCCTTGGACGGGTCGTACCGGTCGATCGAGTCGCTCAGCGCCGCCATCGTCTCCTGAGACAGGTCCCGAACCGTTTCCGGCCCGATACGCCCCTTGCCCCATTTCATCAATTGGGACCGCAGCACCGGCCCGAAGGTCTCCCACAGCTCGAACCACGCGGCCTCGTCCTGGGCCCGCAGTCGAGCGACAAAGCTGGAAGTCATGGCGTTGAGCATGGACCGGCTTGCCGTTCCCCGGTTTCAGCATACCCGAACGGCGCGAAATCGGCCCGGGACGTTCCCCAACAACCTCCCTGTCCGGCAGCGTCCGGGGCGAGCGCCCCGGCCCGCCGGAAGGTCAAGCGCGGCATTTGCCGCCAGGAGTCTGCCATGTTCAGCCTGTCCCGTTTCGTCGTGCGGGTCGCCGTGGTGGGCGCGTTGGCCGTGGGCGGGCTGGCTGTCATCGCCGGTCCGGCGCGGATCAAGGCCCTGTTCTCCCAGACCCGCGACTCGATCAACAGCAAGATCGACCAGATGATCACCGACCCCGTCGCGTTGCGCCAGCAGCTCCGCGAGCTCGAGGGCCAATACCCCCGCAAGATCGCGCAGGTGCGCTCCGACCTGGCCGAAGTCCGCTCGCAGCTCTCCCAGCTCCAGCGCGAGCAGCAGGTCTCCGTGCGCGTCGTCGAGCTCGCCGACCGTGACAGCGGCGTCCTCAAGCAGCTCGTCGCCGACGGCGAGGCGACCGTCATGACCATGAACGCTTCCGGCGGCGCGCCCCGACGCGTCGAGCTGGTCTTCGACGGCCGCTCGCTCAGCCTCGAAGACGCCCACGCCAAGGTCAACGACGTCCTCAACACCCGCGCCGCCTACGCCGCCCGGCTCGACGACATCGACCGCGATCTGGGCCACCTCGTCAAGCAGGAAGAGCGCCTGGCGCAGCTCCTGACCCGCCTCGAGAGCGAGCGCGCCGAGTTCCAGGTGCAGCTCTGGCAGCTCGACCGCCAGGTCGATTCGATCGCCCGCAACGACCGCATGATCGACGTGCTCACCAAGCGCCAGGCCGCCATCGACGAGCACTCCCGCTACCAGGCCGGCAGCCTCGACCAGCTCCACGGACGCGTCGCCGACATCCGCGCCCGCCAGGAGGCCGAACTGGCAGCGCTCTCGGCCGGCCAGGACCGCACCGACTACGAGACCAAGGCTCGCCAGACCCTTGACCGCGACGCGTCACGCCAGCCGGTCAAACCGCAGACCCGCACCGCCAAGGGCGCCGACGACCCCGACGTCGTCCGCATCCACGCCAAGCCGGCCGCCGCCCCCGCCCCGAAGGGACCCACGGCCGGCCCGCAGGGCACGCCCGCCAAGCCCGAAGCGGACCAGCCCAAGCCGGTCGCGGCCAAGCCGTAATCGGCCGCCAGCCCGCACACGACCCAACGCCCGGGGAACCGCCCCCGGGCGTTGTTGTTTGGTCCGGGAGGTCGGTGGGTGTTGGCCTTCGGGGGTTGGTGCCGATAATCTCTGCCACCGCGGGCCCGTGCGGGCAGTGCGCCCCCTCGCCGCGCAAGGAGACCGCCCCTGGGATTCTTCAGCGATCAACTGATGGGGATGTTCAGCGTCGACATGGGGATCGACCTGGGCACGTGCAACACGCTGGTGGCGGTGCGCGGGCAGGGCATCGTGCTCAACGAGCCCTCGGTGGTCGCGGTGCGCAAGGGAACGAACCAGGTGCTGTACAACGGCCAGGCCGTCGGCTGGGTCGCCAAGGAGATGCTCGGCAAGACGCCCGGCGCGATCAGCGCCATCCGCCCGCTCAAGGAAGGCGTGATCAGCGATTTCGAGATCACCGAAGCGATGCTCTCGTACTTCATCCGCAAGGTCAACGGCCGGCGGCGGCTCATCGGGCCCCGCGTCGTGATCTCCGTTCCCGGCGGCATCACCGCCGTCGAGAAGCGAGCCGTCATCGACTCGGCCGAGCGCGCCGGCGCCCGCCGCACCTTCCTCTGCGAGCAGCCCCTGGCCGCCGGCATCGGCGCCGGGCTGCCCTGGACCGAACCGCAGGCGTCCATGATCGTCGACATCGGCGGCGGCACCTCCGACATCGCCATCCTCTCCCTGGGCGATATCGCGGTCTGCGAGAGCCTCCGCGTGGCGGGCGATGACCTCGACGAGGCCATCATCAACCACATGAAGAAGACCTACAACCTCATGATCGGCGAGCAGACCGCCGAGCGCATCAAGATCGACATCGGCTCGGCCGCACCCGTCGGCGACGAGACCACCATGGAAGTCCGCGGGCGCGACATGATCAGCGGCCTGCCCCGCAAGACCGTCGTCACCAGCGAGGAGATCCGCGAGGCTCTCCAGGAGCCCGTCAGCGCCATCACCGACGCCGTCACCCGCACCCTCGAACGCGCCGAGCCCGAGCTCGCCGCCGACCTCGTCGAGAACGGCATCACCCTCGCCGGCGGCGGCGCTCTGCTCCGCGGCATCGGCACCGTCTTCCAGAACGCCACCGGCCTGACCGTCCGCATCGCCGACGACCCGCTCACCTGCGTCGCCCGCGGCACCGCCATCTTCCTCGACAACATCGAGCTCATCAAGTCCACGCTCGAGAACGACCTCGACGCCTGAGCCGCCCCGACGGCGCGGCCGGCCACGCCGCAGCTCTCACCACCCGCCGGGCATGATCCACCGATCGCCTTCCAGCGCCCTCAACAGCCGAACCGCCCTGCTCGGGGCGTCGCTGCTGCTGCTGCTCATCGCGCTCACACCCACACGCTTCAGCGGCTGGACCTCCTGGCTCGGCAACCTCGCCGAGATCCTCGTCGCACCCGTGCAGCAGCCGCTCACCGGGCTGGTCGGCTGGCTCCGCGGCCCCGGCCCCTCCGCCAGGCCCAACGATCCCGAACTGGCCCGCCTCGTTGACGAGAACAACATCTACCGCGTGCTCTACTACCGCACCCTCGACGAAAAGAACCGCCTCGAACAGCAGATCGTCCAGCTCCAGCGCGGCCTGGCCCTCAACCCGGACCTGCCCGTCCGACAGTTCACCGCCCCGGTCATCGGCCGCTACAGCGACCTCTCCACCGAGCTGCTGAAGGTCCGCGGCGGCGCCGCCAACGGCATCACCCTCAATTCCGTCGGCGTCTACGACGGCGTGTACCTCGTCGGGCGCGTGGTCGGCGTCACCGACCGCATCACCAGCGTCCTGCCCATCACCGACCGTTCCGCCGGCGAGATCCGCATCCACGTCTTCCCCACCGAGCTCGCCGGCTCCGCCGCGCCGGACCCGGGCATGACTTCGATCGAGTGCAAACTCGTCCCCACCGGCGGCGGGCGCCTGCGCGGCCCGGCCGAGAGCCGCGCCAGCCGGCCGGGCGA
>JAHCJH010000168.1 GCA_026126345.1 Phycisphaeraceae bacterium | reverse complement strand
CACGCCGGCTGGAGCATCATCGAACCGGCGTGGGATGCGCGGGCGGTGCTGGAGGCGGCGGCGCACCTGGCGACCGTTCCGGCCGAAGCGCTCAACCCGATCTACGCGCGGGAGCCCGAGGCGGTCACGCTGTGGCGAGCCCGTCACGGCGGCGGCGGGGCGACGGGCTGAGCGGCCCGGGTCTCGACGAAGCGCTCGAAGGCGGCCAGCGTGGGCTTGGACACGTGGTGCTCGATGCCCTCGGCGTCGGCGCGGGCGATCTCCTCCGGCACGCCGACGGCGATGAGCAACTGCACGACGACTTGGTGCCGACGGCGCACGCGTTCGGCCAGACGCTTGCCGGCGTCGGTGAGGAAGATGGCGCGGTAGGGACGGGCCGTCACCAACCCGGCTCGCCCGAGCCGCGCGATGGCACGCACCACGGTGACGTGCGACACGCCCAGGCGACGGGCCAGTTCGACGACGCGGGCCTCTCCCTGGTCGGCCTGCAGGTCGTCGATGGCCTCGACGTAGTCCTCGGCGGTTTCCAACGCGTGGGCTTGGCGGGTGCGGGAGTGCCAGGAGGCTGGCCCCGCCGGCCGCCGGCGGGCGCTCTGGCGGGGGGCCTGGGCCGGGCCTTGGGGGGGCAACGGTTCGGCGGGCGGCGGTTCGGGGGTATCGCAGGGCGGGCCGGCGGTGAGCATGGGTCGGCTCCCGGTCAGGCGGCGCGGGGCGCGCCGGGTATCGAACCCGGCCGGCACCCATGGCCAACAAGTGTAGTATATGCTACACTTGGACATCGGGCCAGCGGCCGGACGTCACGGCGCGGCCCGGACGGAGCAGGGCATGATCGGCACGACACGGCGTTGGTGGCTGGTGGGGTTGGTGGCGGTGCTGGCGGGCGTGGCGGCGACGAGCGCGGGATGTCCCGCGCCGGGCGGCGGCACGCGCCAGCGGGTGGCGGCGACGTTCACGATCATCGCCGACATGGCCCGCAACGTGGCGGGCGATCGTCTGGAGGTGGTGTCGATCACCAAGCCGGGGGCGGAGATCCACGAGTACGAGCCGACGCCGCAGGACATCGTCCGGGCCAAGGGGGCGACGCTGGTGCTCGACAACGGGCTTGGGCTGGAGCGGTGGTTCGAGAAGTTCCACCAGTCGATCGGTTCGCCGTCGCGGGTGGTGGTGAGCGCGGGGATCGAGCCGATCGGCATCGGCGAGGGGCCGTACAGCGGCAAGCCGAACCCGCACGCGTGGATGAGCCCGCGCAACGCCAAGAAGTACGCCGAGAACATCCGCGATGCGCTGATCCGGATCGACCCGGCCGGCGAGGCCGACTACCGGCGCAACACCGAGCAGTACTGCGCCCGGCTCGACGAGGTGGACGCCTACCTGCGCGAGCGGCTGAGCGTGCTGCCGGAGGACCAGCGGGTGCTGGCCACCAGCGAGGGCGCGTTCAGCTACCTCTGCCGCGACTACGGGCTGACGGAGCTGTACCTCTGGCCGGTGAACGCCGACCAGGAGGGCACGCCCCAGCAGGTCAAGAAGGTGATCGACGAGGTGCGGGCGCGGAAGGTGGCCGCGGTGTTCGCCGAGAGCACGATCAGCGACAAGCCGATGCGCCAAGTGGCCCGGGAGACCGGCGCGCGGTTCGGCGGGGTGCTGTACGTCGATTCGCTGACGGAGGAGAACGGCCCGGCGGACAGCTTCCTGTCGCTGCTGACGACCAACGCGACGACGATCGTCCGCGGGCTGCTGGGACCGGACGGCCAGGGCGGCCGGCGCCCGCCAGGCGGGGCGTCCGGCGACGGCGGCAAGGACAAGGAGTGAACTTCGCGTGGCCCCGCTGACAACCCAACCCCGGCCGACGATCGAGGTGCGCGGGGTGAGCGTGCGCTACCCCGGCGGGCACCTGGCGCTGGCCGACGCGAACCTGTCGCTGGCGGGCGGGACGATCTGCGGCCTGGTGGGGGTGAACGGCTCGGGCAAGAGCACGCTGTTCAAGGCGATCATGGGGTTCCTGACGCCGGCGGCCGGGAGCATCCGCATCGCCGGGATGCCGCTGCGGGCGGCGCAGAAGGCGCGACTGGTCGCCTACGTGCCGCAGAGCGAGGAGATCGACTGGTCGTTCCCCGTGAGCGTGCGCGACGTGGTGATGATGGGCCGGTACGGGCACATGGGCTTCCTGCGGATCGCCCGCGCGGCCGATCGCGCGGCGGTGGACGCGGCGCTGACACGCGTTGGGATGGCGGACTTGGCCGACCGGCAGATCGGAGAGCTGTCGGGCGGGCAGCGCAAGCGCGCGTTCCTGGCCCGGGCGCTGGCGCAGGACGCTTCGGTGGTACTCCTGGACGAGCCGTTCACGGGGGTGGACGTCGCCAGCGAGAGCGCGATCCTTGAACTGCTGCGGGCCATGCGCCGCGAGGGGCGCCTGCTGCTGGTCAGCACCCACAACCTCGGTTCGGTGCCCGAGTTCTGCGACCAGGTGGCGCTGATCCGCCGCACCGTGCTGGCCCAGGGGCCGACGGCCGAAGTGTTCACGCAGGAGAACCTGGCGCGGGCGTTCGGCGGCGTGCTGCGGCACTTCGCCTTCGACGGCGACGGGCACGCCCCGCACGCCGGCGCAGCGCCGGGCGTGCTGATCGTCAGCGACGACGAGCGGCCGCTGGTGCTGGGCGCCGACGGCACGCCGCGGGCCCGTCCCGGGGCCGCACCGGCGGAGCCCGCGCCGTGACCCACGCCACGCTCGCGCCGATGCTGCTGGGAGCCGACTGGCTCGGCGTGCTCACCGAGCCGCTGTCGTACCAGTTCATGGTCAAGGCGATCGCCGTGGGGGCGGCGGCGGCGCTGGTCTGCTCGGTGCTTTCCTGCTACCTGGCGCTGCGGGGCTGGGCGCTCATGGGCGATGCGCTGGCGCACTCGGTGCTGCCGGGGGTGGTGGTGGCGTTCATCCTGGGGCTGCCGTTCGCGCTCGGGGCGGTGGTGGCGGCGGCGATCGCGGTGGTGGGCATCGGGGCGGTGCGGGCGGGCACGCGCCTGAAGGAGGACGCGTCGATCGGCGTGGTGTTCACGGCCATGTTCGCCCTGGGGCTGCTGCTGAAGTCGAAACTGCCGGCGGGCGTGGACTTCCAGTCGATCCTGCTGGGCAACCTCCTGGGCATCTCCGACGGCGACGCGCTGCAGTGCTTCGCCATCGCGGCGGCGGTGCTGCTGGTCGTGGCGCTGACGTGGCGCGATCTGGTGGCCGTGTCGTTCGATCCCGCGCACGCGCGGGCGATCGGGTTGCCCGTCGGGATGCTCACCGGGCTGCTGCTGGGGCTGACGGCCGCGGCGACGGTCGCGGGCCTGCAGGCGGTGGGCGCGGCGCTGGTGGTGGCGATGCTGATCACGCCGGGGGCGACGGCCTGCCTGCTGACGGACCGGTTCGGGCGGATGGTCTGGATCGCGGCGGCGGTGGGCGTTGGCTCGGCGGTGGTCGGGGCGTACGCGTCGTACTTCGTGCGCGGGGCGACGACGGGCGGGTGCATCATCACGCTGCAGGCGGCGGTGTTCGTGGCGGCGCTGATCGTGGCGCCGCGCCACGGGCTGATCGCGGCGCGCCGGGCGTCGCTGCGCCTGCGGGCCGACCCGCGAGCCGCGGCCCTGGCGGCCGAGGGGGTTGGGACATGAGTGGCGTGTTCGAGGTGCTGACGCAGGACTTCATGGTGACGGCGCTGCTGACGGCGTCGCTGGTGGGCGTTGCGTGCGCGGTGCTGTCGTGCTTCGTGGTGCTCAAGGGCTGGTCGCTGATGGGCGACGCGGTGTCGCACGCGATCCTGCCTGGCGTTGCGGTGGCGGCGATGGTGGGCGTGCCGCTGTCGCTGGGAGCATTCGTGAGCGGGGTGGCGTGCGTCGGCCTGTCGGGCTGGCTGCGGAACTCGACGCGCCTGAAGCCCGACACGGCGATGGGCGTTGTGTTCACCGGGCTGTTCGGGCTGGGCCTGGTGCTGGTGGCGGCGACGCCGAGCGATGTGCACCTCAAGCACATCCTCTACGGCAACCTGCTGGGGATCGAGCGGGCGGAACTGGTGCAGGCGGTGGCGGCCTGCGTCGGGTCGCTGGTGGTGCTGGCGCTGCTGGGGCGGGACGTGCGGCTGGTGTGCTTCGACCCGGCGCACGCGCGGGTGATCGGCCTGCCGGCGGGGCTGCTGCAGTTCGTGCTGCTGGCGGTGCTTTCGGCGACGGTGGTGGCGTCGATTCAGGCGGTGGGTTTGATCCTGGTGGTGGCGATGCTGATCACGCCGGGGGCGATCGGCGTCATGATGGCCGACCGCTTCGGCCCCATGCTGGCCTGGGCCGCGGGCAGCACGCTGGCCGCCAGCGTCGCGGGCACGTTCGTCTCGTACTGGGTGGACGGGGCCACCGGCCCGTGCATCGTGCTGGCCCTGGCGGCGCCGTTCGCCGCCACGACG
>JAHCJH010000167.1 GCA_026126345.1 Phycisphaeraceae bacterium | reverse complement strand
CAGGGCGCGGCGAGCGTTGCGCAGGTCCAGCAGCGAGCGGCGGTCGCGCCGCGCGGCCTGGGCGAAGGCGCGCACGGTCTCGCGGGGGCGGCCCTCGCGGTACATCTGCCGGGCGCGCTCGCGCAGGAGCCAGGCCTCGAACACCGGGCGGCGCGCGGCGACGCCGGCGTCGATCATGGTCGGATCGAACATCACGTCCACGCTGTCGGCGGTGGTGATGCCGTGCTCGCGCTGGCGCTCGCGCAGGCGGTCGGGGTGGTCGTGGACGAACAGCAGCGGGCGGTCGGCGACGGCGAAGCGCTCGCGCAGCAGCAGGTGGCCGAAGACGATCGTCTCCATGCCCCGGGGAAGCAGGCGCTGGAATCCGTAGAACACGTTGAGGGCGGTGCGGCGGATCGCCGCGGCGCCGGTGACGAAGCGCAGGCGCCCGCGGATGAACGCGTCGAAGTCGGCCAGGCGGTCGCCGGAGGGAGGGACGAAGGGGTCGTCGCTCTCGCGCCCGTCGCGCCCGACCGAGCGCCAGGGGCCGACGGCGACGCCGCAGCCGGGGTCGGCGTCGATGGCGCGGGCCAGCGCCTCGAGCGCGCCGGGGGCCAGGCGGTCGTCGGCGTCGAAGACGGTGACCCAGTCGCCCCGTGCGGCCTCGAAGGCGGCGCGGCAGGCGGCGAAGGGTCCTGTGTTGGGCTGGCGGATGACGGCGATGCGCCCGCCGTAACGCTCCAGCACCTGGGGCGTGTCGTCGGTGGAGCCGTCGTCGACGACGATGATCTCGAAGGTCGGGCCGGGCTGCGCCAGGGCCGAATCGACCGCGGCGGCGAGGTACCGGCCGTAGTTGAAGGCGGGGATGATGACGCTGAAGCGCGGGGGCGCACCCGGCTCCGGGGCCGGCTTGGGCTCGACGTGGCTGGCCGGCGCGTGGGAGATCATGAACTCGGTCGGGCGCGGGCGGTCAGATCCAGACCTGCACCACCAGCACCGACTCCTTGCCCAGGCTCGTGTTCATCTCGCCGACCTGCAGCGTGGAGAACTTCGCCTCGGCGTCGGGGTGATTGTCGAGCCACTCGTTGATGTGCTTGTCCAGGTGCTCCAGGCCCGTGGCGTTCATCTTGCCCGTGAACGTCCGCACGTGCGTGGCGCCGGAGCCCGAGAGGTTGCACTTGCGTTTCCACGATGCCTCCACGGTTGAGACGCTGGCCTGGCTGAAGACCATCTTGGGCTTGGCCTCTGGCCCGGCGGTTTCGCCGTCGGGGCTGCGGACGATCGATCGGAACTGCGACATGAACGCCTCCTTTGTGCCACGACACACCGGGCGAACGACGTCGAGACGGGCCGACCGCTGGAGTATGGCAGAACCGCGCCGGGACGCAAGCGCACGCGGCGCCGAATGCGCCGGTTCGGGGGGTTTGCCCGGGGACGTTCAGCCGCGCGCCGTGATTTCCTGCATGATCGGCATCACCGTGCCCATCCACGCGGCCCAGCGCGGGTCCTCGGCGATGGCCAGGGTGAGGTAGTCGGCGGCGGACTCGTCGCTCAGCGGGCCGGCGGTCATGTCGGGCAGGCCCGTCAGGTGCCCGGCGGCGCCGGCGAGGATCGCGGCGGCGTGGGCGGGTGTGAGCCGCGCGGCGGCCTGGGCGCGGGCATCGGCGTCCTGCGACATCGACGCCCGGCTCTGGGCGACGGCCTTGACCAGATCGGCCCGTGCCTGCCTGACCTCGGGGGCGGGCGCCGGGCTGGCGTGCGGGGCGGACGACTGGCCGACGAGCGCCGCCATGGCGGCGGCCATGGCGCCCGAGAGTTGCTCGGCCAGGCCGCGGAAGGCCTGTTCCATGGCCATGGTCATCTGCGTGCCGACGACGAAGCCGGTGTTGTCCAGAGCCTGCATGGCGCGGTCGTGGTCGCGGGCGTTGGGCATGGTCGGCGCCGGGCTACTGCTTGGCCTTGTAGTAGTCGAGGTTCACCTGCACGAACTTGTTCCATTCCTTGGGGAGGTCTTCCTGCGGGAAGATGGCCTTGACCGGGCACTCGTCGACGCACAGGCCGCAGTCGATGCAGGTGTTGGGGTCGATGAAGAGCTGATCGGTCTTGCCGAAGTCGGGCTCGTTCTTGGTGGGGTGGATGCAGTCCACCGGGCAGACCTCGACGCAGGAGGTGTCCTTGGTCCCGACGCAGGGCTCGGCGATGATGTGCGGCATGGGCCAAGGGTAGCGGCGCCCGGGGGCGCGGCCAACCGGCGGGGCTCACTCCCAGGTGACGCGCCACTCGACGGGCTCGCCGTCGGTCCGCATCCAGTCGAGCGGGACGATGAGCGTGGCGGTGTCGCGTTCGGCGTCGCTGGAGAGCCCGCGTTTCTTGGCGTCGGCGCCGTGGCTGACGACCCGCTTGCCGGGCCAGTGGATCTCGAACTTGCCGGTGGTGCCGATCTTGCTGGTGCGCTTCTGGTCGGCGGCGTCGGGGTCGAGGATCCGGCCGGCCTGATCGCGGGCGGCGGCGGGGACGCTCAGCACGCCGGGCCACTGCGCCGCGGCGCCGCGCGGCAGGCGCAGCACGGTGACGGTGGCCTCGCCCTCTTTGAACGTGGAGAATGCGGCGTCGGCGATCTTGAGGCCGTTGAGGGAGGCGAACTCGCCGGTGGAGGCGATGACGCCGCCCCGGGCCTGCCAGGTGACGCCGGGCATCGCGGTTTCGGCTGGGCCCGCGGCGGGGACGGTGAGGCAAGCGGCGGTGACGGCGCCAGCGCCGTCGGGCTTGAGCTTGATCTTGACCGATCCGGCGTCGGTCTCGTCGCAGCCGGCGGCGAACGCCAGGGCGGCGGCGAGCGCGCCGGTGAGCAGGCAGCGGACGGGCGTGCGGTTCATGGTCGGGCCTCCGGGCATCGCCCGAGTGTACCGCGCCGTCGTCGGGCGGGGGCCGGTGGTTCGAGCGGCGGCGCCGGGGGACCGGCGGGCGGGGTCAGTTGCCCGCGGGCTTCAGGGCCGACTCCACCAGGCCCGCGAGCATCTCGGCGCTGACGGCGCCTTCGACGAACGCGGCGACCTTGCCGTCGGGCGTGATGATGCAGACGCTCGGGAACCCGCGGACGTTGTACTGGGCCGCGGCCGCGTCGCCCGCGAGCGCGGCGGGGAAGGTGGCCTTCTGGGTGCTGAGGAAGGTGCGGACGGTGTCGGCGCTGTCGGCGCCCTGGCGGCAGGCGATGCCGACGACGGCGATCTTGTCGCCGAACTGCTGCTGGACGCCCTGCAGGGCGCCGGCGAGCTGCTTGCTGCTGTCGAAGATGGGGCCCCAGAAGCCGACGACGGCGACCTTGCCCTTGAACTGACCGAGCGAGACGTTGCCGCTGCCGTCGGCCTTGGCCAGCGTGAAGCCGGGCGCATCGGCGCCCTTGCTCAGGCCGCCGGGGGCGACGCCGGGCGCCGCGGCCGGCGCCGGCGCGGCCACGCAGGAGCGCCTGAACGCCATGCAGGAGGAGCTCACCGCGAAGGACAAGGCGCTCAAGGAAGCGCAGTCCCGGGTCTCCGACCTCGAGAAGCAGATCCGCGACATGCAGCGGCTCGTCGACCTCAAGGGTGGCGCGCCGGTGAAGCCGGGCGAGCCCGCCAAGGCCGCTGACGCAAAGGTGGCCGCCGCGCCCGTGGAGCCGCCGAAGCCCGCCGAACCCGCGAAGCCCGCGCCGGAGGCCCCGAAGGCGGCCGACGCGGGCAAGCCCGCCGACGCCACGAAGCCCGCGGAAGCGCCGAAGCCGGCCGAGCCGCCCAAGGTGGCGGAGGCGCCCAAGCCGGCGCCGCCGAAGCCCGCCAAGAAGGCGCCGCCTCCCCCGCCGCCGGAGCCCAGCTTCGTCGACCAGGTGATGGACAACCTGCCGATCGTCCTGGGCGGCCTTGGCGGCGTCGGGGTTCTCGGCCTGGGCGCGTTCATGTTCATGCGCCGCCGCCGGCAGAAGGAAGAGGCCGGCCCGTCGAGTTCCATGACCAGCGCCTTTCCGTCGGACCTCAAGCCCAGCACCGTGACCGGCAAGGCCGGCGGCGGGCTCGTCGACACGGGCAACAGTTCCTTCCTCACGGACTTCGACAAGACGGGACCGGGCACGATCGACACGGACGAGGTCGATCCGGTGGCCGAGGCCGAGGTCTACATCGCGTACGGCCGCGACGCGCAGGCGGAGGAGATCCTCAAGGAGGCCATGGCGCGCGACAAGGGCCGCCACGAGATCCCGCTCAAGCTCCTCGAGATCTACCATGCGAGGAAGAGCGCCACCGCCTTCGAGACGATCGCCAAGGAGCTTCGCGGCGCCGTCGGCGAGTCCAGCGCGACGTGGGCGAAGGCCGCGGCGATGGGCATCCAGATCGATCCCACGAATCCGCTCTATGGCGGTGCCGCCGGGGCCGCCGCGCCGGCGCCCGCGTTCGAAGCGTCGGCCCCCGCGCCGAAGCCCGACCTCGACT
>JAHCJH010000166.1 GCA_026126345.1 Phycisphaeraceae bacterium | reverse complement strand
TGGTGGATCCGCACGCAGTCCAGCCCCCTCCCGCACGATCGCGCAGCGATCCGCTGGGGCTACTTCGAGAGCGAAGAACCGCGCGAGGGGAGAATGCTCTTCGGCACCGACGACCAGGTGCCCGTTTACGGCGACCTCCGTCGCTTCGATTTCGGGACGGAGCCGGTCGTCGGCGCCTACGTTGAACTGGCCGAGACGCTTCGCCTGCTGCCCAACCGGACGATCGAGGAGTTCATTGCGGCCCGGGCCCCGCGCGATCCGCGCGACCGGGTGCCGCTGGCCGAGGTAACGCTCCGGCCTCGCAGCGAGGCGCAGGCGGTCGCGACCCGGTTCGCGGACATGCTGGCCTGGTTCCGTGCCGGCACCCGCTCGATGCGGGTTGAAAATGACTTCGACTTCATCGGTGAGCTCAACCAGCAGGACCGGGCCCGGGCGCACTGGAAGTCGCTCAACGGGCAGCTGGAGCGCCTCGGCGGCGTGGACCGCGCGCTCTTCGGCTTCCTGCCGCTCGACCTGAAGCTCGAACTCAAGGACGTCCCGAAGGACGCACCGGTGGTCGAACAGATCGCCGCCACCAACCTGCTCGCAAGGCTTCAGCGGCTGCTGGACGCGCCGGCCTACACCAACTTCGTCGGCCTCGACGAAAAGCGGTACACGTTCACTCCGGAGGAAAAGGCGCTCATCACCGACCGCGCACGACTTCACTTTGAGGAATTCGAACGCGAGGTCCTCAAGCAGGTCGGGCTCCGCCTGGAGGACGCGCCCCGCGACCTTGGCATGGCCGCCAATGAGGCCATCGGCGAAGACGACATCACGGCGGTGCTGGAGAAGAGGATCATGGATTTTGCCCGATGGATCCTCACGGCCAAGGACGACGCCCGACGACTCAAGGGCAAGGTGGACAAGAGCATCGTCGAGGTCGTGGACTACCGGTTCGACCACGAAACGCGCCTCGCCGCCGCCAAGGCCTTGAACGACAAGACCGGCTCCTTCCGCGGCTGGGCGCTCGATGCCAAGGCCGAATTGAACAAGCATCTCAAGGAGGACGTGGAAGGCGCCTTGAACATCGGAAACTTCAAGGAATTCAAGGACTCGATGCTCTCGCGAACCTTGCGCGATTGGTACCTGAAGCAGCAGGACATCCTCGCCCTGTTGCCGGCTCCCAAACCCGAGCCGCCGAAATAGGCCCCGTCCGCGGCGGCAACCGACCCTTCCTGACCCCGCAGGCCTCGCATTCACGCGGAGCCGATCCATGGACTGCCGCAAACGTCCACCTGGGCTGTCGGACCGTGTCTCCCGCTGTCCGCGGAGCGCCTACCCCTGGCCGCTCTGTCATCATGATGTTCGCTGAAACGGCATTCGCCCACCCCCCCCACTGACAGCATTCAAGACGGGCCTGTACCAATCGTCCTCCCCAAATCCGCCGATGCCCCGCCTTCTCGCAATCGGTTCCACTGCCCTTTGCTTCCGGACGTTCGAATCCCCGGAAGCCGGGCATAAAAACCTACCAGTCCCGCAGCAACCCCCGCAAATCCCCGGCGTGGCAGTGCGTCCAGCGTCGCCACGACACCTTCGTGGACCGTTATCCCGACGCCTACGAACCCCGTCTGGGCCCCCTGCGCCCCGTCGTTTCCGAGGTCTTCGGGAAGTTCCTTCAATGCGGCATCCTCGAGCGCGGCTTCGCCCGTGTCCGCTGCGACCATTGCGCGCACGAATACCTCGTCGCCTTCTCCTGCAAGGGACGCTGGTTTTGTCCCTCCTGCCATCAACGCAAGGTTCTGCAAACCGCCGCCCATCTGGTGGACCACATCCTGCTTCCCGTCCCACACCGACACGTCGTCCTCGCCCTGCCCAAGCCGCTGCGACCGCTCTTCCGTCGGGATCGCAACCTCCTCCGGTGCCGTTGCACCGTCGCACAGCAAACGCTGACCCAACTCCTGCGCACCGCCCTCGGATTGCCTCGCGGGCGCCCCGCCTTCCTCCTCACCCTCCACACCTTCGGCGAGTACCTCGACTTCCACCCCCACATCCACGCCCTGGTTGCCGAGGGACTGCTGGATTCCGAGGGCCAGTGGCACCCCGCTCCCGAGATCCCACACGGCATTCTGGAATCCGTCTTTCGGGACCGGATCTTCGCCGAACTCCTCCGGTTGCATCGGATTTCCCCGCAACTGGTCGAGCGCATGCGCGGCTGGAAGCACACCGGATTCAACGTGGACGCCACCCGGAGCGTGCCCCCGGAAAATCGCGCCGAACGGGAGGCACTGTGCCAGTACATCCTGCGCAACCCCTTCTCCGCGGCCAAGATCACCCTGGAACAACCCGGGGACGTGGTGATCTACCGCTCGCGGCTCAATCCCAAGATCCACCGAAACTTCGAGGTCTTCGCCGCGGAGGACTTCCTGGCGGCGCTCTCGCAGCACATCCCCGACCGGGGTGCCCAGATGATCCGGTACTACGGGCTGTATTCGAACAAGAGCCGCGGCTGCCGGAGCCGCGCCAATCCAGCCGCGAAGGTGGCTTGGCCCAAGGGCTCTCCGCCACCGCCGGCCAAGCTGCCCGCCCGCAAGTGGCGGGACCTCATCCGGCAGGCGTGGCATACCGATCCCCTCCAATGCCCCGAATGCGGCAAGGCGATGCGCTTCATCGCCCTGATCGAAGAGCCCGTCGCCATCGAGAAAATCCTCCGCCATCTCAATCTCTGGTGTGGACCCGCCACCTTTGCTCCGGCCCGGTCCCCACCTCCACCGAGAGGGAGGGACGAGGAATCCGAGTCCCCATCGTCCGCCCCCTCCGGCGACGATCCCGCGCCTCTCCACGACGGCGAATTTCTGATCGAAACCTCCCCGATGCCGGACTACGAGAACGTCCTCACCGACTGAAGCCTGCTCAGCCGATGGACGCCGGTCTGCGAGCGACACGCTGGAATCGGGTGGTGTACTGGGATCCCCGCCCCCTCTGGCGACCTTCGACAGCCACCCGACCCGCTCCCGTCTCGGAAAATCTTAGCCGCGGGCGAAAATTGGCAGTTGACACCGCTCGAAGCGCGAGGTGGAGTGATCCTAATTCTAATGTGCTTTCAAGATGAGTGTATCAATCTAGGGCCAGTTGGTAATACTCCGCAGCCGGATTCGATCCCTTGCCAGACGGGAAAGTCCAGACCGAAGTTGCGTCTTAACAGCAGCCATGGATTCGAAGACCCGGTTCGGAAACTCCTTCTCCCGAATCTCATCCCACAAATGTTCCTGAGGATTCAGCTCTGGGGAATACGCCGGCAGTGCCAGCAGTCGAAGGTTCTCCGGAACCACCAGGTCCCGACTGCGGTGCGAGCTGGCGCCGTCGACCACCATAACGATGAACTCGGTGGAGTATCGCCTGCTGACCTGGGCCAGAAATTCGCTCATGCGCTCGGTGTTCATCTGCGGGCAGATCTTCCAATCCAGATCGCCCTCTCGTGGACTCACCGCTCCATAGACGTACACGAATTCTCGCTCGTAGCCGTTGAGCATGACCGGCCGGCACGGTTTGGGCGCCCAACACCGCCGGGGCTTGGCCATCCGTCCAAAGCGTGCCTCGTCCTGGAAGATCAATCGAATCCTCCGTCCTTTGACGGCGCCCCGACAGAGCAAGGCATCCAGCGTCTTGGGGAGTTTTTTTTCCAGGCCTGCATGACACGCGGATCGTTCCTCGGATGCCGGGTATCCGGCGCCACTTTGCGCCACCCGTGCCGTGCTAACAGTCGCCAGACCACCGAGGCTTTGACCGGACGCCCGACTCGCTGGGCCAGCGCCGCTCGAATCGGTGAAAGGACCAGAAGCCCGGCGTCCCGCGCTTGCTCCGCCCACGGCTTCAGGAACTCCACTTCTTCTTCCCGCGTCAGCAATGACTGCCGCCGGCCTCCCCAGTTGCGTGTTGCGGAGCCGGACGTCCGGCCGGATCGGACCCGAGCCTGCATCCGATTGATCGAAGCCGTTCCGACACCGAGCATCTCGGCGGTTCGCTCCAAGGTCAGTCCCACCTTGGCCGGGAGTAGGACAGCCAACGCGGAGCGAAACTCATCCAGATTGTCGGTGCTCTTCACCGTCTGTGACGCCCGAGCCACTAGTCTCAGATCAATTCGAATCGGTCTTGCCATGCGTGATCGATAACATGATTTCGATCATCTTGAAAGCAAATTGGAATAAGTTCGGGGCAGTGGAACCAAATCTCCCTCTCCCGGCGAAGCGTCAAAACCAAACTCCTATCAGTCCTCACAGAAGGTGATGGTAGAGCCGTTGCCGGTGAAGTTCTTGTAGTAGGTGCCTCTTTTGTGTCCGGAGACGATACTGCCGGCCAAGTGCTTAAGGGTACTACTGCGAAGGGTGAATTCGATGAGCAGAGCCTTGGTTACTGCATCTCCCGGCGAAGCGTCAAAACCAAACTCCTATCAGTATCAGTAGTTCAGTCTGCTTACTGGCTGACCGTGGCCGAGAGGACGCCGAGGTCAGCACGATGATTGAGTCACTTTCACCTGAGTATGACACCAACGCAGCCTAACATGCGCTACAGACAACCCCGATGACGCGCAGCGTTTACGAGAAGACCATTGAGTTCGGACATACCCGGCGGGGTGCCTGAGCTTCATCGT
>JAHCJH010000165.1 GCA_026126345.1 Phycisphaeraceae bacterium | reverse complement strand
CCCCCCCCCCCCCGCCGGCGGGGCGGTCGCGGCCGTTGGGCGCCCGGGCCGGCTGTGCGTGCGGTGGGGGGCCGGCCTCTTGTCCAGTTCGAGGAGGATCATCTCCAGCACACCCTCCGTATTCGCCAGCACATCGGGGTTCCAGAAGCGGATGATGCGATAGCCCTTCGATTCCAGAAAACGTGTACGGCGCATATCGGCCGGATTGTCCGCATGCTGACCGCCATCGAGTTCGACGATCAGCATGTGCCCGGCACAGAGAAAGTCGGCGATATAGGGACCGACGGGAACCTGACGTCTGAATTTGGCGTTGCCGAGCATGCGGTTGCGCAGCCTCGACCATAAGCGCGCTTCGGCGTCTGTCTGACTGACGCGCAGGGAGCGCGCGCGGGGGATGTTCTGGCGCTTCAATGTGTGGCGGGGGGGGGGGGGGGGGGGGCGGCCGGGGGGGGGGGCGGCCCCCCCCGCGCCCCGCCACGACGAAATGCAGCCGAATCTGTAGTGGGTGAAGATCCGGATGACAATGACATGCGCCGGCGGGCAGGTACGCAAACTCGCGGTCCTCAAGGTTGCGCGCACAGTGCTGATCATGGGCATTGCCGGGCTCTCCGCCGTTTCGGCACAGGCCCGTCCGGAGGCCGTGGACGACAAACGCCCGACTGGCGAGACATACGAGGAGATCCTCGATCGGCTTGGGGACGGCAACAGGGAGAATATCGTCATCCGCGCCGAGCACGATTCGCGTACGGATGCACGCAAGCACAAGCGTTTCTACACTGACTTGCGGCCACTGTCCGATCTCCCGGCCTATCGGCCGAAGGAGCGGTTGTCTGGCGCGATTCGCGTGTCTGGCCTCTATCTCCATGATGGACTGATCCGCCAGCAATGGATCGACGCATTCAAGCGCTTCCACCCTGATGTCGAGGTGATCATCACACAGAAGGGCACGATCGCATCGGGTGCAGTCGACATCGAGACAGGTCCCCGGATCTCCGACCGCTTGCGCGCGGCGTCCGAGTACGAGTTGGCTACTGGAGAGCGGCTGTTCGAGATCGATTGGGCGACTGGATCGTATGACGTGCCCGGCTGGAGTCCGGCTTTTGTGATCTTCGTCCACCAGGACAATCCGATCGCGCGGCTGACGCTGGAGCAACTTGACGGCATATTCGGTGGCTCGCGGACCGGTGGTTGGAAGGGCACGCGTTGGGATCCGAGCGTGGCGCGTGGTTCGGACAAGAATATTCGTACGTGGGGTCAGCTTGGCCTGACCGGGGAATGGGCCGACAAGCCCATCCGGATCTACGGGCGACCGCTCAAGTACAACATTCAGCTTGGCTTCGAGCGCAAGGTATTCCAAGGCGGCGACGTCTGGAACGAGAACACGAACGAGTATTCGCACGAGATGAACCCGGACGGCACTCGCTATACGTCGTCGGTGGAAATGGTCAAGGACATGGCGGCCGACCGATACGGCATCGTCTTCTCCGACATGGGGTCGAATCGACCCGGGATCCGTGCGGTGCCACTGGCCGCAGCGTCAGATGGAGGGGCGGTCCCGATCTCGCTGCAGTCGCTGCGTGACCGCACCTATCCTCTGTATATCGAGCAGTGGGCACAAGTGCGGCTTGGGCCAGGCAAGAGGTTGCCGCCACTCGTCAAGGAGTTCTTGACCTTCATGTTGAGCCGGGAGGGGCAGGATGCGATCCAGCGTGACGGCAAGTGGATTCCATTGCCAGCCGCACGCGCGCGGGAAATGCGCGAGAAGATCGAACAGACGGGCGAGAGCGTCGATCCGCGTGAGCTCGGTCTGCACCTGAAGATGCTGGCGCCCAGAAGATGGGAGGGGGAGAGTCCGGACGAGACCGGTCTCGTCGATGCCCGTAAGGCGTATTACCGCCAGAGCTTCGACCTGTCGGACCTTCCTGCCTACCGCCCATTAACCGGATTGAGCGGCACGCTGAGAATGCCGGCCAGTGGACAGTGGATGGAGAGCTCCGTCGGCCAAGCGCTGATTGACGCGTTCCGGCGGCACCATCCGAGCGTGCGCTTCGAGCTGAAGGACGGCGATCTCCTCGCCGGGCAGGTTGATCTCTCGGTCGGACGCAAGTGGAGCAGCTACTTCGCGGGCGAGGTGTTCGACTTCCAGCAGAAGCACGAACGCTCTCCACTGGAGTTCCAGCTCGCGACCGGTTCGTTCGATGTTCCCGGCTGGAACCCAGCGATCGCCGTGTTCGTCGGAAAGGACAACCCGTTGCCCGGGCTGACCATCCGGCAGCTGGATGGAATTTTCGGCGGACCGCGTAGGGGCGGCTGGGTTTCGACGACATGGCGTCGTCAGGCGGGGCGCGGCGCCGACGAGAACATCCGCCGATGGTCGCAGCTCGGCGTCACTGGAAAGTGTGCCGACCAGCCGATCACCGTCTACGTTCCGCCGTTGAAGTACCACATCATGTCCGTGTTCGAACGCAAGGTAATGGTCGGCGGCAACATGTGGAACGATTCGGCGCGCGAGATTCCACTGGCGCTGAATCCAGACGGCACCAGAACCGTCCCCAGCAATGACCGGGTCGCCGCCGTGGCGAGCGACGGCTGTGGCATCACGTTCGCGTCTCCGAGCTTTGGCCAGGAAGGGGCGCGGATGGTGCCCGTGGCCGAGAACGCGAGGTCACCGTTCATCTTGCCCACGCTGGAGAGCGTAAGGAATCGAAGCTATCCGCTCCACCTGGAGGTCTACGGTTACACCGACCGCTCCCCCGGGAAGCCGCTGGACCCCAATGTGGCGGAGTTCCTGCGATTCGTGCTCAGCCGCGAGGGCCAGCAGATCATCCAGCGGGACGGGAAATGGCTTCCATTGACGCCCGACGTCGCGAACGCGCAGCTGGACAGACTGCGCCGGGCGATGGAATGACCACGCAGGTCGCCCATTCGCATCTGCAATCGGAGACGAGACGAGGATGAGCAAGAAACTGACGATGCTGACGGCGGCGGCGCTGATCGCGACCGCGGCCTGCTCCAGGGCCCCTGAAACCGGCGTTGCGCCTGGCCATGCGGCGCAGACGCCATCAGGGTCCACCGACGCGGCCCCTGTGATTGCGGGGGAAGGGTCGACGAATGGTGCGGAAGTCACCAATGCCAACCGCAGCATCTGGACACTCGACGTCACCAAGTTCCGCAAGGAGCGCGGCAACGTTGGTGGTTACGACAAGCGTTGGGATCTGAGCGATCTTCCGCGCTATGAACCCACGCGTCAGGTCAGCGGTACGCTGCGAATCTGGGGCAGCAACTACCTGCAGGACGGCCCGCTCGGCGGATATTGGGCCGAGGCGTTCAAGCAGTACCAACCCGGCATCACCATCGAGTACAACCTGCCGACGACCGCCATCGCCGTTCCCGCGTTGGCGGCGAAGGTCGCCGATCTCGGTGTCGGTCGACCGGCGACGCTGATGGACTACCTGACCTTCGAGCAGGTGTTCCGCTACTCGCCGACTGCCTTCAACGTTGCGACGGGTTCGTACGACGTTTATGGATGGTCGCCGGCCTTCATCATCCTCGTGCACAAGGACAATCCCCTTAAGGGGATCAGCATGCAGCAGCTCGACGGTGTGTTCGGTGGTGCACGGCTTGGCGGATACGACGGCAGTGTGTGGCGCACGGATTATCCGTACCGGCGCGGCGCCGAGGAGAACATCCGCACCTGGGGTCAGCTCGGCCTCACCGGCGAGTGGGCCGACAAGCCGATCCATCCTTGCGGCCAATCGCCACGCGCGAACATCCAGGTCGTATTCCAGAACCTGGTGCTGCGCGGCAGCGACCAGTGGGTCGAGGGCTACCGGGCCTTCGCCAACTACGCCACGCCGGAGGGCAAGATCAATCCCTGGAGCGTCCAGGTGCGTAACGAGGTGGAGAGCGACCCGCTCGCGATCTGCATCGCCTCGCCGCTGACGATGGGGCCGAACATGAAGGAGCTGGCGGTGCAGGGCTTCAACGGCGGCCCGCACGTGGCGCGCACGCTGGAATCGGTGCGTGACCGCAGCTACCCGCTGTTCAACGAGATCTTCTTCTTCGCCAACAAGCCACCGGGTGAGCCGCTCGATCCGAAGGTAGAGGAGTTCCTGCGCTTCGTGCTGAGCCAGCAAGGACAGGGCGAGATTCAGCGTGAGGGCCGCTACCTGCCGCTGACCGCGGAAATGGTTCGCGAGCAATTGAAGAAGCTGGATTGAACATCGACACAGGTGGGACAGGATCGTGATGAACGTACGTTGGGTTGCGGTGGCCGTACTCGGCATGGCAGCCATCGGCATGGCGGGGTGTTCGCAAGCACCCGAGCAGGAAACGGTACAGAGTCCGGCGTCGACACCAGCCGATGCGGACACGGCGGCGCACGACGTGGCGCCAGGTCCGCAGGGCGCGATCGCGCTGCAGGAAGCGCGCGCTGGTCGGCTGAAGACGCGTGCGGGCCGTGCTTTCTACACGCGTCAGTGGAATCTCGACGACCTGCCGTCCTATGAACCGAAGCGGCGCGTCAGCGGCACGCTGCGACTGTGGGGATCGAACTACCTGACTGACGGCGCAGTTGGACAGCGATGGGAAGAAGGCTTCCGCCGCCACCACCCGGACGTGAAGTTCGAGCAC
>JAHCJH010000164.1 GCA_026126345.1 Phycisphaeraceae bacterium | reverse complement strand
GCGAACGGATCGCCCGGGGTCGGTGCCGGCGCAGCGCCCGGCGGCGCTGGCTTCGTGCCGGCGGCGCCCAATCAGCCCGGGGCGCTGGTGCGCGACGTGAGTCTGGGACTCGACACGCCCAGCACGCGCCCGGTCCTTACCGGCGCCGACCGGGACCGGTGGCGGCTGGTCGAGTACGTGACCGACGGCAACACGATCGTCACGCTTCGTGATTCGGAACTGACCCGGTACGGCCTGGCGGCGGCGACGGTCAACGGCGACGACGAGTTGAAGTCGTTCTTCGGCGCGACGAACCTGTCGCGTCTGGACCGCTCGTGGTCCGAGTCGCTGGTGGCGTTCCTGAACAGCTACTCGGTCAAGGGCGTTCTGATCGTGGTCTTCCTGTTGGCGCTGTTCCTGGAGATGACGCACCCGGGGCTGGTGCTGCCGGGCACGGTGGCGGCGCTGGCGCTGCTGACGCTGCTGGCGCCGCCGATGCTGATCGGCATGGCCGACTGGTGGGAGGTCGCGGCGATCCTGGGCGGGATCGTGCTGATTGCGCTGGAGATCTTCGTGCTTCCGGGGTTCGGCGTGCCGGGGGTGCTGGGGCTGGTGCTGCTGTTCGGCGGGCTGCTGGGCACGTTCGTGCCGGCCGGGTCCGGCGGCCTGTTCCCCGACACGGCCGAAGGGCAGTCCGGGCTGATCTACGGCGTGGCGACGCTGGCGGTGTCGGTGACGACGTCGCTGGTGCTGATGTACTTCATCGGAAAGAACTTCGGACGGTTGCCGGTGTTCGGGGCGCTGGTGCTCAAGTCGCCCGAACCGTCGCCGCCGGGGATGCTCGAGGCGATGGGCGCGGGCGACGCGTCGGGGCCCGTGCGTGCCGGCGACCGGGGCGTGACGCTCTCGCCGCTGCGGCCCTCCGGGCGGGCGCAGTTCGGGGAGGACATCGTGGACGTGGTGTCGGACATGGGGTACGTTGCGCCGGGCGAGGCGGTGCGGGTGCGTGCCGTCGAGGGGTTGCGGATCGTGGTGGAGCGCACCGGGCCCGTCACGGGCGAGAAGGGAACGGCCTGACATGGAAGCGATGCTGGTCTGGGGGCTTGGCCTGCTGGCGGTGGCGGTGTTGCTGTTCGTCGTTGACATCTTCGTGCCGACGTTCGGCGTGCTGTCGATCACGGCGCTGGCCGTGGCGATCGCCGGGGTGGTCTGCCTCTTCCGCGTGAGCCCGACATGGGGGCTGATCGGCGTGCTGGCGGTGGTGGTGGGCGGGCCGGCGCTGTTCTTCTTCGGGCTGAACGTCATGCCTCACACGCCGATCGGGCGCAGACTCGTGCTCGGCGCGCCGGGGAACGACGACGACGCTCCGCCCCCCGCGCCCGATCCCCTGGCGGAGAAGATCGGGTCCGAGGCCGTGGTGCTGACCGACCTGCGGCCGGTGGGCGCGGTGCGGATCGGCGACGAGCGGTTCGAGGCGCTGGCCGAGACCGGCCTGATCCGTGCCGGATCGAAAGTGCGCATCGTGGCCATCGTCGACGGCACGACGCTGAAAGTGCGCCCCGTATAGCGACGGCCCCGGCGCGGCGCGCCGGGGCGAACCCCCACGGTTATACTTGGCCCGCCCGTGCCCCCCGGCACGGCGTTCGTGCACCGTGGAGTAACAGCGCATGCCCCCGAACACCGTCTGGATCGCCGTCGGCGTCGTCGTCGCCCTGGTCCTGCTGGTCATCGTCTTTGTGATCGGCCAGTTCATCAACCTCTACATCCAGGCCCTGTTCAGCGGTGTGAAGGTCGGGCTGTTCGAGCTCATCGGCATGCGACTGCGCAAGGTCGATCTGCGGACCATCGTCTACAGCCGGATCCGGGCGCACAAGGCCGGGCTCGACATCTCCACCAACCAGCTCGAGTCGCACTACCTCGCCGGAGGCCGCGTGCCGCAGGTCATCAGCGCGCTGATCGCCGCCAAGGGCGCCAAGATCCAGCTCGCCTGGGACACCGCGACGGCCATCGACCTGGCCGGTCGCGACCTGTTCGACGCCGTGCAGACCAGCGTGAACCCCAAGGTCATCGACTGCCCCAACCCCCAGAGCGGGCGGGCCACCATCGACGCCGTCGCCCAGGACGGCATCCAGCTCAAGGCCAAGGCCCGAGTCACCGTGCGCACCAACATCGCCCGCCTGGTGGGCGGCGCCACCGAAGAGACGATCATCGCCCGCGTCGGCGAGGGCATCGTCACCACCATCGGCTCGGCCCGCTCGCACAAGGAAGTGCTCGAGAACCCCGACAACATCTCCAAGACCGTCATGTCCAAGGGCCTCGACGCCGGCACGGCGTTCGAGATCCTCTCGATCGACATCGCCGACATCGACGTCGGCGAGAACATCGGCGCCCAGCTCCAGGCCGCCCAGGCCGAGGCCGACAAGAAGCGGTTCCAGGCCGAGGCCGAGAAGCGCCGTGCCCTGGCCCTGGCGCTCGAACAGGAAAACAAGGCCAAGATCGAAGAGAACAAGGCCGCCGTCGTGCTCGCCGAGGCCGAGATCCCGCGCGCCATCGCCGAGGCGTTCCGCGGCGGACACCTGGGCGTCATGGACTACTACCGCCTCAAGAATGTCCAGTCCGACACCCTCATGCGGTCCGCCATTGCCGGTGGCGGCACGCAGTCGGTCGGCGAACGCGGGCCGATGACCTGAGCCCCGAGTTCGCCACCAAGGGCCGCGCATTCAACCGCGATGAACCGTTACGGCGACTTCGGCGTTGCGGGCTTCGGCGTTGACTGATCCGGCTCGGCGTCGCCGGATCGTTCCGGCGCGGCGGGCGCCGTCGACCCGGCCGGAGCGGGCGATGGGGCGGCAGGTGCTGCGGCCGGCGGTGCGCTCCGCGCGGCCCCCATCAGCAGCGCGCCGATCCGGCGTTGCCGGTGCGATTCATCCGTGAACAGCCGGAGCGTTGATTCACTGAGCCTTCGCAGGGCCGCTTCGCCATCGCCGCCGGGGGCGAGCGACTGGCCGGGCTCGTCGCGCCGGGGCGGTGGCGGCTCGGTGGCCGAGGTGTCGATTTGCGTTGACAGCGCGCCGGGCTCGACGCGCGTATCGATCGACCCTTCGGGCCGTTCGAGCCGGGCGTGTTCGTCCAGGAACGATCGGGGAATGCCGCCCAGAAAGTACACCGTGCCCGCGGGTGCGAACGGCACGTTGACCATGTTCTTGCCGTCGGGCGTCTCGACCCACTTGTAGACCGAGCGGGGGAACGCCGCGATCACGCCGCCCCGCACCCGGGCAAACCAGCCTCCGTAGCGCTGCGAGGCGTCGGCGGGAATCTGGTACACGGTGCGGAAGTCGTTGGGCTCGCCAAGGAACACCGGGGCCGCCCGCCCGGGACCGACCAGCGGGTTCACGTCGGTGCGGCGTTGCTCGACCGGCTGCAGATTGCGCGGGACGATTCGACGGCTGTCGTCGCGGGGCTCGACGGGTTGGGCCTGCGCCTCACCGCACCACGTCACCGCGCCGGCGACGAGCATCAACGCAAGTTGGTTTGGCGAGGCGGCCATGTCGAAGAGTATCGGACCAAAGCGGCCCCGGGGCCAGTGCCCCGCGGGATGCCGTGTCGTCAACCGCCCAGGCGAACGGTGATTTCGATGGCGATTCGGCCGTTCCCGGCTGCTGACAGCTCCGCCAGCGCCTTGCCGCTGGCCCGCCAGCGGTACATGGCGGCGACGATGCGATCGTCGATGTCGCGGGCGTAGCCGGAAGTCTCCAGGACGCGGACATCCTGCACGGAACCGTCGCCGGCGAAGACGATTTCCATCTTGGGCGGGCGCGGGTTCGTCAGCGTGCGGGCGACCAGGCTGAACTCGGGTCGAACGGTGCGGATGTCCAGGCCCTCGCCGGCGTCGACGCGACCGTTGCGGTAGGTGGCCTGGCGGCGCACGGTGCTGGCGGCGTCAGACTGCCGGTCGCTGCGGGCTCCGCGGTCGTTGGGGTCGCCACCGCCCGCGCGGGAAGCGGGCGTGGCCCGCGCCGGCGCCGCGGCTTGCGGGCTGGTCAGGTCCGGCGTCAAGGCCGACAGCGACATCGGCCCCAGGGGGGTGGGCACCCAGATGCGTGCCGAAGGCGCGTTCGGCGGCATCGGCGCCGGGGGCGGCGCGGGCGTCGGAGTTTCCCGACGCGGGTTCGTGTCGCGGAGTGGCCGCACGGGCGAAGGCAACGGCTCGGGCGGCATTGGGGTGGGCTTGGCGGCCGGGCCGCGCTGGGCTGTCTGCGGGCTGCCGAGGCCGACGCCGTCGGGAATCTTGGGAAGGTCGGCCTGGTCGGTCCCCGCGACGCGCTCGGTCGTCGGGCGCTGGATCGCGTCCGCTGGAGCTCGTTCGGCCGGCGCGGGCACCCGCACCGGCGCCGCGACGGCATCTCGCGCCGGCGATTCGGTCGGTTCCGCGGCGGCCGGGCGTTCCACCGGCGGTGCGTCCATCGGAGGCGTGCTTGGTGCCGGCGGTTCCGCCGTCGGTGGTTTGGAGGGTTCGGCCGGGGTAGTCGCTGCGCGCGTTTCAGGCGGACGGTCGGCGGGCGCGGCGGGTGCTGCGCCGGGGTTGGTGGGGCTCGGAGCGCTTTGGGGTGAGTCGGGCGCGGGTTTGCCGCCGGGGCCGGGATTCCGCGCCAGTGCCGCCTGATCGGTCTCGGCGAGCAGTCCCTGGTGCACGCCGTCTTCGGTCGAACGCAGCCACGCCTTGGCGCCCTTGACCCCGTCATCGACGCCCAGTCGCACGCGCGTCGGCGGCGGCGGCTCGGGCACCGGGGCCGGGAC
>JAHCJH010000163.1 GCA_026126345.1 Phycisphaeraceae bacterium | reverse complement strand
CGGCGTCACCAGCACCTGGTCGATGCGCGTGCCGTCCATGTCCATGACTTCGAGCTCGTAGCCGCGCCAGGCGACCTTCTCCCCTTCGAGCGGGATGTGGCCCATGAGCGCCAGCACCAGGCCGCCAACGGTGCTCGCGTCGGGCACGTCCTGCGCCGGGTCGGCGGCCAGAGCGAGCCGGGCGGCCATCTCGTGCAGCGGCAACGCCCCGTCCATGAGCCAGGAACCGTCGGCCCGCCGCACCGCCTTGGGCGGGGGCGCTTCGCCCCGACGACTCAGGTCGCCCACCAGGGCCGCCAGCACGTCGTTGAGGGTGATGAGCCCCTGGGTTCCGCCGTGCTCATCGACCACGAAGGCGATGTGCATCTTGGACTTCTGGAACTGGTCGAGCAGCCGCAGCGCCGGGGTGCGGTCGGGCACGAACAGGGGCTTCTGCGCGACCTGCGACACGTCGAACGCCGCGCCGGCCAGCAATCCGTAGGCGATCAGGTCCTTGATGTGGATCACGCCGATGAGGTTGTCCAGGTCGCCGTCGCAGACGGGAAAGTGCGAGTACGGGTTGGTGCCGACGAGCACCTTGAGCATCTCGCTGGACGCGGCGCGGTCGATCCACACCACGTCGGTGCGTGGCACCATGAGGTCGCGCACGCGCAGGTCACCGACGCGGAACACCCGCTGCATGAGCGCGTGCTCCTGGGGCGTGAACACGCCGGTGGTCGCGGCACGGGACATGAGCGATCGGACGTCTTCTTCCGACACCTCGTCGCTGGCCCGCCCCCGCACGCGCAGCACCCGCATCACCGCCTCGGTCGAGACCGTCAGCACCCGGACCGGCAGGGCCGCGACCACCGCCAGTACCTGCAGGGGCCGCGAGATGCGCGATGCGATCGCCTCGGGGTACGCCAGCGCCAGCCGCTT
Organism: Phycisphaeraceae bacterium; assembly: GCA_026126345.1. GTDB lineage: Bacteria > Planctomycetota > Phycisphaerae > Phycisphaerales > UBA1924 > JAHCJH01. The sequence goes on along the minus strand of JAHCJH010000163.1, from coordinate 3,877 downwards.
GGGCACCAGTTCGCCCAGCACCAGCGAGAAGTACGTGATCAGCAGCACGACGATGATCAGCGCGATCGGGTCGGCCGACTGGCCCAAACCCGGGAACCAGCGGCGCAGCAGGTCCTCCAGCGGTTGCGAGAGCTGCGCCTCGCCGAACGCGCCGGCAAGAATGCCGATCAGCGTGATCCCGAACTGGACCGTGGACAGGAACCGCGTCGGCTCGCGGGCGAGGGTCAGCGCCGCGGCGGCGCCCCGGCTGCCACGCCCGGCCGCCTGCTGCAGGCGCGATTGCCGGCTGGTCATCATGGCCAGTTCGGCCATGGCCAGAATGCCGTTGAGCAGCAGCAGCACGCTCAGCACGATCAGGGGCGTCGCCATGCAGCCATGGTACGGGAAGCCGCCGCCGGGCCGCGATCCGTTACACTGCCGGGGAGGTGACGACATGAATTCCATCGGTTCGCTCGCGTCGGGTCTGTTTCTGGTGCTGCCGCTGCTGGCGCTGGGGGGGTTGGGCGCGTGCGCCCACCAGGGCGCCGCCCCCGCCACCGAGGGATCGTGGTCCATCGTGATCCACGGCGGCGCCGGCACCCTCGACCGCACCGCGCCGGAGGCGGAGCTCGACGCCTACCGGGCGTCGCTCAGGGCCGCCCTGCAGGAGGGGCGCGACCGCCTGGCCCGCGGCCAGAGCGCCCTGGACGTGTGCGAGGCCGTGGTGCGGATCCTCGAAGATGATCCGCGCTTCAACGCCGGCCGGGGCGCGGTGTTCAACGAGCGCGGCGGGCACGAACTCGACGCCTCCATCATGGACGGTTCGACGCTCCGCTGCGGCGCGGTCGCCGGCGTGCGCACCGTCAAGAACCCCATCTCCCTGGCGCGCCTGGTGATGGAGAAGACCCGGCACGTGCTGCTCATGGGCGACGGCGCCGAGGAGTTCGCCGGAACGGTCGGCGTCGAGCGGGTGCCCAACAGCTACTTCGACACCGAGCACCGCCGGAAGATCCTGGAAGAGGTGCTCCGCGAACGTGCCCGCACCGACGCCGGCGCGCCAAGCCCCGGCTCGACCTACGGGACCGTCGGGTGCGTGGTGCGTGACGCCCGGGGCAACCTGGCCGCGGCCACGAGCACCGGGGGCATGACGGCCAAGAAGTTCGGGCGGGTGGGCGATTCGCCGATCATCGGCGCCGGCAACTACGCCGACGCCTTCGCCGCCGTGAGCTGCACCGGCACGGGCGAGGAGTTCATCCGGCACGGCGTGGCCCGTGTGATCGCGGCGCGGATGCAGTTCGGCGGGCAGAGCCTCGATCAGGCGGCCCGGGCGGTGGTCTTCAAGACGCTCAAGAAGGACGACGGCGGGATCATCGCCGTCGACCGCGCGGGCAACATGGTGGCCCTGTACAACTCCGAGGGCATGTACCGGGGCATGGCCGATTCATCCGGGCGGTTCGAGGTGCGGATCTTTGAGGAGTAAGACATGACCGGGCGATGGACTATTCTGGTCGCGGCGTTGATCGCCGCGTGCTGCCTGGGCGCGTGCTCGCCGGTGCCCCGGGCTGACCGCTCCGGCACGCTGCTGGTGATCGGCGGCGGGCTTGACGACGACAACAAGCCGGTGTACGAGCGGTTCGCCGAACTGGCCCGGCGGGCCGGTCCGGCGCGGATCCTGATCGCGACGGCCGCCAGCGGCGACCAGGACGCCGCGGCCAAGGGCAAGGTGGAGTCGCTGGGCTCGTGGTGCCCGGGCGCGCGGGTGGACGTCATCCGCCGCGAGACGCCGACGGCCGAGACGGTGGCGCTGATCGACAGCGCCACGGCGATGTTCTTCACCGGCGGCGACCAGAAGCGGATCGTGGATCGCTACCGACCGGGCGGCAACGAGACCGAGGAGTCCCACGCCATGCGCCGGCTGCTGGCGCGGGGCGGGGTGATCGCCGGCACGAGCGCCGGCGCGGCGATGATGAGCGACGTGATGTTCCACACGGGCCGGAGCGCCGAGGCCCTGGGCATCCGCACCACGCGGGCGGCGCCGGGGCCGGACGACGATCCAGACCAGCGCGGGCAGCCGACCCTAGGGCCGCAGATCGGCCCGGGGATGGCGCTGGTGCCGTGGGTGTTCACCGATTCGCACTTCTTCGAGCGCAACCGGGTGGGGCGGCTGGTCGCGGCGCTGGAGCAGACGGGCCAGCGGCTGGGCGTGGGCGTGGGTGAAGACGCGTGCGTGGAGATCGATCTTTCGACGGGCGAGCTGATCGGCACGAGCGTGGCCGAATCGCTGCTGGTGGACATCGGCTCCCTGCGCCGCGAGGGGCAGACGCGGAGCGGAGTTCGCGCTCTGGTCATCCGCCAGGGCGCGCGTCTGTCGCTGCCGGCGCGACTGGCGACCGCGCCGCGGGCCCCGGCGGCCCGGCCGCCCGGCCCGGCGCAGGACGTGCCGGTGGTCGAGCCGGGGCAGAACCGTCAACTGGCCAGTTGGCGTCTCTTCACCCGAGCGTCGCGCCCCGAGAGCGTCGCGCGAGTCCTCAGGCTCGACGGCTGGTACATCGAGGCATGGCCGGCCGGCGACGGCGAATCGGTGTTCTCCGTCGGGCCGCTGGCAGCGCCGATGTCGCCACGCTGACCGGGCTCTACTTGGCGCGACCGACCTGCCGCGGTATCGTGCGGCGATGAGCACGCGGCGACTTCATGCGGGCCAGAAGGCCGCGCTCGGCGGCGGCGGGCTGGTGGGCGCGGCTGTTCTCGGCGCGCTGGCCGGCGCGTTCGGGGGCGCGGCGGGCTACACGGCCCGGTACGCCGAGGCGACGTCGTACCTGTCGGACGACCCGAAGGCCTGCATCAACTGCCACATCATGAACGACCAGTACAACGGCTGGGCGAGTTCGCCGCACGCCACGCGGGCCACCTGCAACGACTGCCACGTGCCGCACGACTCGGTGATCAGCAAGTACATGGTCAAGGCCGAGCACGGCTACCGGCACTCCAAGGGCTTCACGTTCCAGGATTTCCACGAGCCGATCCGCATCACCGAGTCGAGCCGAGCGGTGGTGGTGGACAATTGCGTGCGCTGCCACGAGGCGCTGACGAGCGAGATCCGGCTGACGGCCGGCGGGCTCGGGCACGGGCCCAGCGGGGGACTGGACTGCATCCACTGTCACGCGAGCGTCGCGCACGGGCCGACGCGCTAGCCGATCGAAGGAGCACGGGGCGATGAACCAGCGGCGAACAACGTTCAGGGCGGCGCGTGGGTCGGCATCGCGGGCGGCGGTGTTCTGGATCGCGGCGGTGGTCTGCGGCGCCGGCACGGTGCTGGCGATGATGCTCTACGCCAACATCAACCAGCGCAAGCTCGAGGCCCAGAGCACGGTGCTGAAGATCGCGAACATCACCGAGCAGACGATCGACCCGGCCGAGTGGGGCAAGAATTTCCCGCGCCAGTACGACGGCTACATCCGCACTGCGGACAACGCGCTGGCGCGGTTCCGCTGGAGCGAGGGGCGCCCGCCGGAGGATGCGTCGCACCCCGAGATCAAGCCGGGCGACCCCAATTCCAAGAAGGCCGAGTCGAAGCTCGCCAGCGACCCGCGTCTGCGCACGATCTTCAACGGCTACGCGTTCGCGATCGACTACCGCGAACGGCGGGGGCACGCCTTCATGCTGTTCGACCAGCGCGAGACCGATCGCGTCAAGCAGCGGCCGCAGCCCGGCGCGTGCCTGAATTGTCACGCGTCGAACGTCGTCGCCTACCGCGAGGCGGGCATCAAGCAGGGCGCACCGGGAGACCTGAACGACCCCCTGACCAGCGCCAACGGGCAGAAGCAGCTCTTCGCCGGGTGGGAGCACGTCAACCCCATGCCCTACGCCGACGCGACCAAGCTCGTGAGCCACCCCGTGA
>JAHCJH010000162.1 GCA_026126345.1 Phycisphaeraceae bacterium | reverse complement strand
CGGCTGGCGCTGCTGGCCGCGGGCAGGCTGGCGGCGGACCGGTGCGTGTTCGTGTGGCCCGGGGTGCGGCGCGCAGCGCGGGCGAAGCGGAGGACCTCATGACGCGGGAGCGACCGATCGAAGCCGGGAATGAACGCGGAGCGGTCGGCGTCGATGCGCGGGGCGTGCTGGCGCCCTGCCCGGCGACGCCGGAGGAACTGCACGCGTTCCTGCGGGTGCACGCGGGGCTGCGGATCGCGCGCACGCCGCTCTGCCCGGGCTCGGCGGCGCCGTTTGACTACCTGGTGCACGCGTTCTTCGAGGGGCGGGTGTGGCACCAGGGGCGGTGGCGCGCGGGCCCGGCGGATTGCGTGCTGTGGGCCAACCGGGGCGGCGGCAAGACGTTCCTGGGGGCCGTCGCGACCGCGCTGGACCTGGCGTTCAAGCCCGGCGTGCAGGTGCGCATCCTGGCCGGCTCGGCCGAGCAGGGCTCGCACATGTTCGGCCACCTGCGGCGGCTCTTTGCGCGCCGGCCGTTCGACGCGCTGCTCGACGGCCGGCCCACGCGCCGGCGGCTGGCGGTGCGCTCGGGCGGCGTGGTCGAGGTGCTGGCGGCGAGCCAGGCGTCGGTGCGGGGCACGCGCCCGCAGAAACTCCGGGCCGACGAGCTGGACCTGTTCGACGCCGAACTCTGGCGGGCGGCGCAACTGACCACCCGTTCGCTGGAAATGCCGGGACCCTGGGGGCGGACGGTGCGCGGGTCGATCGACGCGCTGTCGACCATGCACCGGCCCATGGGGCTGATGCACCGCGTCGCCGGCGAGTCGCACGGGCCCGAGCACTGGCGCGGGCCCGATCCCGTCGGCCCGCGCGGACGCCTGCTGCTGCGCTGGAACATCATCGATTGCCTGGAGCACTGCCCGCCCGGACGCGCCTGCGACGGCTGCGGCCTGTGGGACGCCTGCGCCGGCAGGGCCAAGTCCCGCCCGCCCGAGGACGCCGGGCACGTGGCCATCGACGATGCGCTGACCCTGCGCTCGCGCTGCGGCGTCGAGGCATGGGAGGCGGAGATGCTCTGCCTGCGCCCGGCGCGGCGCGAGGCGGTCTACCCCGAGTTCGACGAGGCGGCCCACGTGATCGACGGCGACGCCCCGCCCCAGGGCCGATGGCTCGCGGGCATGGACTTCGGCTTCCGCGGGCCCACCGCCGTGCTCTGGGCGCACCAGGACGACGACGGCGCCCTCCGCGTCATGCACGAGCGCATCGTCGCGGGGCGCACGGTGGCGCAGCACGCCGCGGCCATCGCCTCGGGGCGCGACCCCGACGCGCCAGACGCGCCCGACGCGCCGCCGACGCCCCGGCCGGCGTGGGTGGCGATCGACCCGGCGGGGCGGCAGGTGAACGACCAGACGGGCGTGTCGAGCGCGCTGGTGCTGCGCCGGGCGGGGCTGGCGGTGCGGTCGATGCCGATGCGGGTTCACCCCGGGGTGATGCTGGTGCGGGCGCGCCTGGCGCCGGCGGATGGGTCGGGCCCGCGCCTGTTCGTGCACCGGCGCTGCGCGGGGCTGATCGCGGCGCTGCGGTCCTACCGCTACCCGGCCGATCGGCCGGAATCACTCGAGCCGCTCAAGGACGGGGCCGACCATCCGTGCGATGCGCTGCGGTACCTCGTGGCCGGGCTCGACCGGCCGGCGGCGACGCGCCGGGGGAGGTACCGATGACGCCGCGCGGCCGCGTCGGACGTTCAGCCGGCCATCCACTTCACGTAGACCTCGACCAGCAGGTAGAAGCCCGCGGCCAAAGCGACCATGCCGCCGACGATCTGCAGGGTCATCACCCCGACGCTCGGCCAGTAGCGGTCGAGCGTCTTGAGGCGCACGGCCTTGTAGACCATGGCGATGCCGAAGGCCAGGGGCGCCAGCAGCAGCACCCAGGCGTCGTGCAGGTCCATGGGGTCCAGGAACGGCCGCCAGGCGCCGGTGATCGTGAGCAGCAGGGTGGCCGGCGTGGTGAGCATGAAGGCGACGGGCGGTTGGGGTCAGAAGGTTCCGGGCTTGCGCTTGCGGCGGGAGAAGCCGGCGTCGATGACGCAGATGAGGTTCATCATGCCCGCGACGGTGCAGAACAGCGTGCCGAGCTCGTTGACGCGACCGAGCGAGCGCGTGCTGGGCGGTCGCTGGCCGGCCTGGGCCGGCTCGGCCAGCCCGGTGGCGGGGTTGCGGGTTTCCCCGGGGAACGCGGGGCGGAGGTAATCGGGCTGCGCGGGGTCGCGCACCTTAAAGGAGTACTGGTGCAGGTGGTCGGTGATGAACGCGACGGGGCCGACGAACGCCTGCCCGAAGAACCAGATGGGTTCGCCGTCGGTGCGGTCGAAGGAGACCTTGGAACCCGTGATCCGGGCGTAGAGGGCCTTGACGCGGTTGGTGACGACCAGGCCCGAGTCCACCACGCCGATGCCGCCGATGAGCAGGCCGCCGAAGAAAAGTCCGAGCACGCCCGCGCCGATCAATACCCCGCGCCGGGTCTGCCCCAGGTAGGCGTGCCCCGCGCCGGGCAGGGCCAGTGCCAGCAGCGCGGCGGCGGGCTGGAACTCCTCGGGCGTGAGCTCCGCGGCGTGGGTTTCGGGTTGGGCGGGGTCGGTCATACGCGGGTGCGGACGGGCCGGGAGCGTAGCGGGTGTGCGGGGTCGGCCGGAGAATCGACTGGGCGGCACCGAGGGGTGGTTGACACCGGGAAGAAGGCGAGTAGTGTACCGGCGCAATTCCGGCCAACGGCGCTGGCGCTGGCTCGATGGGATCAACAAGTGAGGAAGGCATGGCCCTGAACCAGATCGAAACGAACGACATCGACTCGCGGATGGACGCCCGGACGCTCCTGGGCAGCGCCGGCGTGGCCGTGCTCGAGGCCGACGCAGACGCCGATGGCGCCGACAACCGGGCGCCCTGGGCCGAGCCGGCGTGGAGCGCCGCCGTGCCGCTCGCGGGCAAGGGTCGCGACGCCGCTGACGACGACGACGAGGACGAGGACGACGAGGGGGGTGAGTTTGACGACTTTGACGACGATGACGCGGATAAGGATGACGACGAGGAGGAGGAGTTCGACGACGAGGAAGACGAGTTCCTCGGCGAAGACGAGGACGACGTCGATGACGACGCCGAGCCGGACGATGAAGAGGACGACGACCTCTGACCCGCCGGCCCGCGCCGGCCCGGGCCCGGGTCGCGCGGAGCCGCCTCATGAACCACAGCCAGCCGCACGCCGACCGCCGGACCCATGCCGATGACGGCCCGTTCACCGACGGGCAGCCCCGGGAAGGGGCCGACCGTCGCGACGACCGCCGATCGGTCGTGGATCGTCGCAGCGGGGTCGACCGACGGCTGCTCACCGCCGGCGAGCAGCCGCTGACGGGCCTGGAGCGGCGGCGCGGGCCGGGCCGCCGACTGAGCGACAGCCAGCGCGCCGCCGAGGAGGGCGACCTGACGCCCGAGCAGTTCCTGTTCGTCGCGGCGATCGATTCGTTCAAGAAGGCCAATCAGGTGAATTTCCCCGCATGGACCGACGTGCTGGAGGTCATCCGCCTGCTGGGGTACCGCAAGACGCGGGCGAGCGAGCTGAACTTGCGCAACGCCGAGGACTGGACCGAGCCGGCCGACGGGCCGGCCAACGTGCGGCCCAAGGGCTGGGAACGGCGATTCGCCGCCTGAACGCGGGGGCCGGGTGCGCAGCCGCGGCCGCGGGTCGGTACGCTGCGCGGGCGTGACCATCGAACGCGACACGCTGCGGATCGCGCTGGTGATCCGGCGCTACGACCACGCCGGGGGCGGGGCCGAGCGGTGGACCCACGACCACGCCGTGCGACTGCTCGAGGCCGGGCACCGGGTGCACCTGGTCAGCTCGCGGTTCACCGGGGCGCCGCTGGGCGCGATGCAGCACGAGGTCGTCGCCGGGCCGCGCTGGTACCGCAACGCGGCGCGGGCGTTCGCGCAGTCGGCGGCGGCGGTGGTCGCCGGGCTGGGGGTGGACGTGGTGCACGACATGGGGCACACGGCGGCGGGGGACGTGTTCATGCCGCACCACGGCACGTGGGCGGCGAACTTCGCGATGCGCGGGCGGCTGCGGGGCGCGCCGGTGCGGTGGCTGCGCCGGCTGGCGGCGTCGGCGCTGCCGCGGTACCGGGCCCAGGCGGCGCTGGAGCGGGCGCAGCTTCGGTCGGGGCGGTTGCGGGCGGCGGTGGCGGTGTCGCGGATGATCGGGGCGGAGCTTCGCGCCGCCGGGGTTCCGGCGCGGTGCGTGCGGGTGATCCACAACGGAGCGGACCTGGAGCGGTTCACGCCCGTGGCCGGGGCGCGGGAGCGGCTGGAGGCCAAAGAGCGGCTGGGCGCGCGCGGGCGCAGCGTGATCGTGATGGTGGCCCAGGACTTCTGGCGCAAGGGCGTGGACCGGGCGATCGGCGCGCTGGCCCGCCTGACGGACCTGGAGCCCCGCCCGCTGCTGCTGGTGATCGGGCGCGACCCGCCGGGGTGGTTCGTCCGCCGGGCGCGACGGCTGGGGTGCGAAGGGCTGGTGCGGTTCGAGGGCCCGCGCGAGGACGTGGTGGACTATTACCACGCGGCGGACGTTTCGCTGCTGCCGACGCGGTATGACCCCTGCGCGCTGGTGACGCTGGAGTCGCTGGCGTGCGGCGTGCCGGTGGTGACGACGGCGGCCAACGGATCGTCGGAGCTGTTCACGCACGGGGTCGAGGGATTGATCGTGCCCGACGCGTCGGACGAGCGGGCGCTGGCCGAGGCGCTGGCGGCGGCGCTGGAGCCGCGGACGCGGGCGCGGCTCTCGGCCGGGGCGCTGCGGCTGCGGCCGTCGCTGGACGTGCGCCGGTGCTTCGAGCGGCACGTGGCGCTGTACCGCGAGCTGGCCGGCGCGGTGCCGGCGACCAGCGC
>JAHCJH010000161.1 GCA_026126345.1 Phycisphaeraceae bacterium | reverse complement strand
CGCCAGCGCCAGGTACGGCGACCCGTCCCCGGCGATCTGTGCCGTCTGCTCCAGCGTCGCGGTGTCGTACAGCAGCAGCGCCGGGTCCGTGCCCGTCGCCGCCAGCGTGCGCCCGTCGGGGCTGAGGCGCAGGCGCCAGGCCCGCGGCTGGCCCAGCGCCAGCGTCGCGGCGCAGCGCGAGTTGGAGTACAGCTCCCACAGGGCGTAGAACGTCTGGTGCGAGTCGAGCGCGCGCAGGTGCTCGGGCCACAGCAGCGACTCGGCGGCGTGCAGGTTGCCCGAGAGGCCCAGCAGCCGGCCGCGCTCGATGGTGCTGTACGTCAGCTGCCGGCGCAGCTCGTCGGAGGCGCGTACGGCCTCGTTCTGGGCCGCCAGCGCCACCGCCGACGCCCGCCGCTCGCCGTCGGCCAGCAGCGACTGCCGTCGCGCCTGCACGCCGGCGTAGACCGCGAAGGCCACCAGCGCCGTCAGCGCCACGGCGCACACCGCAACGATGCCGCGGTAGCGCCGCAGGTTCTTGCGCAGCACGTACATCGCCGAATCACGCCGGGCCGACAGCGGCTCGCCCGCCAGGAATCGGCGCACGTCGGCCGCCAGCTCCGCGGCCGACTGGTACCGCCGGTGCCGCTCCTTGGCCAGGGCCGTCGCGACGATGGTCTCCACGTCGCCCCGGAACACCCGCGCGATGGTGCTCAGGCGCGTCGGTTCCTCGTCGCGGATGACCCGGGCCGCGTCGGGCAGCGACCGGCTCTTGACGTCGTAGGGCAGCCGCCCCGCCAGCATCTCGTACAGCACGACGCCCAGCGCGTACACGTCCGAGCGCGTGTCCACCGCGTCGGGCGCGCCGCCGATCTGCTCGGGGCTCATGTACGGCAGCGTGCCGATGATCTGTCCCACGTGCGTGTGCGCCGTGGTGTCGTTGCGGCCGTCGTCCATCGCCCGGGCCACGCCGAAGTCCAGCACCTTCGGCTGGGCGTGCTCGCCGGTGTGCCCCGCCGGCGGGTCGGCCACCAGGATGTTCGCCGGCTTGAGGTCGCGGTGGATCACGCCGTGCTGGTGCGCGTGCTGCACCGCGTCGCACACCCGTGCGAACAGATCCAACCGCCCGCGCAGGTCCAGCGACCGCTCCTGCGCGTACGCCGTGAGCGTCCGCCCGCGCACCAGCTCCATCGCGATGAACGGGTAAACGCCGCCCCCGCCCCGGTACACCCCCGCCTCGTACACCTGCGCGATCCCCGGGTGCTGCAGCCGGCCCAGAACCTCCGCCTCGTACTCGAACCGCCGCAGCAGGCGCGCCGAGCCCGCCCCGGCGCGGAGCACCTTCAGCGCCACCGTCCGGCGCGGCCGCTCCTGGCGCGCCAGGTACACCACCCCCATGCCCCCCGAGCCCAGCAGGCCCTCGACGGTGTAGGTGCCGATGCGACGGTCGTCCGGCAGCGTCGGCTCTTCGGTCGGCAGCGCCATCGCTCCGAACTGCGAGAGCAGGTTCAGCCCCGGGGCGTCGCGCGATTCCAGCAGGCCGTCGTCCGACCCGTGATGGGTCAGGAGCGACTCGACTTCGCCCCGCAGCGCCGCGTCGCCGGCGCAGGCCCGGTCCAGGTGCGCCGCACGCTGATCCGCGGGCAGCGCCACGGCCTCCAGGAAGATCGCCTCCACGCGAGCCGCCCGCTCGATGCTCACGGGCCCGCTTCCCCGTCCGCCGGCGGCCGCCCCTCGCTCACGGCCCGCTTCAGCCACGCCCGCGCGAACACCCAGTCGTTCTTCACCGTCGCGGGGGATACGCCCAGCGCCGCCGCGGCGTCCTCAACTCCCAGCCCCGCGAAGTACCGCAGCATCACCACGTCGTACTTCCGCTTGTCGGTCCGTTCCAGCGCCGCCAGCGCTTCGTCGAGCGCCAGCATGTCGCCGGTTGGCGGTTCGCCCGCCAGCTGGTCAAGGTCCACGTCCGCCCGCCCCATGCCCCCGCCGTGCTTGATCCGACCGCGCTGACGCGCGCGCTCGACGAGGATCCGCCGCATTGCCAGGGCCGCGGCCCCGAAAAAGTGACCCCGGCTGTTCCACGCCACGTCCGCCCCGCCCACCAGCCGCAGGTACGCCTCGTGCACCAGCGCCGTCGGCTCCAGCGTCATGCCCGCCCCGCCCCCGGGTTCTCGGGCCATGCGCGACGCCGCCAGTTTCCGCAGCTCCTCGTACACCAGCGGCAGCAGGCTCCGCGCGGCCCGCGAATCGCCCGCCCCCGCGGCCTGAAGCAGTTGCGTGACCTCGTGCTGGCCGTCCGCCACGTTCCCTCCTACCTCCGGCCCCCCGCCGCTCATCCGCTGCGCGCAACCACCGCGCCCATAGCCCTATGTATACACACGCCCATTCATCCTGCCACATGCGCGAGCCCGCCCAGCCGGATTTTTCATCCCGCGGCGGGTGTTGCGCTGTCGGTGGGCCGCATGTTCGTGTCCCGGCAGGGCGGGTGGCCCGACCGCGCCCCGGCGTCAGGGGCGCTCACTGACCATGAGCGGCCCGGCGGTGCGGTCGCCCGGCTGTTCCAGCCGCAGGCGCGTCTGGCCCGGCCGCAGGTCCAGCGTTAGCGGCCGCTGCGTGTTGGGCAGCGTGTCGGCCCGGAAGCTCACCCGGTTGTCCACGTTGGTGCGCACCGGGCCCAGTTCTCCCCGGTCGCCCGGGCCCAGCCGACCGGCCTGGTGCACCGCCACCTGCCCGTTGGGGTAGAGCACGATCAACTCGACAAACACCGGCTGGGGCGCGCCGTTGATCAGGTCCACCTCGTACGCCTGCTGACAGCCGGCCAGGCCCGACAGGCAGCAGAGGCCGGCGATGCACGCCGCGCCGGCGGCGCGGCCCGTCTGGGTGAATCGATTCATGGCGCATTGTTCGCAGCCCGGGCCGGGGGCGATGCAGGCGGGGTCAGCGGTCGCGGTCGCGCTCGGGGCGGCGCTTGGTCTTGGTCCAGCCCCAATTGGTGAGCACCAGCAGCACGGTCAGCAGGCCGGCGATGGTGAAGCCGACGGTGCCGATGGTGGTCAGGCCGGTTTCGCGGGTGCGGTCGGCCAGCACGAGGATGGCCGACCCGACGGCGATGGCCGCGATGATCAGCGCAAAGGCGATGTTCCGTGAGGCGTGCTCGATGGTCTCGTTCAGCCGGTCGAGCCCGCGGTGCTCGAGGTTGATCGCAACGCGGTTCTTGCGGAACTGCGAGATGATGGCCTGGATCTCTCCGGGCAGGTGCTCGGCCATGGCCGCCAGGTGGCGTGCCGCGCCCACCAGCCGCTTGCGCACCGAGCCGACCGAGTACTTGCGCTTGACCAGCTTCTCCAGGCTCGGCCGGGCGAAGCCGACCATGTCGAAGTCGGGCGCCAGCCGCTTGGCGACGCCCTCGATGGTGGTCAGCGCCTTGATCAGCAGTACCATGTCCGACGGGCAGCGGATGTGGTGCGCCCGCAGCCGGTCGAAGAACTCCTTGAGCACCTTGCCCATGTCCAGCCGCTCCAGCGGCGTGTCGTGGAAGTTGCTCAGGAAGTCGCGAACGTCCGACCGGAAGAGCCGGTCCTGCAGCTTCGCCGGCTCCACGTCGGCGAACCCGCCCACCACCTCGATCACCGCGTCCACGTCGGCCTTCACGACGCCGAACACCAGGTCGGCCAGCAGCGCCGTCGTGCGGTCGTCGATGCGACCGGTCATTCCGCAGTCGATGAACCCCACCCGGTCCCCCGGCAGCGCGAACAGGTTCCCGGGGTGCGGGTCGGCGTGGAAGAACCCGATCTCCAGGCACTGCCGCAGCACGGCCTTGGCCCCGCGCTCCACGATCGCCCGCTGCTGCGCCTCGGTGAGGTCCCCCGGCTTCAGGCGCGACAGCAGGATCCCCTGGAACTCCTCCAGCGCCAGGCAGTTCCGCGTCGTCGCCTCCCAGTACACCTTCGGGAACGCCACGTCAGGATCGTCACGGAACGCCTTGCGGAACCGGTCGCACGACCGCCCCTCCAGCGTCAGGTCCGTCTCCCGGCGCAGCTCCCGCGCGAACTCCGCCAGCACCTCCACCGGGCTGATCGCCAGGTCGGGCAGGCGCTCCTCCGCGGCCTCGGCCAGCGCCCGCAGGATCTCCATGTCCTGCTCGGTCATGATGTGGATGCCGGGGCGCAGCACCTTGATCACCACCCGCTGGCCGTCCTTGAGCACCGCCCGGTGCGTCTGGGCCATGCTCGCCGAGCCCAGCGGCTCGGGGTCGATCGACTGGAACACCTCGTCGACCCGCCCCTTGAACTCCCCCTTGAGCCGGTACATCACCGTCTCGAACTCGAGCCTGGGGCACTCCGACTGCAGCCGCTTGAGTTCCTCGCAGTACTCCGGCGGCACCAGGTCCGGGCGCGTCGAGAGCACCTGCCCCAGCTTGATGAACGTCGGGCCCAGTTCCTCCAGCGCCATGCGGAACCGCACCGCCGCGGGCAGCTTCTGCACCGGGTTCCGCCGCACCATCGACAGCATCCGCACCCCGGTGCCGGCCATGCCCGTCTGCACCTTCAGGTCGCGCAGGATCTCCCCGAAGCCGTACTTGGCCAGGATGCCGAGGATCTCGGCGTAGCGCATCATGTTGCGGACGGAGGCCATGCGGTGGAAGTTGGGCCAATGGTAACGACTGGTCGCGTCGAGCTCCCCCGCCGCGAGCCGGGGCCGTCTACCGGTCCAGCTCCGCCGCCACCACGTTGATCGAACCCAGCACGGCCACGATGTCGCTGACCAGGTGCCCCTCGGTCAGCTTCGCCATCGTCGAGTAGTTGATGAAGCACGGCGGGCGCACCTTCACCCGCCAGGCCCGGGGCGAGCCGTCGGCCACCAGGTAGTACCCCAGCTCGCCGTTGGGGCTCTCGACGGCGAAGTACGACTCGGCCACCGGCGCTTTCCAACCGCGGTTGCTCATCACCCGCTCGAAGAGCT
>JAHCJH010000160.1 GCA_026126345.1 Phycisphaeraceae bacterium | reverse complement strand
CAGCAGCTGCCCGCGTTCGATGATGCCCACCACGTTGCACAGCTCGGCCAGCTCGGGCAGGATGTGCGACGAGATGATGATGGTCTTGCCCATGCGCTTGAGCTCCTTGAGCAGCTCGCGCATCTCGATGCGGGCCCGCGGGTCGAGCCCGCTGGCCGGCTCGTCCATCAGCAGCACCTTGGGGTCGTGCAGCAGCACGCGGGCGATCGACAGCCGCTGCTGCATGCCGCGCGACAGGCTGTTGACCTCGGCCTGGGCCTTGTAGTTCAGGTCGGTCAGGTCGAGCACGTCCTGCACGACCTTGCGGCGCTGGGCGCCGTGGATGTTGTAGCAGGCGGCGAAGAACTCCAGGTACTCGGTGACGACCATGTCCTGGTACGCGCCCATGAAATCGGGCACGTAGCCGATGATGGGGCGGATCTGGCGGTTCTGGTACCCGACGGTCAGCCCGTCGATCATCGCCTGGCCCGACGACGGCTTGAGCAGCGTGGCCAGGATCTTGATCGTGGTCGTCTTGCCCGCGCCGTTGGGGCCGATGAAGCCGAAGCAGTCGCCGGCGTTGATCGCCAGGTTGAGCGTGTCCAGCGCCACCAGGTCGCCGTACCGCTTCGACAGGTTGATGGTCTCGATCATCGGCATGCGTCGGTCCCTCGTCTCACGTGCCACCCCCCTCGCCGCTTCCCGCGCCGCTGCCCGCACCTGTCTGGCCCGGCGCGGGCGCCGGCGTCGGCTCGTCGGGCCCGGCCAACTCAACCCGCGGCGGTGATTCCGGCAGCGGGTAGATCCAGCGCACCAGCGTCCGGCCGGACATCGCCACCGGCTCGCCGCCGACGGTGATGGGCACCGGGCACGGCCCGTCGCCCTCGCGCTCGCCCATCCACCCCTGGATGATCACGCACGGCTGCGTGAACCACCGGCCCAGGTCGTACCCGTGCGTCAGGCGCCGGCGCGCCAGCAGCGGCGACTCGGCCCCGAGCTGGCCCGTGTTGGGCGGCTCGAACAGGGGGAAGAACGTGATCGCCCGCAGCCGCTGCAGGGCGTCGGGCGAGGCGCGTCCGGCGACCTCCTGCTCGCGCTCGGCCCGGGAGATGCCCCCCGTCAGCCGGCTCACCCACCGCAGCAGGCTGGTGTCGCCCAGGTTCGGCCGCGGGCCGGTCACCTCGTCCAGCGACAGGGGCTTGCCCGGCTCCCACGGCTGGGTGAGCGTGAACGCGTCGGCGGTGAACAGCAGCAGCTCGGTCGCGCCGGCCGACAGCGGCCGCTGGTCCCGCACCACGATCACCTCCACCGACGTCAGCGCCGCGGGCAACTGGTGCGTCAGCGTGCCGCGCACCACGTGGCGCGTCGAACGCGTCGCCGGGTCGGTGACGGTCGTCAGGCGCAGCGCCGCGTCGGCCCCTCCCTGGGGCAGGGGCATCTTCCAGCGCGGGCCGCCCGCCCAGTCGGCCTGGACGGTCTTGACGGTGGAGCGGGTCGGGTACACGGCGCCGTCTGGGCGGCCGGAGTTCACCACATACGCACGGGCGTCGGTGAACGCCGCGCCGCCGCCGCCCTCGCCGGGCGCATCGAACGACGCCAGGGCGTTGTGCAGGCGTTCGTCCGATTCGCGCTCGATGTCCACGGGCGTGAGGCCGTACGACGGCAGCAGCAGGCTCGCCCACACGCGCGCCCGCTGCAGCGGCTGGCCGTACACGTGGTCCAGGATCGTGACGTGCTGCCCTTCCACGGTCCGGGGCCGCAGCAGCCCCGCCCCGCCCCAGGCCGCGAGCGTGAACACCCCGCACGCGCCCACGAACGCCACCCAGGCGTGGTGCGTCCACTTGCGGGCGCGGAGCGCCGCAAAGCCCAGGGGACCCGCGGCCAGCCAATAGCCGACGAACACCACCAGCGCCAGCAGCACCCCGACGGCCGCCCGGCCTTTCTTGTTCACCAGCGCTGGAACGTCCAGGTCGTAGTACCGCGCCTCGCGCCGGTCGAAGTACTGCCGGTTCTGGCCGTCGCGCGGGTTGGCCATGCGGTTGAGGTCTTCCTGGCTGTGCAGCTTGCCCCGCCGGCCGAGCACGCGGTGCCAGAAGACGTCGGGCTGCACGCCGTTGACGCCCAGCAGCGTGCGGTTGGTCAGATCGAAGCCGACGAGCGTGACGGCGCCGTTGCCGACGAGCCGTCGCGTGACCAGGGCTTTGCCGTCCGGGTCGGCCATCACGCGGGACGCTTCGTCGGGCCTGGCGCCCGGCGCCGGCTCGAGCACCTGCAGGATCGCCCGCTCCGGCAGCGGCTGACGCCCGGCGGTCAGCAGCCGGCGCAATGGCTCGAGCGGCACACCGTCGCGCCGCTCGACCGTCACCTTCGGCACCAGGTCCAGCACCGGGTTGCCCGCGTTGGTCCACAACTGGCCCGCCGCGGGCAGCACCACCACCAGGTGCCCGCCCCGCTGCACCCACTCCCGCAAGGCCGAGGCCTGCGGCTCGGCCAGGTCCGAAGGCTCTTCACCCGGGCCCGACCCGGACCACACGATCACGCCGTACGGCGCCAGCCCCAGCCACCGATCGGGAAGGTCCGCCACCCGCAGCCCGTCCACCAGTTCCGTCGATTCGTGCCCCGTTGGTGCGAAGTCATTTCCCATCCAGCGCACGCCGTAGTAATCCAGCCCCACCCGCGGCCGGCCAACGATCGGCAACAGCCCTGTCGCCGGGTGCACCACCCGCTGCAGCCGGTAGACCGCCGAGCCCAGCAACCCCCCGACCCTTCCGGGCGCCGACGCGTCCACACCGTCGAGCGCTTCGAACACGTCGACCCGCAGCGGGAACTGCGGCGCCGCCGAGAACGGAAGGCGGGCGTACAGCCACACCGCCTGCTTCACGCCCGGGTTGAGCGTCACGATGCGCTGGTACAGCGCCGGATCGCCGTCGGCGTCGGGCAGCGCCAGCCGCACCACCACCTCCCGAGCCTTGGTCGCCCGGTCGGTCGCCTGGATCCGCAGCCCGAACCACTCCCCCGGCCGCACCCCGTTGCCCACGCCCACCTGAAGGAACTGCAGGTCCACCTGTCCGGCCGATGACGCGGGCGGCGCATCGGCCCCCGGCTGGGCCAACGCCGGGCGCAGCCAAAGCCCCCCCACCACCAGGAAGAACATCGCCACGATCCGGGCTGTTGCCGGTGCGAACATCGCGGACCATTCTAATGGCTCAAGCCGCCGGGCGTTCGGACCGAGTGTGGGAGCATGGCCTCCCTGCCGGCTGAAACCTGGGCCCTGATCTGCCTCATCGCGGCCGTCGCCGTTGTCGGCATGCTGTCGGTCATGGCCGGCGCCATCCAGCACCACGAGCAACAGAAGGCTCTGCGCAAGCAGGTGCGCAAGCTCCAGGCCGACTACGCCCAGCGACTCAAAGAGATGCAGGAAGCCGCGGCGACCATGGGCATCGCGCTGGAGATCGGCGAGGGCGTGCCGGGCGAATACGACCTTGTCGAAGAGCGCAAGGCGGCCTGAGCCGGGCGGGGCGGCGGACCGGCGGCCGGTCACATCCGGCGGAGTTCGTCGATCAAGAGCGCGTGCGATCGGGCGCCCAGCCGCCAGCACTCGATCTCGAATTTCTCGTTGGGCGAGTGCACGCGGTCGTCGTCGAGCCCGAAGCCCATGAAGATGGTGTCCAGACCCAGCAGGGTCTTGAGCAGCCCGGCGATGGGGATCGACCCGCCGGTCTTGATGAGCGCCGGCGGGGAACCCGCGGCGCGCTCGATCGCGCGGCCGGCGGCGCGCAAATACACCGACTCGGTCGGCAGCGTCACCGGCGCACCGCCGTGCAGGTCGGTGCACTCGAAGCGGAAGCCCGGCGGCGTGCGCCGGCGCAGCCACTGGAAGAACTTCTGCGCGATCTTGGCGGGATCCTGGTCGGCCACGAGCCGGAACGACACCTTGGCGCTGGCCTTGGACGGGATCACCGTCTTGGCCCCCGCGCCGGTGTAGCCGCCCCACATGCCGTTGATCTCCGCCGTCGGGCGGGCCCACTCACGCTCCAGCGGGCTGTAGCCCGCCTCGCCGGCGTCGGCATCGGGAGGCAGGCCGATCTTCTTCAGGGCCGCGGCGGGGTCGAAATCGAGTTTCCTCCAGGCCTCGCGTTCGGCTGGGTGCAGCGGGCGGACATCGTCGTAGAACCCGTCGATGGTCACGCGGCCCTGGTCGTCCCACAGTTGCGCCAGCACCTTCGCCAGGGCCGCGTTGGGGTTGGTCACGCGCCCGCCCCAGAGGCCCGAGTGGAGGTCCTGGTCTGGCCCGTGCAGCGTGATCTCTGTGTAGGCCAGGCCGCGCACGCCGTAGGTGATGGCGGGCTTTCCGCGCCCGAGCATGCCGGTGTCGGAGATGAGGCAGACGTCGCAGTCCTTGAGCAGGGCCTGCTTGTCGCGCACGAACCGTTCGAGGTTGACCGAACCGGATTCCTCTTCGCCCTCGAGCAGCACGGTGAAGCGCACGCCGCCGCCGACCTCGCCGGTGACGTCCTTGTACGCCCGCATCGCCTCGAGAAAGGTCGACACCTGGCCCTTGTCGTCCACCGCGCCGCGCGCGACGATCCGCCGGCCGGGGCCGCCCGGCTCGCCGTCGCGGATCACCGGTGAGAACGGCGGCGACTCCCACAGTTCCAGCGGGTCCACGGGCTGCACGTCGTAGTGCCCGTAGAACAGCACGTGCGGGCCCTTGTAGTCCGCAGCGCCGGGGCAGGTGGCCAGCACCACCGGGTGCCCGCTGCCCGACGGGTCACCCGTCGGGTGAACTTCCACGGAGAAGCCGCTGGCCCGCAGGTGATCGGCGGCCCACTGCGCGGCCTTCTTGACCTCCACGGCGTAGGCCGGGTCGGTCGAGATGCTCGCGATCGTCAGCCACTCGACCAGCCGGTCGATGCACGCCGACTCCTGGGTCTTGAGCCGTTCCAGCACGCGGTCAATGCTCG
>JAHCJH010000016.1 GCA_026126345.1 Phycisphaeraceae bacterium | reverse complement strand
GCTGGGCCTGCTGCGCCGGGTGATCGCGGCGCAGCAGCCGCAGAGCCAGCGACTGGCGGTGCTGCTGAACAAGACCAAGCCGGGCGGGCGCGACGAGGACGTCGCGGTGGAGTACTTCGGGTTCCGGATCGACGATGAGTTCGTCGTCGGGTACGGGCTTGACTACGACGGGCTGTACCGCAATGTGCCGGACATCGTCACTCTGGCCGAAGCGCGGGGCGACGCGTGAGCCGCGCGCGGGCGGCAGCGTGCTGGCCCGGGCGGCCGGTGGAAGCGGCGGTGGTGGCGCCGCTGCCGGTTGCCGAGATGCCGGGCATGCGCGATCTGGTGCCGCACGGCGAAATCGTGATCGCTTCGCTGCGACCGAGTTTCTGGTTCATCGTGCTCAAGCCCATGTGGCGACTCGTGAGCGTGGCGGCGGTGTCGGGGCTGGGGGCGGCGGCGGGCTGGGGCGGCTGGGCGGCGATCGACCCGTGGATCGCCCTGGCGGTGGGTCTGGGGGCGGTGAGCATGCTGGTGCTGTACACGTTGGCGGACTGGCTGACGCGGATGTACCTGCTGACGGACCGGCGGGTGATGCGGGTGTCGGGGATCGTGCGGCAGGTGGTCTTCGATGCGCCGCTGCCGGCGGTGCAGAACGTGGTGCTGTACCGGAGCGTTCGGGAGCGGGCAACGGGGCTGGGGACGGTCGTGTTCTCCACGGCGGGGGGCGCCGGCGGCGAGTTCTCGTGGTTCATGATCGATCGGCCGGTCGAAGTGGTGCGGCTGGTGCGGGAGACCCTGAGCCGATACGGCCACCTGGGACCCGGTCAGGTGAAGCTGAAGCCGCACGCGGGCGATCCGGGCCCGGCCGGCGGCGCGGAGGTGGCGTCGTGACGGCGGCGAGCAACACCCCCGATTTTGTGGTGCTGGGCCTGGCCGGCGGGATTGGGGCGGGAAAGAGCTACGTGGCCGCGGCGTTTGGCAGGATGGGGTTTGAAGTGTGTGACTCTGACGCGCAGACCCGGTCGCAGTTGGAAGAGCCCCAGGTGCGGGCGGCGCTGGTGGCGCGGTGGGGTGCGGGGGTGCTTGGTTCGGATGGGCGGATCGATCGGGGCGCCGTCGCGTCGATCGTGTTCGCGCGGCCGGAGGAGCGGGCATGGCTGGAGGGGGTTGTGCATCCGAGGTTGAAGGCGGGCCGCGCGGAGCGGATCGCCGCGGCCCGGCGTGCTGGAAGGCCAGGGGTGGTGATCGATGCGCCGCTGCTGTTCGAGGCGGGTGTCGATCGGGAATGCGACGCGGTGGTGTGGGTGGAGGCGCCGGCGGCCGAACGGCTGCGGCGGGTGCGGGCCCGCGGCTGGGACGAGGCCGAGCTGGCCAGGCGCGAAGCGGCCCAGTGGCCCCTGGAGGAAAAGCGGGCCCGGTGTGCTTATACTGTGGTCAACGCGGATGGACAGGCCGACGTGGACGAGCAGGTCCGGTCGGTGAGCCAGCAGGTGATCAACCTGATTCGCCAGCGCCGTGCGGGGACGTCCCGCCGGCCCGCGTAGACCCCCCTTTGCGGCAGCGATGGCCCGGGCGACCGGGCGGACCGAACACCCTGCCGCTGTCCGTGAATCTTCACGGACGGGTCCGCCGGCACGTGCTGTCGGCACCGGCCCTGGTCCACCCCGGTTTCGGACGCGGCGGAACGGCCCCGGGCCGATCCTCGCGGCGGATTCGATCCCCATCTTCCAGTTCAGAATCCCTTTGAGCAGCGTTCAGGAGCGCAGTGTGAGCAACAAGACCCAGGCTTCGGAGTCCGCCGGTGCGCAGCAGTCTTCATCAGGCGGCGGCGGTGGCGGGAACGGGCCTCGACCTCAGAATGGCGGTCAGCCCCAGGGCCAGCAGTCATCGCACTCCCAGGGCGGTGGCCAGGGCGGCCAGCAGGGGGGGCAGGGTGGCGGACAGGGCGGCGGGCAGGGTCACCAGCAGGGCGGTGGGTACCAGCAAGGGGGATACCAGCAAGGCCAGGGCGGGTTTGGCGGCGGTCACCGTCGCAAGAAGAAGAAGAAGCGGGGCTTCGGCGGCGGCGGGTTCTATGGCGGCGGGGGCGGCGGCGGCGGCGGGGAGAGCAGCGAGTTCCGCGGCACGCCGGGTCAGGGCGGGCTGCCGAGCGATGAGGAGCTGGAACGCGAAGCGGCCGAACTCGAGAAGATCGTTTCGTCCGCCGACGCGACGAGCCTGAAGGACAGCCTGACGGCGACGCAGCTTCAGCGGATGGACATCGACGAGATCCACAAGATCGCCAAGAAGGAAGGCCTGGAGAACTACAACCAGGTGCCCAAGCAGGACCTGATCTTCAAGATCCTCAAGGGGCGGGCGGCCAAGAGCGGCCTGCTGCTGGGCGAGGGGACGCTGGAGATCATGCAGGACGGGTTCGGCTTCCTGCGGTCGCCCGAGCAGTCGTACCTGGCGGGGCCGGACGACATCTACATCTCGCCGACGCAGATCAAGAAGCACGGGCTGCGCAAGGGCATGGTGGTGCGCGGGTTCATCCGGCCCCCGAAGGAGAGCGAGAAGTACTTCGCGCTGCTGCGGGTGGACTCGGTGAACGGGCACAAGCCGGGCAAGGTCTCGGACTGCAGCAACTTCGAGGACCTGACGCCGCTGCACCCGGAGAAGCGGATCATCCTGGAGACGACGCCGGACGAGATCGAGTGCCGGATCATCGACCTGGTGACGCCGCTGGGCATGGGCCAGCGGGCGCTGATCGTGGCGCCGCCGCGGACCGGTAAGACGGTGCTGCTGCAGAAGATGACCAAGGCGATCGCGAAGAACTACCCGGACACGCGGATCATCGTGCTGCTGGTGGACGAGCGTCCGGAGGAAGTAACGGACTTCCGGCGTAACACGGCGCGGAGCGTGGAGGTGGTGGCGAGCACGTTCGACGAGGTGTCGTCGCGGCACGTGGCGGTGGCGGAGATGGTGATCGAGAAGGCCAAGCGGATGGTCGAGTTCGGGGACGACGTGGTGATCCTGCTGGACTCGATCACGCGTCTGGCGCGGGCGTACAACAACGAGATGCCGCACTCGGGCAAGATCATGTCGGGCGGCATCGATTCGGGCGCGCTGATCCGGCCCAAGAAGTTCTTCGGAGCGGCCCGAGCGATCGAGGGCGGCGGCAGCCTGACGATCATCGGCACGGCGCTGGTCGAGACGGGCTCGAAGATGGACGAGGTGATCTTCGAGGAGTTCAAGGGCACCGGCAACAGCGAGCTGCACCTGGACCGCAAGCTGGTCGAGAAGCGCATCTGGCCGGCGATCGACATCGCCGCCAGCGGCACGCGGCGCGAGGAGCTGCTGCTGGACCGCAAGGAACTGGAGCTGGTGTACCGGCTGCGCAAGGTGCTGAGCGACATGAACGTCGTCGAGGCGATGGAGCTCATGAAGAGCAGGCTCGGCAAGGTGAAGACCAACGCCGAGTTCCTGATGTCGATGGCGATGGGCTGACCCCGGCCGAGCGGCGCGGGCCGCGCCGCTGTACGATGCGGCTGCACGGCCCGGTCGGCGTGCGGGAGGCGTCATGGCGGGAGCGTTGCGCTGGAGGCTGGTCGTCCGCACCGTGCTGGCCACGGCGTGGGCGGCGCTGCTGGCGCTGTGCGGCCTGCTGGCGATCACGGACTGGACGGCACGCTTCCCGGGCTTTGCCGCGGGGTGCGTGGTGGCCGGCGTGACGCTGATCGCCATGGCCGAGTTTGTGTTCGCCGTGTTGGTGGCGGACCGATTGTTCCCGGGTTCCAGCCGCGTGGTTTCCGGCGGCGTTCAGGCCGCCAGCGCGGCGACGTTCATCCTCGGCGCGGCCTACCTCGCCGCCAACCTGATCGGAGCGGTGTCTTGAGCCCCAGACTGTTCACGCGTGCGGTGGTTGCGGGCGCGGCGGCCCTGGTCGCCGTCGTGGGTTCGCCGGTGTCGGCTCCCGGTTGGGGCGAGGCTCAGCCCGGCGCGCCGGCGGCGGCGCCGAGCCGTGCGGTGCGGAGCGCGGCGGTGGGCGTGGCGCGGCTGGCGCTGGTGGACCTGCGCGCGATCGACAACCCCACGTCGGCCGACTACCGCGTGTGCGAGCGGTTGCTGGGCGCGGCGCTGCGCCTGACGCCGGACGACGAGGACCTGGTCCGGCTGGCGATCGACGCGGCCGTCCAGGGCGGCGACCGCGAGCGGGTGATCGCGCTGACGCGCGACCTGCTGCGGCTGCGGCCCGACGACACCGTCGCCCAGTTGCGGCTCATCAGCGCCCAGATCGACAGGGCGCAGGACGTGCGGGCGCGCCTGGCGCTGTACGACAACTTCCTGGGGCCGCGGGGCGAGACCATCGACGCGTCGATCCGCAGCAGGCTCGCGCTGGACGCGGCGCTGCTTCTGCGCGAGAACGGCGACGCGGACGGTTTCGTGGACCGCCTGCGGCTGGCGGTGCGGCTCGACCCGACGAACAAGGACGCGGCGGCCCTGGCCTATTCGTTCTTCTCGCAGCGCGTGGACGATCCGCAGGCGCGGGTCGAAACGCTGATCGCGTTGATGAACGCGGACCCGACTGACCCGGTGTATCACGAGACGCTGGCGCGGGAGCTGGCGCTGGGCGGGGCGCACGCCGCGTCGCTCCGGTACTACCGAAACGCCTCGAAGATCTCCGACCTGCTGCAGCGGCGGCTGGACCTGGACGTGATCGCCGGGCGCATGACGCAGCAGTGGCTGGTGGAGGGCGCCGACGGCGTGCTGAGCGAGGTGAACAGCAGCCTGAGCCGGCAGCGCGGTGCGGCGGAGGCGGCGCGCAAGCGGGCCGAAGAGTTGGGCGTGCCGCTGCGGAACCGGCCCGAGCCGGCGTCGCTTCGCGTCGCGCTGGACGTGGAGGTGGTCCGTCTGGTGGCGGCCAACGCCAGCGGCGACGCAGAGACGGAAGCGGCGTCGCTTGCCGATCTGGCCGGGTCGGTCACGAACCTGCGCGACCAGGCGGCCGACCCCGCCAAGCGTCCGCAGGGCGCCAGCGAAGAGCGGATCAAGGCCGATCTTTCGTTCTGGGATCGTGAGCTGCTGGGAATGCGACTTTTGACGGGCAAGCAGACCGAGGAGGCCGCCAAGCAGCTCGACGACCTGGCCCGGGCCGGGCCGATCGACGACGAGCCGACGTTGCGGGCTTTGCTGCTGCTGCGCGAGGGCAAGGTCGAAGACGCCGACGCGGCGCTCAAGCCGCTGGCCGAGAGCAGCGTGCTGGCCCGGATCGGCCTGGGGCTGGCGGCCGAGGCTCGGTCCGATGCGGCCGGCGCGGCGAAGATCTACGCGGACGCTTGGCGGTCGGCCCCCGGCGGTTTGCTGGGCGCGTGGGCCAGAACCAAGGCGGCGGCGCTCGGCGGTGACATCAAGCCCTCGGAGTCTGCGGCGCGCCTGGACGCCATGGCGTCGGGCATCCCGGCCTGGATCGACGAGATGGCGGTGAACCCGCGCCGGTTCGAGGTGCTGTCGGCGTCGGTAGCGCCGGCCGAGTTGAACCCCGGGGAGAAGGCGCTGCTGACGGTCCGCCTGCGCAACACCTCGCCCATCGCGCTGGGGGTCGGTCCGGACCGGACGATCAACTCCCGGTTCCTGATGGCGCCCAGCGCCTCAGCGCCGGGCGTCGACGTGGCGTCGGTCGCGGCGCCCGAAGTGATCAACCTGGACCGGCGGCTCCGGCTGATGCCGCGCGAGGAGATGGTGGTCACCATCTGGGCGGAGCCGGGCTACGGCGGCTGGGCCCTGGAGCAGGTGTCGAACCTGCCGATGCGGGTCCGCTGGCGTTTGGAGCAGGGCTTCCGGGTGGACGCGATGGGGGCGAGCCGGGCGAGCGGCCTGGGGCTCTCGACCGAGACGGCCGGTGTTGTCCGGCTGGGCCCGTCCGGGGCCGAGGGCACGCTCGAATCGATCATCGCCGCGATCGAGAGCGCGTCGGCCGACGACCTGGTCAACGTCGTGGCGGCCGTGCGGGTGCGGGCGCTGGGGGTTGTGTCGGGCGTGCAGGCCAAGCTCACGCCCGACGAATTCGCTCGACTCGGCGCCGCGCTGCTGGCCCGGTATCAGCGGGAGGGATCCGTCGGACGGTTGGTGATGCTCACCGGCCTGCCCACGGGGCGGCGCGAGCCGGGCATGCTGGTGTTCGACCGGGCGCTGCGCCCGATTCAGGAGACCGACCCGGACGTCTTCGTGGCCAAACTCGTTACCCGCGCCGACGAGCCGGACAACGCGATGCTCGACGCCGCCGCGGCATCGGGCGATGAGGCCGTCAAGGCGACGGGCGCGACGATTCGCGAGCGGCTCAAGGCCGGGGCGCGGGGGTACTCGCGCCTGAACACGCTGACGCTGAGCGGGGCCCGGTGAACGGGGTGACGGCCCAGGGCGTCGAGGTGGCGCGGGCCGCGCGGCGGCGACGGGCCCGGGCCGCGTGGTACGCGGTCGGCGTGGCGCTGCTGGTGCTGGCGGTGTGGGCTGTGTGGCGGCAGCAGGGACTGGTGGGCCGGGCGGTCGAGTCGATCCGGGCGGCGCCGGCGGCGATGGTCGTCGGCGTGGCGCTGCTGCCGGTGGTGAACTGGGTGCTGACGAGCGCCGTGTTCTGGCTGTTGACGCGCCGGCTGGGCCCGGTGGGGGCGGCGGAGATGGCGGCGCTGGTGGGGGCGGCTTGGCTGTTCAACCTGCTGCCGATGCGGCCCGGGCTGTTCGGACGGGTGGCGTACCACAAGGCGGTGCACGGGATCGCGGTGCGCGACTCTGCCAAAGTGCTGCTGCAGGTCATCGCCGTGACGGCGATGGTGGCGTGCATGTTGGCGGTGGTGTGCATCGCGATCGCGGGCATCGGCGCCACGGGGTGGCTTGGCGAGCCGTTGCTGATCGGCACAGCGGTGGTCCTGTGCCTGCTGCCGCCGTGCATGATGCTGGCGCTGGGCTCCCACCCGGCGCGTGCGGCCGACAGCGCGGCGGCAGAGCGGGCCGGGGCCGTGCGGGCGCTGATGCTGGCTGGGGCGCTTCGGTACCTGGAGATGATGGTGTGGGCGGCGCGATACTGGCTGGTGTTCGAGACGATCGACCACCCGGTGGCGCTGTGGCAGTTGGGCGTGATCGTGGTGGCCAGCCAGGTGGCGGGGCTGCTGCCGGTGCAGTTGGGCGTGCGGGAGTGGATCGTCGGGGCGATGACGGCGGTGGGGGGCGTGCTCGGCATCGGCGGCGGGGCGTTGCCGGGCATGACGCACGGACTGCTGGCGGACCTGATCAACCGTGCCGCGGAGATCGTCTGCTCGGTGCCGATCGGCCTGGCGTCGGCAGCGTGGCTGGCGGTGCGCCGGGCCCGGAGCGGGGGCGATGACCGAGCGGGAGCCGGTGCAACGGCCGGGGGCGAATCGGACGGGCAGGTCCAGTAAAACCCGTCGCCCAGGTTGGGCGTCTGTTCAAAGAAGGCGGCGAGTTGGACCCGTGATCCCGGCCTGTGGGCGGGGTGCGGGCGAGAGCCGATGCAACCGGAAGAGCCCGGCGTGCGCAGAGCCTTGCGGAGCGTGCCTGCATGGTCAGCAAGATCGAACAGGATCACGGCCGATTCCGGCAGATCATCAAGGGTCGCATCCGCAAGGACCTGCGACGGTTCATCGCCCGGGGCGAGTTCATCGGCCGCGAGGGCGGGCGGTACGTGTCGGTGCCGGTTCACGACATCGACATCCCCACGTTCCGGTTCGGCGAGAACCCGGGCGGCGTGGGCATGGGCGAGGGCAAGGAAGGCGAGCCCGTCGGCGGGGCCGAGGGGGGCGAGGGCGAGGGCAAGCACGTGCTCGAGGTCGGCATCGACCTGCAGGAACTGGCCGACATCCTGGGAGAGGAGCTGCGCCTGCCCCGCATCAAGCCCCGGGGCGAGCACAAGCTCACGACGATCAAGGACCGGTATTCAGGGATCCGACCGGTGGGGCCGGCGTCGCTGCGGCACTTCAAGCGAACCTATCGCCAGGCGCTCCGGCGGCAGATGTCGCTGGGAACCTACGACCCGGACAACCCGGTGATCATCCCGGTGAAGGACGACCACCGGTACCGCTCGTGGACCGAGGTGCGCAAGCCGCAGAGCAACGCGGTGATCGTGTACATGATGGACGTGTCGGGCTCGATGGGCCAGGAGCAGAAGGACCTGGTGCGCCTGCAGGCGTTCTGGATCGACACGTGGCTGCGCCGCAACTACGACGGGATCGAGAGCCGGTACATCGTGCACGACGTCGCGGCGACGGAGGTGGACCGCAATACGTTCTTCTCGGTGCGGGAGGACGGCGGCACTCGGATCAGCTCGGCCCTGCAGTGCTGCCGCGAGCTGATCGAGGCGCACTACGACCCGGCGGACTGGAACATCTACCTGTTCCACTTCAGCGACGGGGACAACTCGTCGGACGCGGACAACCGGCTGTGCCTGCAGGTGCTGGAGAAGCACCTGCTGCCGGCCGCGAACCTCTTCGGGTACGTGCAGGTCAAGAGCGCGTACGGCTCGGGGCATTTCTGGAACGTGCTCCGCGAGGCGTACCCGGAGGTCACCGACCCGGCGGACGAGTCGCCGGCGGCACGCGTGGTCGCGTCGAAGGTGAACAGCCGCGACGAGATTCTCGACAGCCTGAAGCAGTTGTTCCGGGCTGGCCGCTGACCCGGACGCAGACGGGGCCGGACGCGGGGCGACGGTCAACCTAGTGTGCGCCGGTCTGCCGTGATCCTTCTTGCCGTGTATGCCGTGTTCGTGTGGTTCCTGGCGATGCGTTGGCGCCGCCGCTGGTACGGGTTCGTCGCGGTGTGGGGGTTGGGCGGGCTGTTCTGGCTCGCGGCGCCGCTGATCCGGTCGCTCAGCCCGGACTGGCACGGCATGAACCTGCTGATCCAGGGCGAGACGGTGCTGATCCTGGCATCGGGGACGTTCATCTGCCTGCTTCCCCGTCCGCCGGCGGTGGAGCGGCACTGCCGCACGTGCTGGTACGACCTGTCGGGGCTGGAACCGGGCGATCCTGGGTCAGTGATCTGCCCCGAGTGCGG
Organism: Phycisphaeraceae bacterium; assembly: GCA_026126345.1. Taxonomy (GTDB): domain Bacteria; phylum Planctomycetota; class Phycisphaerae; order Phycisphaerales; family UBA1924; genus JAHCJH01. Next base: position 24,056 of record JAHCJH010000016.1, on the reverse strand, counting down.
GGCGCCGGTGGGCGGCGAGCCGGCGATCGTGCCCCGCTACACCGGCCCGCGCCCGCGCGACAACGCCCTACCCCCGGACGGCGCGGTAGAGCACGCCGAGCACCAGCACAGCGCCGGGAACACCGGCGATGAGCAGCCACCGCAACGCGGCGATCTGCCCCGACGACAGGTTCGGGATGGTGGGCGCTGACATGGCCGACGCCGACCGGGCCAGCAGTTCGTCCTGCCCGGCGAGCCAGGCGACCGAGGCGAGCAGCAGCTCGTTGTTGCCGGGTGTAATCGCGAAGGGTTTGCCGTCGACCACCGCCGACAGCCGCAGCACGCCGTCGACGAACCAGCCGTTGGAGCCGACGACCAGCAGACGCTGCGTGCCCGGGAACTCGGCGCTGGTGCGTTCGATCGCCGCGGCGACGGTCCAGGGCGAGCCGTCGCCGGCGCCGTCGCGTGAACTGTCCTTGGCGGGCGGGTTGGTAACCTGGGCTCGCTGGCCGGCGGGCACCTGGCGGTAGGGCTGCCATTCCGATTCGGCCCAGAGCCCCGGACGGTCGGGCAGCGTGATCACGGGCTCGATGCGGACGCCCGGCGTCGGTGCGGCCGACATCGCCAGGGGCCACAGCAGCAGCGTGCGCAGGCCGGCGATCGTGCGCGCGATCGGGTGACCGGCGCCCGGGTCGGTGGTGTACTGATCGGGGGATACGGCTCTGGCGCCGGCCGATCGCACCTCTTCCATCAGCGGCCGGCCAGAATCGACGCGCAGCCCCAGCGGCTCCAGGAACGAGACGCACGGATCGGGCGCCCCCACCCCCGGGAGCGTGCTGGGGTTCACCGAGATCAGGACGTTGCGCCCGGAGGCGACGAGCTGCGCCAGCGCATCGCCAAGCCGCCCGAGCCGGGCCGCATCCTCCGGCGCACGCACCTCGAGGCTGAGACTGACGTACACGACGGGCCGGCGAGCTCCCGACGCGGTGGGCGGGATGATCGGCGGCTCCCGGTCGAGCGCCGTGGCCCACTCGACAAGCTCGATGCCGCGCAGCGACAACCGCGAGGCGAACTCCGTCAGTTCGGCGAAGTCGGGCGCGAGTTTCTGCGGCAGCGGGTGCACGAGCACCACCACGGGCCTGACCGGCGAGAGCATGACGCCGATGGCAGAGGCGACGAGCTCCTCGGCGCGGGCCCGCTGGTCGAGCGCGGCCTCGCCGGCGGCGGGCGAGGGCAGCAGGGCGTCGGCGTCGATGGCCGTCACCCTGGGGCGGGGATCGTCGATGGGGGCGGGGGCGGAATCGACCAGCAGCACGGCGCGCGACCGCTGCACGGTGCGTGCGACGGCAAGCACCGGGATCCGACCGGCACGGTCGAGCGCCACGCCCGTGCGTGCGGCCCGATCGCGAAGCGTCGGCACGGATTGGGCCGCGTTGGTCGCCGCCGCCTTGAGTTCCGCCGAAGTCTGCGGACTGTTCCGCACGGCGTCGAGGGTGCCGGCCAGCGAGGCGAGGTTGGTTGCGGTGCGCTCGAAGGTGCTTCGAAGGAGCCGGCAGGCCTGGTCCAGTGGGGGCACGGGCAGGCCCTCGGCCTTGCCGGCGGCCAGTCTCGCGGCTTCCCGGGCGGCGGCCCGGAGGTCGCCGGCGTCCACCCGCGCGACCGCCGCGAGATTCTCCCAGACGGCCTTGGCACGCTCACCGGCGGCGCCGCCGGTGGTCAAGAGCGCCGCCGACAGGGCGTCGAGGCCGTTGGCCAGATCTTCGGCGACGGCGCTGCCGGCGGCGACGGCCTTGGCGGCGGCGTCGATGATCGGCGCATCGCTCTGGGCGATCTGATCGAGCAGCCCGTCGAACTCGGCGACGCCGGCGGCCGAGGCGGTGTCGATGGTGACGATGCGCAGGTGGGGCGTGGCGCGCGTGAACTTGTCCAGGACGTCGGTCAGGCGTGTGCGCGCGGGCCCGCTGACGGTCCGCAGATCGGTCGCGATGACGAGGGTGACCGGGTGGTTGAGCCGGGCGAGGACGGCGACCGTCTGGGGACTGAGGGCGTGCTCGCGGGTCGCGGTGACGTCGAAACGCGCCGAAACACGCGTGCCCAGGAACACGGCCAGCCCGGCGATGGCCGTGACGGCCAGCATGAGCACCGCCGCGGCCAGGGTGTTCCTGGCGCGCCGGGCCCCGCCGGAGACGGTGCCGCCGGGCACGGTGCTCATCGCCACCTCCTGGTGCGCAGGGCGACGGCGCTGGCGGCCAGGAACCAGCCGCTGACGGCCAGGAAGAAGACGATGTGGGAGGTGTCGATGACGCCCTTGGCGAAGTCATCGAGTCGCGCGGAGATGAGCAGCGACAGCGCCACCGAATCCCACGGGGCCGGCACGTTGACGGCGGCGAACCTGGCGCCGACTTCCAGGAGCACCAGCAGGCACAGGGTCAGGAGGAAGGCGAGCGTCTGGCTGCTGGTGAGCGTGGAGAAGAAGGTGCCCACCGCGAGGTAGGTCATGCCCAGCAGCAGCGCGCCGAGGTACCCGGAGACGATGGGGCCGTAGTCGGGGCGGGCCAGAACCTCCAGCAGCACGACGTACAGCAGCGTGGGCGCGAGGCAGGCGGCCAGGAACAATGCGGCCCCGAGGTACTTGCCGGTGATGAGGGCCCACTCGGACACCGGCGCGCTCATGAGCGGCTCGAGCGTGCCGGTGCGGGACTCTTCGGCGACCAGGCGCATGGACATGGCCGGCGCCAGCACGATGAGCAGCATCCACCAAAGCGACAGCGCGCCGCGGAGGCTGGCGGGGTTGCCGGGGCGGAGCGACTCGCCTGTGAACACCAGCCCGGTCAGGAACAGGAACAACGCCAGCACGATCCACCCCAGCGGCGTGCGGAAGAACGAGCCGAACTCACGCAGGGCCACCGCCCAGGTGCGCGTCATGCCGCTGCCTCCGTGCGGTCGCCCCGCTCGAGGATCGACATGAACACCTGCTCCAAGGATGGCCTGCGCCGCGACAGTTCGCGCACGAGCAGCCCCGCGTCGCGCGCTGCGCGGGCGATCGGCTCGCGCAGGTCGGCCCGGTCGTTGCCGCCGAGCACGGTGAACGCCGGGCCTTCCGGGGCCGACCCGCCGCCCGAGGACGGACGGTCGGTCGCGAACTCGACGCGTGCCACGCCGGGCACGGACCGCAAGCAACGCTCGGCCGACGCGGCGTCGGCGCCGGCGGCGAACTCCACGGCGAAACGCGCCGCCGGATCGAAGCGGGAGGTGAGTTCTTCGGGCGAGCCGTCGGCGCGAAGCCGGCCGCGCGTCACGATGAGCACACGCGAACAGGTCAACTCGACTTCGGAGAGGATGTGCGAGGAGAGCAGCACGACGCGGTCCGCGGCCAGGTCGCGGATGAGGCCGCGCATCATGGTGATCTGCGCCGGGTCCAGACCGCTGGAAGGTTCGTCGAGGATGAGCACCCTGGGCTGGTGGAGGATGGCGGCGGCCAGGCCGACGCGCTGGCGGTACCCCTTGCTGAGCACGCCGATCCGCCTGGTTACCACGTCCGCGATCCAGCACCGGTCGATCGCCGCCGACACCGCCGCGAGCCGCTCGCGCCTGGACCGGTCGGCGCAGAAAAGGCTGGCCCGGAAGCGGAGGTAGCCGCGGACCGACATCTCGGGGTAAAGCGGAGCCGATTCGGGCAGGTAGCCGATCACGCGGCGCGAGGCCTGCGGCTCCTGAACGGTGTCGTGCCCGCAGACGGTGATCGTGCCTGTGCTCGGCGCCAGGTAGGACGTCATCATGCGAATGAGGGTGGTCTTGCCGGCGCCGTTGGGTCCGAGCAGGCCGGCCACGCGCCCGGGCTCCAGCGACAGGGTCACGCCGTCGACCGCCAGGGTCGAGCCGAACCGCTTGCTGACGTCCCTGACTTCGATCATCGGGCGTCAGGTTAGCGGTCGCGGCGGCTCGGGGGCAGAACCGGTGATTCGGGGCTGTGGACAACGCCCGGCGGGGGGCGGGGGGGGTGGGTGTTCCCTACACTCTGGCGGCGGAGGACCCCCGGGGCGCTCCCCGCACCACCCGTATGAGTGAAGGTCGGCCGAAGTTGCTGGTGCTGTCGGGAGCCAACGTTCAGGCCCAGCAGGTGCAGGGCCTGCTGGCCGGGCGGTTCGACGTCGTCGTGAGCGACGGCTCGGACGCTCTGGCGCTGCTGCGCAGCCAGACGTTCCACGCGGTGATCGCCGATACGGGGGACTACCTGCCGCTGGAGCGGCATCTGGTCGGCCATCAATCGAACGTGCTGCTCAACGCACTGGGCGAGGGCGTTTGCCTGGTCGATGGGGACGGGCGGGTGGTGTGGGGCAATCCGAGGTTCCAGGGGTACGACCCGCAGACCCAGGCGCGGATCGGGGCGGCGTGCCGGCAAGCGGCCAAGATGCTCTTTGACGGCCCGCCGGTGGAGTCGCGGCACGCAAACGCCCGGCGGTACGAGGTTGCTTCGGCCGACGAGAGCAAGTTTTACGAGGTGATGGTGTCGCCGGTGATCTCGGATGCGGGCGTGCGCCACGTGGCCGCGGTGGTGTGGGACGCGACGTCGATCCGGCGGACGCAGCGCAAGATGGCGGCGATCGAGTCGGCGGGCGCGGAACTGGTGAAACTCGACGCGGATCTGATCCGCAGGATGAACACCGGCGAGCGGCTGCGCGTGCTGGAGCAGAAGATCGTCAAGTCGGCGCACGACCTGATGCACTTCGATCACTTCGCGATCCGGCTGGTGGACGAGCGCACGGGGAAGCTGGAACTGGTGATGAGCCAGGGGCTGCCGCCGGAGGCGATGGAGGTCGAGCTGTTCGCGCGGCGCGAGGGCAACGGAATCTCGGGGTACGTCGCGGCGACCGGGAAATCGTACATCTGCAACGACACCGGGCGCGACCCGCGGTACGTGGTGGGCATCGTCGCGGCCCGGTCGAGCCTCACGGTTCCGCTGCGGCTGAGCGACAAGGTGATCGGCGTGTTCAACGTCGAGAGCACGATCCTCAACGCGTTCGGCGAAGAGGACCGACAGTTCGCGGAAATGTTCGCCAACTACGTGGCGCTGGCGCTGCACATCCTCGACCTGCTCGTGGTCGAGCGCACGACCACCGGGCAGACGGTCTCGGGCACCATGGAGGGCGAGTTGACCGAGCCGCTGGAGGACATCGCTTCGGAGCTGGTGCGCATCAAGCAGGAGGGCGGCGCGGCCGACCCGAACTTCGCGAGGCACCTCGAACGCATCTCGGCGGACGTGGAATCGATCCGCAGGCGGGTGAAGGACGTCGCCAGCGGTCCGCGGAACATCCTGGGCGCCGAGCGGGCGTTGTCTGACGTGACGGTGGACCCCGCGATGGCCGGCAAGCGCGTGCTGGTGGTCGATGACGAGCCGCGGATCCGCCAGGTGATCCGCGACGTGCTTCGGGCCCGCGGGGCGGAGGTGGTGATCTGCGAGCGGGGCGTCGAGGCCATCGAGGTGCTCACGCACACGGCCGCGGCCCCCAGCGGCGCCTCGGGGCCGGGCACGGAGCGGACGGTCGGCGACACCGGCGGCGGCGTGGCGCGCCACTTCGACCTCCTGATCAGCGACATCAAGCTGCCCGACAAGACGGGGTACGAGATCTTCGCGGCGGCGCGTCGCACCCACGCGAGCCTGCCGGTGATCCTGATGACCGGCTTCGGCTACGACCCGCACCACTCGATCGTGCGCGCCAGCCAGGAAGGGCTTTCGTGCGTGCTGTTCAAGCCGTTCCAGGCCGAGCGGCTGATCGAAGAGGTGCACAAGGCGCTGGCCGGACGGTCGTGACTCACGCCCGCCGGGCGAGCACCACGCGCGGCAGACCCTCCAGATCGCTCAGCACTGTGACGCCCGAGAGGCCGGCCGATCGTTCGGCCAAAGCAGCGGCGGCGTGCGCGTTGGAGGCGGCGCACTCGACCAGCAGATGTCCGCCGGGGCGCAGCCACGCGGCGGCCTGCTCGATGAGCGGGCGCGCCAGGCGCAAGCCGTCGGGACCGGCGCGCAGGGCCGATTCGGGCTCGTGGTCCTTCACGTTGGCGGGCACCGCGGACCATTCATCGTCGGGGATGTAGGGCGGGTTGGCCACGAGGAAGTCGAGCGTGCCACGCAGCTCGCCGGGCAGGGCGGCGAGCAGATCGCCCTCAAGGAACTCGATGCGGTCGGCCACGGCGTGCCGGACGGCGTTGTGCGCGGCGACTTGGAGCGCGGGCGCGGACAGATCGGTCGCCAGGATGCGTGCTCCCGGCAGGTGCCGGGCCAGCGCGACGGCGATGCACCCCGAGCCGGTGCACACGTCGGCCACCGCCGCCGGGCCCGTGCGAGGCTGCGGATTCGCGGCCTCGGCACGCGCACGTTGCAGCACCCATTCGACGATCAGTTCGGTGCAGGGGCGCGGGATGAGCACGCGCGGATCGACCAGCATCGGCAGGCCGAAGAACCACGCTTCGCCGGTGAGGTACTGCACAGGCTCGTGCTTCAGGGCCCGGGCCACAAGGTCGCGGAGCGCCTGCAGCTCGGCGGGCGAGGCGGGGCGGTCGGGATCGGTGTAGAGCCGCAGCCGATCGCACTCCAGCACGCGCGAGACCAGGACCTCCGCCGACAACCGTGGGGCGTCGAGCCCTCTGCGTGTGAACGCGTCGTTCATCCACGCCAACAGGCGGCGTGTCGTCCAGGGGCCGCCTGGCCCGGCGGCGGCCGGCGCTGCCGGCATTCCGGATGTGGCTGCGGGATCCACCACCGACGGTACGCTCAGGCGGACCACTCGGCGCTGGCGATACGCCGCGTCTGCCCCGTGGCGTCGCGGACCAACGCCCGGCCGTGGTCGTCCAGTCCAAGCAGCACACCTTCGATCCGCGAGCCCCCGGGCGCCGCCCAGGAGCCCCGTCGCCCGACGCCCCAGAGGGACTTCTCGGCCGTCCGCAATTCGGACTCGTCCAACGCGCCCCGGGGCAGCGCGGCGGTGACGGCCCGGCCGATGTCCATGGCCAGCGCGTCGATGTCGACGGGCCCAAGCCCGGCCCCCGTGAGCGTGGCGGCCGAGGTTCCAAGGTGTGGCGGGAGCGCGGCGGGATCGACGTTGGCGTTGATGCCTACCCCAACGAGCACGGCCCGACCGCCCGGGCCGCCTCTGGGGCGGGCGAGAATCTCGATAAGCACACCCCCGAGCTTGCGGTCGTCGAGCATGAGATCGTTCGGCCATTTCAGCCGCACGCGATCGGCGTTTCGGCCCAGTGCTTGCTGGAGAACGGCGAGCACCGCCAGGCCCGCCCGCACGCTCAGCGACGCGTGCGGCGGATGGTTCAGGCGAGCGGCCAGCGTGCACCACAGCCCGCCGGCCGGGCTGGCCCAGGCACGCCCGAGCCGGCCGACGCCCGCCGATTGGCGGCAGGCCAGCACCAGGAGTGGTCCGTGATCGAGCGGGTCGTCGCCCGATTCGACCAGGCGGCGAGCGTGCAGCGAGGTCGAGTCGATGTCATCGAATCGCGCCGGGGTGGGCGTCTCGACGTCGGTCGCGCCGTGGGCATCGCGGGCGGGCATGGCTCAGTTCGGCCGCAGGATCACCAGCACGGCGACGTCGTACAGCGCGTGGGTGAGCACGGCGATGCCGAACCCGCGCGACAGGTACAGCAGCGCGAAGTACACACCGGCGCCGAAGTAGAACGCCACGGCCGGCCAGTTGATCTCGCCGCCGGCGAGGGTGACGCGGTGGTAGAGCGCGAACGCCAGGGCCGAGCCGACCACGGCGATCCACCTGCACGCCGTTTCGTGCAGGCGCAGCACGTCGCGCATCGCGAAGTGCAGCAGCGCGATCGCCACAAGCCGGAACAGCAGTTCCTCGTACAGCCCGGCGCCGAGCGAGATCGTGGCTCGCGCGGGCCAGCTCAGTTCCATCAGTTCGACCCCGGGCGGATCGGCGGCCGCCCAGAGGCCAAGGGCGCTCGACGCCTGCTTGAGCAGCGCGCCGAAGACCAGCAGCGGAAAGGTCCAGATCGCCGCTTCAAGGACCATGCCCAGCAGCACCAGCGGGCGGATGTGCCAGGCGTCACGGCTGAGGATGTGCCAGATGAGCAGGATGACCAGCAGCGCCACGCCGGGCGCCAGCAGGCCGACCACCCCGAACGTCTGCATGAAGTCGGCCAGGAGGTTCTTGGCCTTGATCGTCCGCATCTGGCCGTGCTGCAGGTCCGTGAGGTACAGCAGCGAGCAGAGCTCGTACACCAGCACCAGGAACGAGCTGATCGCCAGCGCGTGCAGCGGGCGGGTCGAAAGCGACCAGTAGTTGTCGGCGGCGTGGGTGTAATGATCGCCGCGACGCGCACCCGGCCGCGTCCGTGCTCGCTTCAGCGGTCTGGTCATGGGCGAACCCGGGCCCGGCCCCCGAACAACAGGCCGGCTGGCTTACTTCCTGGCGGGAGCGCCGGTCTGGCCGCTCTTCTCGCGGGCCTTGAGGCGGGCCATCATGCGGCTCTTGCGGCGGGCGGCCTGGTTCTTGTGGATGGTGCCCTTCTGAGCGGTGCGGTCGATGGTGCGCGCGGCGGCCTTGAAGGCGGCCTTGGCCTCGTCCAACGTGCCGTGGAGCAGCTTGTCGGTGAACGTCTTGACGTCCAGACGCATGGTGTCCTTGCGCCAGCGGTTGCGGGCGTTGCGCTTGGCGTTCTGGCGGATGCGCTTCTTGGCGGACAGAGAGTGAGCCATGTCGTCCAAACTCCGGCGTGTCGGGGAAACTCCCGGGCCGTGAGGCCCGGCCTGACGTCTGGCGTCAAGGTGTCAAGGGTAGAGCCCAGACGCCCGCCGATCAAGGCTGCCGGCCTTGCCCGAAGCCCCCCGCCGTTCTACGCTTGAGCGCACGGAGCGGGCGTAGCTCAATTGGATAGAGCATCTGACTACGGATCAGAAGGTTAGGGGTTCGAGTCCCTTCGCCCGTGTTCCCGCCGGTACGCCCTTCCCAGAAGGCCGCACCGGCGGGTTGTTTTTGGGGCCCGAATCGCCCCCGGGATCGGACCGGCTGGGCGGCGGGTGGTTGCCCGGGGCCTCACGTTGGGGGCTGCCCGTGCGGCTTTCGCCGCGACGCCACGAGGCCGTGCCACCCCAGGCGGGCCGAGAAACGGACGGCGCGGTACGCCGACGTGTACCAGTTGCGCACGCGCCCGAAGTCACGCCGCAGAACCCAAGGGATGTCGCGCCGGAATGACAGCGGGTACACCCGCGCGAACCACAGGGCGCCCCGCGGACTGGCGGGCGGTGTGTGAACGAGGTCGATCGCATCTTGAGGCGAGCGGTGCCGGATGCGGTTGCCCGCCGCCACGATCGCTTCCTTCAGCCCGGGCGGGCACGCGGGCTCCTGCAGCACGTCGAGCGTCAGGGCCAGCACGTTGAGCACGATGGTCTCGGTGCGTTCCTCGCGCCGCTGCGCGAGCAGGCTCGGCCAGTCGGCCCGGCTGCCGACCGTCACCAGCCACTGCCGCACGTCCACCACGTGCTTCAATCGGCAGGCTCCGCGGCCGATGTCCTCGGCGATCGAGATGCACAGGAGTGTCAGCGCGTGGGCGTCGCCTGGAATCAGGCACGGGCCCGCGACGCTCTCGGTGCGCACCGCGCCGGCCCAGACCGAATCCTCGGCGATGCGATACCCCGGCGCGCGGCGCAGGCACCAGTGCAGGTCGACGCGAACTTCGTCGCGTGCCAGGGCGAACGCGTGGTCGGTGGCCAGCGTGTGGCGGTCGATGATCGGTCCGGACGGTGTCGGCTTCGCGCGTCGGACTTTGGGGCGTAGACCCAGGCCCATCAGCACCGCCAACGCTTGGTCAGCGCACTCGGTGCGTACGAGGATGTCGGCGTCCGCGGTCCGGCGCGCAGCGGCGTTGCCGTAGTACCGCTCGGCCATCGGGATGCCCTTGAGGACCATGCTCTGGAGCCCGGCCTGCGAAAGGGCCGCGGTTGCCTCGCGGATCGATCGGGCGAGCGCTCGGTCCCGCGCCGCGGTGCGCTCGCGCTCGGCGGCGAGCATCCCGACGGCCGAAGCGGGCAGGACGTCCGGCCACTTGGCCGTGAGCCACAGCACGGTGTGCGCCACCTGCTGGCCGATGACGTAGCGGGCCCAGGCCTCGGCGTGCGCAGGGTGCATGGCCGACGCTGCGTGCGCGGTTTCGGCGGCATCGCCCCGCAGCACGGCCCGCAGCAGGGGCAGGCACCGGGCGTCCGGGGGTGGGATCGCCAACGGCCGGGATGATGTCCCGCGACCGGTCACGGTCCGCGCTCCAGAAGCCGCGCCGTGGCGGAGGCGCCGTCGAGGTTCACACCGTGTCCGGTGGTGGGGGGGGCGTCGAGGGCGTGCCGGATTGCCCGCGCCAGGGTGTGCTCGTTCAGATCGTCTTCCGGCACGACCTTAACCAGCCCCCGTTCGGCGAGCAGCGCAGCGCGGGCCACCTGATCGCTCATGTTCGATCGCGGCACCAGGACCGCGCGCACGCCCGATGCCAGCACCGTTGCACAGGTGTTGTACCCGGCGTGGCTCACCGAGAGCGCCGCGCGGCGCATCCACCCCGCGAACGCCGCGTCGAACGGCGTCCGGATCACGCGATCGGCGTGTGCCGTCGACTCGACCGCGCTCGCGGAGAACGGCGGCGCGGAGACGATCATGCTTGCGCCCGCGAGCACCGGGTGTTCCCGCGCCCGGGGCCACGCCCGCTCGGCGACGGCTTGAAGGCGGCCGTCGCCCGCGCCGCCACCGCTGACCAGCACGCAACCGTCCGATGCGCCGCCCGGCAACGGGGGCGGCGGGCCGTCGACGCGTTCGCACACCATCCCGGTGTACTCGACGCGGACGGGCAGGTCCCGGGCCCACGGCGTGTGCATCTCGATGGTGGCCAGAGCCGGGTCGCCGTGCACCAGCACGCCGTCGAACCACTCGGCCAGCACACCGGGGGCGGCGCTGGCAATGTCAGCGGGAACGCGGTCCACGCGCGCGGGCGGGATCACGTCGCGTCGCGAGCACCAAACCGGGGCGTTTGGCCGGAGAAAGCGCAGTGATTCGAGCAGCGCCAAGACCTCATCGTGCAGGTCCCACTTCGAAAACGGAAACCCCTCGATGAGCACGGCGTCGGGCCGGATGGCCTCCACTGCCGCGGCCAGTGCGGCCCGACGCAGGGTCCAGGCCTCATCTGCGGCTTTGTCCGGGGCGAGCGCGACGACACCCCGCTCGGTGCGGGCGAGCCGCTCGAGCGGCAGCAGCCGCATGCGGGGCGGACGCGCCGGGCGGGGCACGTGCCGGCCGCCGTCGGTCAGCCAGACGTCGTGCCGTTCGGCCAGAGCGCGGCAGATCTCGTACGAGCGCACGAAGTGCCCGGTGCCGGAGAGATGCTGGCAGTAGAAGAGCACGTTCATCGGTTGGCGCTGATTTCAGACGCTCAGCAGTTCGAGGATTCGTTCCTTCAGCGGGCTGAACTGCGCGTGGCCCATCCGGATCGACTCGCCCAGGAAGGCGCCCCCCTTGCGGTACTTGTCGCGTTCCTGGGGCAGTTCGATGATGGTGTTCCGCGCGGGATCTCGCACGGTGCCGAGCGGGTCGAGCCCCTGGCTCACGCGATCGACCTGCTCCAGCAGCATCCGGCGGTAGAGGGCGATGCCGGCGTCGGAACTGCCGAGGATCTCACGGGTGCGATCGGCGATGGGACCCTGCGAAACGCAGGCCATGATGTCCTGCCCGTCGACGAAGTGCACGATGTAGGAGCCGTCGGGGTTGCGCCAGGGGACCTGATAGACCGGGACGGCGGGCTGCGGTTCGACGCGCTGGCCCGGGGCGGGCTGGTAGCAGGCGTACCAGTAGTGGCGGGTGTTGGTGTCGTCCACGGGCACGCGGATCTGCATGCGGTGCTGGCGGTGCGAGCCGACGCGCAACATGACCGGGAACACCAGCGGGTGGCCGATCGTCCAGTCGTCGTCGGCCTCGCTGCCGCCCTCGAGCACGCGCCGCTTGACGATGCCGAACTCGAACGCGTCGAACCCTACTTTCTCGTGGTGCCGCAGGTAGTGCGTGGGCGCCGCCTGCCCCTTGGCCGACCGCACGTGCGCCAGGTGGTGGCCGTGCAGCCACTCCAGGTGGTGCGGGTCAACGCTGTTCTCCATGATCTGAAGCCAGTTGCACGGCAGGTCCGCGACGCCGATGTCGCGCACGCAGTTGTCCCACACGAACAGGTCGAAGCGCGGCAGCAACGGCGCAGGATCCGGACCCATGTACAGCCAGATCAGCCCGCCCAACTCCTCGGCGGGATAGGCCTTGGCGCGCACGCGGGTGCGCAGCGGCGAGTCTTCCGGCTCGGCCGGGGTCTCCAGGCACGCACCGGCGGCGTTGAACTTCCAGCCGTGGTAGGGGCAACGGATGCCCTCGGCGTCGATGCAGCCCGTGGCCATCGAGGTGCCGCGGTGCGGGCACCGCTCGTCGATCACGGCCGCACGCCCCTGCGTGTCGCGGTACACGACCAGATCTTCGCCGAGGATGCGCACTCGCCTGGCCGAGCCCGGGGCGACCTCCACAGACGCCGCGGCGGGCAGCCAATACCGGCGCATCAATGCGCCCATGGGTGTTCCCGGGCCCACGCGGGTCAGAACGTCCTGCTGAGTTGCTGAGAGAATGTGCGTCTCCAGTGGCCGGGGCGTTGGTGATGGAATCAGGTCGCATGCCGGTCGAGCACGAGCCGGCGCAGGCGAGAATCGTTGGGGCCCACGGGATACTTGGCGCGCCGAGTGCGGGCCGAATCGTCGGTCACCGGGCGCTCGCACTCGGGCCTCAGCAGGTCGCCGAAATCCGTCCGGCACACGGAGACATACGCGTACATCATCAGGTATCGGGGGATGATCGCGTCGCGACTGCCGTAGTGGAAGCACGCGCTGCTGTCGACGAACAGCACCGAGCCGGCCGGGCAGGCGAACTCGAAGAGCGCCGAGCGGTCGACGGCGGAGTACACCGCGTCGTCGGTCAGGCGGTAGGGAACGCCCCGGGATCCGTAGCGGAGCTTCTCGGTCACGGTGCGCGACGCCGAGGCGGGCAGGATGCTGAAGGGGCCGCTCTGCCGGGTGACGTCGCGCAGGGCGACGACGACGTAGACCATGGGGTCGTCGTGGTAGTCGCGGTGGAAGAGCTGGCTCTCGGCGTAGCCTCTCTGGTCCGGCGGGGCGAGCCGCGCATCGCTCTCGGCCAGGCGCACGCCCAGGGGCTTGGAGACCGAGAGCGTCGGCACGGTCTTCATGTAGCGCATGACCGGGGCGAGAATGGCGTTGGAAGTCGCGAAATCGAGGATCGACGGGTACCGTGCGACGTGCTCATCGGTGAGGATCTGCTGGAAGAACGAGCGTTCGCCGCCCCCGCGGAAGACGCCGCCGCGTTCCTTGATGATCTCCTGGGCGTCGGCGATCAGTCGCTCCAGGTGCGGCAGCGACTTGCTGTGGTCCACGGCCCAACCGTCGCGCAGTTCGATCGTGTCGCTGCCGACGGGCCCGTTCTCGGCCAGCAGCCGGTCGACGTGGTCGTCGTACAGCTCGCGCCGCACCCGCCAGGCAGAGGCGTTGCGCACCTTGCTCAGGGTCTTGGCCAGCCGCATGGTCCGGCGGATTCCCAGGAGCTTGTTGTGGCCTTTCTCGATTCGTGCCGCTGCCGAGCGTGTCAGCGGGTTGTTCCAGAGCGTGCCGAGCATAGTCTGATTCCAGATTCGAGCCGCGGCAAGCCTATCGGGCCGCGAGGAGTTCCACAACCGCGTCCCACGCACCTGCGGGGCCGTAGGCCCCCGGCCCCATGTCGAGCCGGTACCCGGGCACGGCGAGGGCCAGGCCGTCCATGGTCGCCGGTGGTCCCGGGGCCGCGCCGCGGCCGAGCAACGTCCCCGATGCGGGCACGATCACGCAGGCGTGCAGCATCCGCTCGCACTCGGCTGCCGTCAACGGCTCGACATGAAAGTTCGTCACGCCCGGAACGACGCGCGGGAACACCAACGCGACCGGGTGCGCTGTCGTGCGGACCTCTGCTCCGTGCCACGCGGCGCATTGCGCCGGGCTCATCGACGGCGGATCGCGATCGGTCGGTTCACGCAGCGGGCCGTCCTGGCGGCACTCGGCGAGCGTGAGGTAGTACCGATGATCGCCGCCGAAGTCCGGTGGCCGCAAGCCCGGCACGCGTGCGGGGCCATCGGGACGGACGCGGACGATCGTGGGGCAGCCGAGGATGCGTGCCCGGCTGTCGTCCACGCTCGCCAGCACGCGATCGTTGGCGACCAATGCCGCACCTCCGACCAGCGCGCGGGACAGCAGCGTGGTCTTGCCGCTGCCTTTGCCGCCCAGGAACAGCGCTGCGCGATCTCCCACGGCTGCGGCCGAGGCGTGCAGCATCAGCCAGCCCTTCGCCGCACCGTGCCGGCAGATGATCTCGCGGACCAGCCGCATGACCAGCGAGCGGGGTCGGGCGCCGTCGCGGTCGATCGTGACGACGACCGCGCGGCGTGCGGTGTGCACGGAGATTTGGGTGGGGCCGCGTGCGTCGGCGAGAACGACGGCATCAGCGGCTCGCCACGCCGCCAGCCGCTCGGCGCCTCGGTCGCGGGTGAACACGTCGATGTCGCCCAGAGGCTCGCCGTGCACCTTGTCGGGGACCCGGGGGGTACAGCGCACGTCGATCGACCAGACTTCATCGGCGACCGGTTCGGGCGCGAACCACGGGAGCAGGAACTCGTCCAGCCATCGCGGAATGCCCGCCGCATCGGATCGAACATCCACGCGAACGCCGCCCAGGCCGTACCGACCGATAGCGCCGCTCACCGCAGCGACTCCAGCAGGCACTGAGCGCGCGCGGCGGCGCCGGCCGGATCGGCGCCGAGCCGGATCCTGGCCGAGTTGGCGATGACCGAGGCCCGCCAGAAGGGGCTGGGCAGTTCGAACCAGCACGCTCGTGCCGGATGGTTGTACCCGCGCAGGAACGCCCCGCGCTGCGGCGGCGTCATCGGCCACCGCCACCAGACTCGCGCGGCATCCTCTTCGAGCGATCCGACGGTCAGCAACGCGTTGTCCACGACCCAGAGCCGGCCTTCGCCGTCGCGCACGATGTTCTCCGGGCACAGGTCGCGGTGAACGAGGCCGATGGTCAGCGCTTTGGGAAAGTCCGACATCGCGTGCTTCAGGCACTCGGCCTCGGCTTGGTCGCCGATCAGGCCGGCCAGCCGCAATCGGCCAAGGTTCTCCCGAAGGCGCTCGGCCCAGAGCTCGGGCGTGCGCATCCGGGCTCCGGCGGGCGGCGGCGCATCGTGCACCTGCCGCAGCATCGTTCCGCACCGCTCGATCTGGTCTGGTTCGAGAGGCGCCTCATCTCCAGTTTGGCCGTCGATCCATCGTTCGATGCAGGCGTCGTCGCGCCAGGCGATCACGCGGGGCATCCAGGGCGGGTTCAACGTCAGGCGCTCGGCGCGGGCCGCTTCGGCGGCTGAGGCACTGCCGAACCGGCGCACCTTGTACGTCCAGCCGGACGCGGTTTCGACCTTCAGCGTTGCGCGACCGCTTGCGGGCCGGCGGTACCGCAGCAGGTCGACGATCCGCTCGACCGGTCCGCACACCGACTCGACCCACGCCAGCACATCGGCGGGAAGGTCACAGCGTTGGATGTCGGCCTGCGGCGGCGCGCGCATGGAGGGCTCGCACGGGGCGGACTGCGGGCCGGATTACCACTCCGGCCCGCCGGTGTACCGTCCGTAGACGTCGGCCATGGCCTGCACCATCTCGCCGAGCGTCGCGTTGCACAGCGCGGCGTCGATGAGCGCGGGCATGACGTTGGTGGGGTCGAGCGCGGCGCCGGGCAGCGTGTGCTTCAGCGTCACGGGCCTGCCCTGGCAGGCGGCGCGGATGTTGTCGAGCGAACGTCGCACCAGCCCGGCGTCACGCCGGGCCTTGAACTTCGCCAGCCGGTCGCACTGCTCGACCTCGACCGAATTCGGGATCTGGAGGATCTCGATGGGGCGCTTCTCGTCCGGGTCCGCGTAGGCGTTGACGCCGACGGTGATGCGGTCGCCGGCTTCGGCCTCTTCGCTGTAGCGGTAGGAGGCTTCGGCGATCTGGCGGCGGAAGTAGCCTTTGTTGATCCCGTTGACGACGCCGCGACCGTAACCGGACTTGGGCGCGTACACGCCGGCGGCGCGGGTCTGGTCGGCGGACTGGCCGCGGTAGGAGCCCATGGCGTCGATGTCGGCGATGAAGTCCAGCGCGCCGGATTCGACCGTGTCGGTGAGGTGCTCGATGAACCAGGAACCGCCGAGCGGGTCGGCGACGCGGGTGACGCCGGTTTCGTGGGCCAGGATCTGCTGGGTGCGCAGGGCGACGGTCACGGCTTGCTCCGTGGGCAGGCCGAGAGTCTCGTCCATGCTGTCGGTGTGCAGGCTCTGGCATCCGCCCAGCACGGCGGCCATGGCCTGATAGGCGACGCGGACGATGTTGTTCAGCGGCTGCTGCTCGGTGAGCGAGCAGCCGGCGGTCTGCACGTGCGTCTTCATGTAGAGCGATCGCTCGGACCTGGCGCCGTAGCGGTGCTTCATGCTGCGGGCCCAGATCCGCCGCGCCGCGCGCAATTTGCAGATCTCCTCGAAGAACTCGTTGTGGCTGTTGAAGAAGAAGGACAGCCGCGGCGCGAACTCGTCGATGTTCATGCCCCGCTCCAGGCAGGCCTCGACGTACTCCATGCCGTCGCGCAGCGTAAAGGCCAGCTCCTGCGCCGCCGTCGAGCCCGCTTCGCGGATGTGGTAACCCGAGATCGACACGCTGTTCCACTTCGGCAGCAGGCGCGACTGGAACTCGATGGTGTCCACGACCAGTTTCACCGACGCCTCGGGCGGGTAGATGAACTCGTTCTGGGCGTGGAACTCCTTGAGAATGTCGTTCTGCAGCGTGCCGCCGAGCGTCTCCCAGCCGATGCCCCGCTGCAGCGCGTGCGCCAGGTACATCGCCCAGATCACCGCCGCCGGGCCGTTGATCGTCTGCGACACCGTCACCTGTCCAACGGGAATGTCGGCGTACAGCCGATGCATGTCCTCGATCGAACTGATCGCCACGCCGCACTTGCCCACCTCACCGGCCGACAACGGATCGTCCGAGTCGCGCCCCATCAGCGTCGGAAGGTCAAACGCCGTCGAGAGCCCCGTGTTCGCGGCGGTGGAACTACGTGCCTGCTCCAGCAGGTACTTGAACCGGCGGTTGGTGTCGTCGGCCGAGCCGAAGCCGGCGAACTGTCGCATGGTC
This sequence comes from Phycisphaeraceae bacterium, assembly GCA_026126345.1. Lineage (GTDB taxonomy): Bacteria > Planctomycetota > Phycisphaerae > Phycisphaerales > UBA1924 > JAHCJH01. The sequence continues at coordinate 6,790 of JAHCJH010000016.1, read as the reverse complement.
CACAGTCGCGTGCGGTAGCCCTGGGGGAACAGCCCCCGGGTGAACGGGTATTGCCCGGGCATGCCGCCCTTGCCCAGGTGCTCGTCGATGGCCTGGAGCGACCTGAGGCTCTCGGCGATCTGCCCGGCCGGCCCGTGCTCAGGGCCGTACACCGGGTTCAGGATCAGCCCGGAGATGGTCACGGCGTGCGGGTCGATCTTGCCAGGTTTGCTCGCGCCCTGGGCCGGGTTGACGTTGGTGAAGACCGCGCCGGCGGGATGATCCTGCGGCAGCGGCTTGCCGGCGGCGGGGGGGCGGTTGTTGGGCGAAAGCGTGGACATGGGGTGCCGTTCTTTCTGGCGACTTCAGCCGCGGCCGGCCCGGCCGCGACTCGCCGGGGCAATGGTAGGAATCGCAAGGCGACCGGCCGAGCGGGGTCAGTCGGCCGGTGGCGGAGCATTACCGGGAGTCGCCCCGCCGTTCGGAACAGAGGTCGGCCCGTCCACGAACTTCTTCCGGCTCGTCGTACCCGGAGCCGAGGGAAACTCCTGCTGAAGAAGCGCCGCGTACTTGCGCATCCCCTCGCCATCGCCGCGGAGTTTGCAGATGTCGAACATCTGCTCGAGTCCTACTTGTCGGGGCAGTCGGGCGGCACGCGACGAGCCTTCCGTGAGTTTCAGCAGACCGAGGACCTCGGACTCTGCTTCGTCGATCTTGCCGTCCAGCACCAGGCAGATCGTGAGGTTGCAGCGGATGGTCAGGATGACCGTGTGATCGGGCGGAAGCGTTCCCGCATCGGCCTGGAGCGCTCGTCGGTACTGCTTCACGGCGTGTGCGTAGCGTTTTCGTCGATGCTCCACGTCACCGAGCTGGCTCATAATCGTCAGTTGGTTGATCGTCGGCCTGCCGCCGGGGCCGGCGAAGTGCTTCTCGGCCTCGAGGCAGATGATCTCGCACAATTCGAGATCCCCGACTCTGAACTGGCGCTGCGCGAGGCCGCCGGCCACGAGCCACGCCCTATCCTCCTGCTGGGCTTCTTTCGCGGCGGCTGCGACATACTCACGAAGCACTCTGTGCGACTCGTCTCGCTCGCCCTCGCGCCAGAGCGCGCGAACGCGCTCCGTCACGCGCGTCAGTTCATCGAGCAGATCGTCAGCGGACTTCTTGCCGTTCGTTGACGCCGCCCAAGCGGCCAGGAAGAAACGATCCTGAATGGACAATTCGCCCTTGCTCCAGCGTCCGGCCGTCGCAGGCTGAGCCGCGCTTGCGGCGGGGCGCTGGCTCGTCATGTTGTCCAAGAACTGCAGATCGCCCTCGGCGCGGGCCGCGCGAGGATCGTTCGGCCCGCCGATACGCTCATAGATCCGCTTTGCCTGCCGTATGTGCTCTCGCGCTTCTTCGAGGACTTCAGGGCTGTTGGCGTCCTGCACCCTGTGGACCGCCTGGCCGAGCGCCTCGTGCACGGCCGCCACCTGCTCGCTCGCCTCGCCGTACACACTCGCGGTGTGTCCGATCGCTTCCTTCAGGACTTCGCGTGCCTTGGCGGGCAAGTCAAGGGACGTGTACGCTGTGCCGGCGTCCAGCAGGAACGCTCCGAGCAGCTCCGGGTCATTGGCCAGATCGCGCCGCAGGCGATCCACGGCCGTGTCGAGCACTTCGCGCAATGTGAGGTTGGCCCGTCCACCCCGCTCGGCATTGGCTCCGACGATGATGGAGCGAAGCACGTCCGCCGTGTTCATCGCGCGCCTGGCGGCTCGATCGGCCGCGGACTTCGCTTGCTCGGCCTCCACTCGGCGCTGCTGCTCGCCTGCACGGGCTATGCCGGCCTGTCTCGCCTCCTCGTGCGCGCGCTCCTCGGCAATCAGCGCGCGGGCCAGGAGCATCTGAGACACCACGACTCCCGCGACCAGCACCACGAACACCGCCGCCACGCCTCCCACCAGCGCCCGGTGCCGCTGCGCGAACTTGCGCACCTGGTACCACGTCGTCGAAGGTCGGGCCACGATCGGCTCGTCTCGAAGGTACCGGCCAAGGTCCGCCGACAGAGCCGCGGCGGTCTGGTACCGGCGCAGGCGGTCCTTCTCCAGGGCCTTGCCGACGATGGTCTCGACGTCTCCCCTGTAGTGGCGGTTCACCGAACTCAGGCGTGTGGGGTCTTCCTCGCGGATGATGCGGGCAGCTTCCGGCACCATCTTGCCGGCAACTTCGTACGGCAGTCTGCCCGTCAGCAACTCGAACAGCACCACGCCCAGCGCGTACACGTCGGAGCGTGTGTCCACGTCGTCGGGAACGCCGGCGACCTGCTCCGGCGACATGTACGGCAGCGTGCCGACCAGTTGGCCCACCTCGGTGTGCATGGTCGCGCCGGCGATGTCCTTGTCCGTCAGCCGGGCAACGCCGAAGTCCAGGATCTTCGGCTCGCCCTGATCGGTCACCAGGATGTTCGCCGGCTTCAGATCGCGGTGCACCATGCCCTTGGCGTGCGCGTGCTGCACCGCGTCGCACACGCGGATGAACAGCTCGAGCCGCTGAGGCAGCGTGAGCGCCGCCGCGGCGGCGTACTCCACCAGCGAACGCCCCTTGATGTACTCCATCGCGAAGAACGGCTGGGCGCCCGCCGCCGTCTGCGCCGCACCGGCGTCGTAGATCTGGGCGATGCCCGGGTGCTGCAGCCGGGCGAGGGTCTGCGACTCCATCTCGAATCGACGCAGCAAGGCGGGCGTGAGCAGTTCCGGACGCAGGAGCTTGAGCGCCACCATCCGGCGCGGAACGTCCTGCTGCGCGAGGTACACCGAGCCCATGCCGCCCTGGCCGATCACCCGCAGCAACGTGTACCGACCGACGCGGCCGATCCCGTTGGACTCATCGGCGGGCACCGTGGATGCCCGGTGGGCCGGGCTGTCGCCTTCGAAGAGCGCGCCGCTTGCGGCTTCGCCTCCGCCGAAGGTCTCCTGCTCGTGACGGTGAGATGACGGATCGGGTTGCATGCGGTCCCCACGTCTCGATCGTGACAACATAACACGAATCGGGTGCATAGCCTACCGGAATTCCCTCCGATCGCACAAGGACGTGCTCGTGGTCACCCAGGACAATGCGGCAGCTCCCACCGCCACCAGAGCCAACCTGCGACGTTCCATGATCGATGTCGCCGGGTACGCCCTCATGGTCGGCGTCGGCGAGTTCTACCTCCCCGCGTTCGTCCTGGCCCTGGCGCTGGGTGAAATCGCCAGCGGTCTGGTCGCGACACTCCCCCCCGTGGTCGGGGCCGCGGCGCAGTTGCTCAGCGCCCGCGGCGTCCGCTGGCTGCGGTCCCACAAAGCCTGGGTGCTCATCATGGTCGGCTGCCAGGCACTCAGTTTCGTGCCGCTGATCGTCGGCGCGGCGATCGGGACCATGCCCGCGTGGGCGGTGTTCCTGGCCGCCAGCGCCTACTGGACCGCTGGCCTGGGCGCCGGAAGCGCCTGGAGCACGCTCATCGCCACGCTCGTGCCGCGCCCGATGCGGGCCACGTGGTTCGGCAGGCGGCAGCGGGTTTACCAGCTCTGGACGCTCGCGGGCTTCGTGCTCGGCGGAGTCATCCTGGGCGCCTCCGCGGGGTCGGCCGCCACCGGCGACGCCGACCGGGCGCGAGTCATGTGGGCGTTCACAGGCCTGTTCGTGCTCGCGGCGCTGGCCCGCGGCATGTCGTGGGTGCTGCTCCAGCGGCACGACGAGCCCGAGCCGATGCCCAGGGGCCACAGGCCCGTCGGCTGGCGGGAGCTCTGGAAGCGACTGCGGGCACGAGGAGACGCGGCTCGCGACGTGCGGCTGATCGCCTACATGCTCGCGGTGTCGTTCGCGGCCAACTTCGCCGCGCCCTACATCAATCCGTTCGTGCTCAGCCACATGGAGACCGGCTACGTGTGGTACGCCGTGCTCATCGGAACCGTCATGGCAACCAAGGTGGTCACGCTCCCGGCGTGCGGGCGGTTCGCCAAGCGTCGCGGCTCAACCCGGCTGCTGGTGATCGGCGGCATCGGCATGACGCCCATCGGTTTGATGTGGATGCTCAGCCCGTCGTACGGCTGGCTGGTGGGCGTGCAGATCTACTCCGGCGTCGTCTGGGGCTGCTACGAGCTCGCCGTGTGGCTGCTGCTGCTGGAGCACCTCAAGGAGAACGAGCGAACCAGTATGGTCTCCTGGCAGTTGTTCTTCGAGCGGTGCGCCATCGCCCTGGGATCGCTGGCTGGGGGGTGGGCCCTGCATCGCGCCGACGCGCTCGGCGGCCGCCCGCCCCCGGAGGCGTACCAGGCCATCTTCGGCGTCAGCACGCTCCTGCGCCTCGCGACGCTCCCGCTGCTCTGGCTGGTGGTGGCCCGCCCCCGGCGCGACCCGGCCGAGTCCGCCGCCGTCCTGCGGTCCCCCGCGTCGGCGGCCGTGCGTCTGGAAGAGCGCTCGCCGGAGTGATCGCCGGTAGACTGGTCGCCCATCAGGAGCAGGGCATGCGCGTGTCGTTCTTCGGCGCCAGCGGGGAGGTGACCGGCTCGAGTTACCTCGTCGAGGCCGGCGGGTCGGCCGTGCTGGTCGATTGCGGCCTGTTCCAGGGCGGCGCCAAGGCGGAGCTTAAGTGCCGCAGGCCGTTCTGTTTCGACCCCGCCAGACTCTCGGCGGTCATCCTGACCCACGCCCATCTTGACCACAGCGGCCGCCTGCCGCAACTGGTCAAGCGCGGCTACCGCGGTCGGATCACCACCACCGTGCCTTCTCTCCCGTTGGCGGACATCCTGCTGCGCGACGCGGCCTACCTGCAGAAGGCCGATGTCGAGCGGATCTGCCGCAAGCGCCGCCAGCGCGCCGGCGACCGGCCCTGTCCCGACGTGCAGCCCCTGTTCACGGACGAGGACGTGACCGCGGCCCTGCGGCTCTTCACCGTGGCCCCCTACGGCAGGGCCGTGCCCGTGGCGCCCGGGATTGACGTGACGTTCTTCGACGCCGGCCACATCCTCGGATCGTCGTCCCTGTTGCTGCACCTGCGCGACGCCGGGCGCGAACGGACCATCGTCTTCAGCGGCGACGTCGGCGAGCGGCACATGCCCCTGCTGCACGATCCGGAAACCCCGCATGGAAACGGCTCCGCGCCCGACCTTGTCATCCACGAGAGCACGTACGGTGACCGCGACCACAAGCCGCTCGACGAGACCTTCCGCGAGCTCGACGCCGTCGTCGACGCCGCCAGGTCCGACGGCGGCAAGGTGCTGATCCCGTCGTTCGCCATCGGCCGCACCCAGACGCTGCTCTACTACTTCCTGCAGCGATCGCGCGCCCGCAGGCTCGGCATGCCCGTCATCCTGGACAGCCCCATGGGCATCGCCGCGACGCCTGTACTGACCACAAGGACCTGCTTCGACGACAACGCCCGCGCGCGTTTGGTCGACGGCGGTTTGCTCGATCCAGTTTCCCGAACTGAGGCTCAGCAGGACCGGCGAAGAAAGCCGCGGCCTCAACGACCTGAAGGGCCCCGCGGTGATCATCGCCGGCGCGGGCATGTGCAACGGCGGGCGCATCGTGCACCACCTGCGGCAGCACCTGCACAAGGCCAACACGCACGTCACGATCGTCGGGTACCAGGCCGAGGGAACGCTCGGGCGCCGTCTGGTCAATCGCGAGCCGGTCGTTCGGATTCACCAGCAGGAGATCGAAGTCCGGGCGCAGGTTCATACGCTCGGCGGCCTGTCGGCCCACGCGGGGCGCACCACGTTGCTGCACTGGCTGACGCCGCTGCTTTCCGGCGGGGCGCGCCCGGCCGTGGCGCTTACGCACGGCGAAGACAAGCCGCGGCAGGCCCTGGCCGCGGGCATCGCCGAGCGCTACGGGGTTGCCGCGATCCTGCCGCGCTTCGGCGAGCACATCGACCTGTGATCGCCGGCGCGGCTTCGGTGGCGACGGCGCTGGATTACTGGTCGACCTTCAGCGTCGCGTCTTCGAGCATGTACAGGCCCAGCAGCCAGCCGCCGTCCTCATACGGCTCGACTTTGAACTTGCCGCGCATGGTGCCGTGCGTCGCCAGTCTCGCCGAATCCGGCGGTCTCTTGGTCAGCCGGACTTCGATGGCGTCGTACGGAGTGGGGGGGACGCCGATGCAGCAGCCGTCCCACTGGTTCAGCATCATCAGCATTTCTTTCGGGTCGGTCGCTGTCAGCGGGAAGGCGACGTACCCGGAAATGATCACGTGCGCCCCGTCAAACATCGTGATGCGTTGCGGCAGACGGGTCTGACCCATCCGGGGCTTGTACGTCTCCTGAGCCGAGACGAGCAGGTCCCACGGCAGGACGTACGGGTCGGCCTCGGTGCCCGAGCCCTTGATGGCGAAGCGCCCGTCGAGCATCAGCACGCCGTCGGCCCGCTTCTCGGCCTTGGCTGGCGAGATCCTGTCGCCGTTGAAGATCGGGTGCGCGGGGATGGCGTACTCGGTGACGCCCGCCGATGCCGGCGGGCTGGGCGCGGGGGATGGCGTTGCCGGTTCGGGCTGAGAGCGCTCCGGCGTCCGGTCTCCGGGGCGCGTCGCCACCGGCTCACGCTCGGCCGGTTTGGCGGGTTCCGCCGGCTTGGCCGCGCCCGGGGCGTTCGCGTCTGCTCCCGAAGGCTTGGCCGCTTCGGGCACGCGCTCAACCTTCACGACCGGAGGGGGCGGAACCGGTGGCGCGCCCTCGCGAGGCCCGACCACCCTCGGGCCGGCCGGAAGCTCGACGGCCTGTTGCGGCGCCACCGCCGGCGCGGTTTGCGGGGCGGAGGGCGCCGCGGGCCGCGCGTCGGGGCGTGCCGGCGGATTCTC
>JAHCJH010000159.1 GCA_026126345.1 Phycisphaeraceae bacterium | reverse complement strand
CGGCGGCGTGCCCGTGGGCGTCGTTGAAGCGCTTGAAGTTGTCGATGTCGAACAGCAGCAGCAGCACCGTGCGCCGGTCGCGCCCCGCCTGATCGATGGCGGCACGCAGGTAGCGCTCGAAGTAGCGGCGGTTGTACGCGCCGGTCAGGTCGTCGCTCAGCGCGGCGCGCCGCAGTTCCTTCTGCTGCTCGGCCAGCGCCAGCCACTGGGCCAGCAGGGCCGCGGCGGGCGCGAGCGTTTCGGCCTCGGCCCGGCGGGAGACGAGCCAGCCGATGGTGGTGGCGCGGTGGGCCACCGGCGCGCGGGCGGCGGCGGGATCGATCGACGCGGCCTGCTCGGCGGGGACGAAAACGGCGTCGGGCGCGCCGGCCTGGCGACGGGCCTGCTCCAGCGCCGGCAGCATCACGTCGCGCCCGGCCAGCACGGCGCGCAGCAGCGCCGATTGCGGGTCCTCGTCGGCGGACAGCGGAGCGGCGTCGGGGGCGGGCTGCGGCGGCGCTGGGATCGGCGCGGCCGCGGGCGCGCCGCGGACCGGCACCTCGGCGGGCTGAGCCAGCAGAACGGCCTTGAGCGCGTGGAACGGCATCGTGGAAGCCACCACGGCGTCGTACGAACCGGCGCCACGGCCCGGTTCGTCGCACACCAGCACCAGGCGCACCCCCGGGGCCGCCTCGCGCACGGCGGCGGCGAACGCGGCGCCGTGCGGCGGCGGCGGATCGGCCTCGGCGGCGACGGCGATGCAGGCCAATGGGGCGGCGGAGACCTCGGGCGGATTGACAGCCTCGCCGAGGGCCTCCAGCGCGGTGCGCACGCGCACCAGGTCGATCCCCGCATCGCGGCGCAGCGTCGAGTCGAGCCCCGTGCGGCCCACGAGCACCACCCGGCCGCGACCGGCCGGCTCACCACCCCCGACCTGTCGCGCCGGCTCGCCCACGTCAGGCCCTCCGATCGAACGCGCCGCCGGTCTCGGGGAGCGGCCCGTCGCCCAGCAGCATGGCGAGCTCCTCGCTGGTCAGTGCCGCGGCGTTGGCGGCGTGGGCGCCGGCGGCGGGGTCCGCGGGCGCGGGCTGCGGCAGATCACCGACGCCCGCCAGGCGCATGGGCGGGGCGATGGGCTCGGTGGGCTCGATCGGCTCGCCGAAGATCGCGTCGCGCAGCGGGCGCACGGGGCGGGGCTCGATGAGGTGGGGCGTGCGGACCGGCTCGGGACCGTCGCCGGCCAGTCGCAATCGCGGCGGGCCGCCGGGCGCCGGCGGGCGCGCGGGCTCCGCGGGAACGTTGGAAGAGACCGGTGCGGGCTGCGCCTCGGCCCGCAACGACGCGGGGGCCAACGCGCCGTCGCCGTAGCGCCAGCACGAGACGCCCGGCGCGTAGCGCGCCAGCGCCGCGAGCACGTCGCCCGCGGGATCCTGACCGACGAACACGGCCAGACGGGCGGTGGCGGCGCCGACGCGGCTGGAGTTCGCGGCGGCGAGCAGGGCTCGGTAGGGATCGCTGACGGTGCGCACGTCGACGCGCTTGCGCCGGAAACTCTCGACGAGGGGCTCGGCGGCCCGGCGGGCGGCGTCGCCGCCATCGGGCAGAATGACCACGGCCACCGCCGCCGGTTCGTCCGAATCCTGGACGCGGTTTGTTCCGCTGACCGCCCCTGCGGCTGGCTCCGCCATGGATCAAGTGTAACCCATGAACGGGTCCGGGCACGGCTTGAATTGCGGGGAATTCAGGCCCAGATCGCCCGCGCCGCACGGGCGGCCCCATCGGCCGGGCCCAGACGGTCCAGCGCCGACCGCATGGCGGCCAGGGCCCCCGGGTCTCGCAGCAGCCGGGCGATGATCTGGGCGGCGCCGGCGGCGTTGGCCGCGGGATCGACCGCGTCGGTGGCGATGACGGCGGCGCCGGCCTGCTCGAGCACGATGGCGTTGAGTCGCTGGTGCTGGTCGCGGTGGAACGGGTAGGGCATGAACACGGCCGGCACGCGGTTGGCCCAGGCTTCGGCGACGGAGTTGGCGCCGGCGCGGCTGACGGCCAGATCGGCGGCCCCCCACCACCGCCCCATGTTCCGAGTGAACTCGGCGACCACGGCGGGGACGCCGGCGTCGCGGTAGGTGGCGATCAGTTCGTCGCGCGAACCGCCGGAGCCGGCATCGGCGGCGCCGCACTGGTGGAGCACCTGCCAGCCCGCCAGCGCGCCGGAGCGGGCGACGGCGGCGACGGTCTGGTTGACGGTCAACGCGCCCTGGCTGCCGCCGGTCACCATGAGCGTCGGTCGATCGGGGTCAAGGCCTTCGGCCCTGCGGCAGTCCTGTCGGCTGTCGGAGGTCAGCGCATCGCGACGGACGATGGGCGGGATGATGGTCCAATCGGGCCGGCCGGCGACGGGATAAGTGGAGATCACCCGTCCGGCCCGGCGGGCGATCCAGCGGTTGGCCTTGCCGGGAACCGCGTCGAGGTTGATCATCGTCAGCGGCAGGCGCTCGCGCCGGGCGGCCATGGCCGCGGGCGCCGCGACGAACCCCCCCATCGCGACCATGACGACGCGGCCGGAGCCGGCGCGGGCGCGGGACTCGCGGACGATGGCGCGGCAGTCGGCGACGGCCCGGCCCCAGGCGCGGAGGAACCGGACCAGCGTCGCGGGCCGAAGGCCGACGGGCCGGGCGGCGATGGGTCGGAATCGCTCACCGGCGTCGGCGAGGATGCGCTCGTCGATCGGCCGGTCGGAGCAGACGAAGAGGCAGTCGATGGCGCGCCCGGACGATGCGGCCAGGGCGCGGAGTTCCTGCGCGATGGCCAGGCCCGGGTAGAGGTGGCCGCCGGTGCCGCCGCCGGCGAAGATGAAGACGTCGGGGCCGGCCGATGAAGCCGCGGGGCCGTTCATGGCCTAGTGCCCGCGGTCCAGGATTCCGGCGCGGGCCGAGGGCATCACGCGGACCTCGGGCTCGCGGGGCGGCTGGCCCGAGGGCTCGACGTTGAGCGCGGCCGAGCCGGGCCCGTCGGGCCCGCCGGGCAGGCCCAGGGCGGCGAGCACCGAGAGGCGGGGCTCGACCAGCACCGGTTCGGCGCCGGCTGAGCCGGAGAACACCGACAGGCGGTCCATGGAGATGATCAGGCCGAGCGAGCCGGCGGTGAGGATCCAGCCCGTGCCGCCGCTGGAGAGCAGCGGCAAGGCGATGCCCTTGGCCGGGCCCATGCCGGTGACGACGCACATGTTGACGATGGCCTGGATGCCGACGGTGGCGATGATGCCGGTGCCGATGAGCTTCAGCATCAGGTTGCTCTGGGCGCGGATGATCAGGTAGCCGGCCCAGAGGATGGCCAGGTAGAGGCCGACGACCATGGCGGCGCCGGCAAGCCCGAGCTCCTCGCAGATGATCGCGAAGACGAAGTCGGTCTGGTCTTCGGGCAGGTAGCCGAACTTCTGCTGGCCGAAGCCCAGGCCGCGGCCGGTGACCTGACCGTTGGCGACGGCGACGAGGGACTGGATGGTGTGGTAGCCGATGCCGAGCGGATCGGCGTAGGGGTCGAGGAAGGCGGTGAGGCGGCGGACGCGGTAGGGGCTGGCGACGACCAGGGCGGCGAAGGCGAGCAGGCCGGCGGGGATGACGACCGAGAGCTGCCACCAGCGGGCGCCGCCGGCCAGGAGGATGACGCACGAGGTCAGGCCCAGGAGCACGCCGGTGCCGAGATCCTCGAGCGCGACGAAGCCGGCGACGGCGCCGGCCGCGGCCAGACCCGGGGCCAGGCCGAAGAGGAATGAGCCGAGGCGCGGGCCCGAGCGCCAGACGTACCAGGCCATGAGGCCGACCAGGCCCCACTTGGCGATCTCCGAGGGCTGGACCGATTGGCCGGCGATGCGGATCCAGCGGTGCGAGCCGTTGACCTCGCGGCCGAGACCGGGGAGATAGGCGGTGAGGCAGCAGGCGATCAGGAAGGCGACGCCGATCCACAGCGGCCAGAGGACCCAGCCGCCGAGGGGGTGATCGGTCGGGGCGGAGGGTCGGTCGGAACGCACGCCGGGGAGGAAGGCCAGCACCGGCAGCAGGGCGCACAGGACCATGGCCAGCAGCGCCAGGCCCATGTAGGCGGTGGAGCGGGAGAGGAGGATGGATTCGATGGAGACGGCCTGACGCGCCTCGACGGTCATGCCGGCGGAGTTGACCATGACGACGCCGAGGGTGAGCAGGGCGACGACGGCGAGGGCGATGACGTGACCTGGTCGGAGCATGGGCGAACGTGGGCGCGCCGGGCGGCCGGCGCGGGCGAAGGGGCGTAAAGGGGATATCGGCGGAAGAGCGGCGATCGGCACAGTGTGCGCGGGGGCCGCGTGCGGGGCAGATGGAGCGGCGTGGAGCAAAAACGAAAAACCCCACCAAGGTTTACCTTGGTGGGGTCAATCGCCGGCGACGACCTACTTTCCCGCTGAGCAGTATCATCGGCCGCAAGGGCTTGACTGCTGTGTTCGGGATGGGAACAGGTATGACCCCTTGCGTGTGGTCACCGACAAAGCGCAGGTCGGCTGGTGGGCCGACCGGCGCGGGTTGTCCGGATGGTTGGATGGAAGGCTGCGTGAAGTTGCCGCGGTCAGGAGACCGAGCCCCGGGGTGAGCCGGGATGAACTAGAGAATCGCTACGGTGATTTGTGGTCGCCGACGCGGGGCCGCAGAAGCGGCGCCCGGTTGGCGGCCGAACCTTTGACCGTTAGTACAGCTCCGCTGAGGGCATCTCTGCCCGTGCACGCGCGGCCTATCAACCTGGTGGTCTACCAGGGGTCTCACGTCTTACGACTAGCAAACCTTGTCTTGAGGGGGGCTTCCCGCTTAGATGCTTTCAGCGGTTATCCCTGCCGGACGTAGCTACCCAGCGGTGGACTTAGCAGTCCAACTGGATCACCAGGGGTCCGTCCAACCCAATCCTCTCGTACTAAAGTTGACTCCTCTCAAGTTTGCAGCGCCCACAA
>JAHCJH010000158.1 GCA_026126345.1 Phycisphaeraceae bacterium | reverse complement strand
ACCGGCATGGCTTTCCCGGGCCTCCAGACCGGCGACACCCCCGAGCGACGGCGACACCCGCGCCTGACCGTCTCGCTGCCCTGCAAGCTCGCCACCGGCGGCGTCTCGCGCTTCGCCTTCGCCCGCACCCAGAACGTCTCGCAGTCCGGCGCGCTGCTGGAGATGGACTTCGAACGCCCCATCAACCCCGGCGACAAGCTCAACCTCGCCGTCGCCTGGCGCGACCAGGCCGTCATCCCCGCCCACGCCCTGCGCGAGGCTAAGGTCATCCGCGTCGCCCCCGTCGGCCACCGCCGGCACATCGTCGCCGTCGAGTTCCTCCGCCCCGCCATGAGCGCCGCGGCCTGACGGGCGACCCTACGCTCACGCGGGAGCGTAGAACCCGCATGCTCTGGCAGCCCTCGCTCAGCGACGACTACACCAAGGCGGCCCCAGCCGACCTCGCCCGTCGCATCGACGCGCGCCGCCGCGAGCTCGGCCGCTCGCTCATCATCCTCGGCCACCACTACCAGGCCGACGAGGTCATCCGCCACGCCGACTTCACCGGCGACTCGCTCAAGCTCTCGCAGCTCGCCGCCCGGGAGGTCGCCGCGAACGGCGCACGCTTTGTCGTCTTCTGCGGCGTCCACTTCATGGCCGAAACCGCCGACATGCTCACGCCCGACGACGTCAGCGTCGTCCTGCCCGACCTCTCCGCCGGCTGCTCCATGGCCGATATGGCCGACTACGACGAAACCGTCCTCGCCTGGGACATGCTCACCAGCGCCCTGGCCGACGCCAACTGGCGCGGCCGCATCATCCCCGTCACCTACATCAACTCCTCCGCCGCCATCAAGGCCTTCGTGGGCGCCCGCGCCGGCGCCGTCTGCACCAGCAGCAACGCCCGGTTCGTCCTCGAGTGGGCCCTGGCCGGCGGCGCCACGCCCCGCCGCAAAGGCGAGGACATCAAGGTCCTCTTCCTGCCCGATCAGCACCTCGGCCGCAACACCGCCGCCGCACTGGACATCGATGTCGCCCGGCAAACCGCCGTCTACGACCCGCGCCGCACCGCCCGCGGCGAGCCGTTGGGCGGCATGACCCGCGAGCAGCTCGTCCGCTCCACCGTCCTGCTCTGGGCCGGCCACTGCTCCGTGCACAAGCTGTTCCGCCCGGAGCACTGCGACCAGGTCCGCGCCGCGGACAAGGACGCCCCCCGCGCCCGGCGCACGCGCATCCTCGTCCATCCCGAGTGCTGCAAGGAAGTCGTCGATAAGGCCGACCTCGCCGGAAGCACCGAGTTCATCATCCGCGCCATCGAGGCCGCCGAGCCCGGCTCCTCCTGGGCCGTCGGCACCGAGACCCACCTGGTCAACCGACTCGCCCGTGCCGCCGCCGCGCGCAACGTCTCGGTGCGAATGCTCTCGGACTGCCAGTGCCTCTGCACCACCATGTACCGCATCGACCCGCCCCACCTCTGCTGGGCGCTCGACCAGCTCGCCGCCGGCAAAGTCGTCAACCGCATCACCGTCCACCCCAAGGTGCGCCAGCCGGCGCTGCTCGCGCTGCAGCGCATGCTCGACCTCGCCGGCACCGCGCCAGCCCCGGCCGCGGCCCACCGGCCCCACGCCGTCGCCAGCGGCGGCGGCGATTGACCCGCCCCCGCCGCCCGCGCCCCGGATTCAACCGTCCGCGTGCGTTCAGGCCGCCGGGGCCTGCTGGTCCGCCGCCGGCATGCTCATCGCCGCGCCGTTCAGCGCATCCATGTGCTGCTTCAGCAGCCGTCCCACCTTGAACTTCACCGTGCGCTTCGGCGGCACCGGCACGCGTTGCAGCGTCTTGGGGTTCTGCGCCGTGCGCGCCCGGCGCGTGCGCACCTCGAACACCCCGAAGTCCCGGAACTCCAGCCGGTTCCCACGCCCCAGTTCCTCCATCACCACGTCCAGAAATGTCTGCAGCGTCCGCTTGACCAGCACCCGGCGCTGGCGCGTCTGCGTGGAGATGCGGTCGATCAGGTCCTTCTTCGTGATCGTGCACATCGATCGTTCCCCCGGGCCGCGGGGCGGGCGCACAAACAACCCGTCGCACACAACCCAGAATGTCCGTCCACCGAATCCAGCCACCGGGCGTGAGCGTCCCGGTGTCCCACGAGTCCGCCGGCTGGGTGAGAATTCACCTGCACCGGCACGTGGAGTATGGCCGAGGTCTAAAGGCTTGTCAATCCCGCACTTGCGTACCACCTGCCCCCGCGTGCGGTTGCGGTGGATATCCCGGTTTTTCGCGCCATTTCGCCCGCGGTCGCCCCCCGGGGAATCCCGGTGGCTACGTCCCCCTCCGGTTGCCGAACAGGGCGATGTGCAGCCGCGGGCAGTACCGCCAACCCCGCTCCACGCAGATCCGCACCACCCCCGCCCGGTGCTCGGGTGCCGGCTCGGTCACGCCCTCGGGCATCAGCAGCACGTCGCCGGCGCTCCAGCCCGTCAACCCCGTCAGCACCGCGTCGATCTCCTCCAGGTCGCGGCGGGGCTCGGCCGACACCACGAACTTCAGCTGCCGCTCGGGGTGCCGGTCGAGCAGCCCCTGCAGCGCCGCCGGGTTGATCCGCGCCCGCTCGTGCCGCTCGGCCCACCCCTCGGCGCCCGGACCGCCAAGCTCCCGCGCCCGTGCCGCCGTCGGCGTCGAGTTGCGCAGCTTCGGGCTGATGCTCATCAGGTCCGCGTGCACCGGTCGGTCGATCGTCCCGGCGGTCTCGATCGTCACGTGCAGCCCCGCGCCCGCCAGCTCCGCGCACAGCGCCGCCACCGGCGCGAACACCATCGGCTCTCCCCCGGTCACCACCGCGTGCCGCACCCCCGAGCCCCGCGCCTCGGCCACCAGGTCCTCCACGAGGCGCGTCGGCCCCTCCGGCCGCCAACTGGCGTACGGCGTGTCGCACCACGCGCACCGCAGGTTGCACCCGCTCACCCGCACGAACCACGACGGCACCCCCGCGAGTTTTCCCTCGCCCTGGATCGACACAAACGTCTCGGCGATCGGCAATTCCCCGGCGCTCACCGCCCACCCCCGCGCCGATACCGCGTCGGGTCGGGCACCCCCGCCGCCTCGAATCCGCGCCGCCGCAGCACGCACGCGTCGCAATGCCCGCAGGCCCGCCCCGAGCGGTCCGGGTCGTAGCACGACACCGTCAGCCCGAAGTCCACCCCGAGGCCCGCCCCCAGCCTCACGATCTCCGCCTTGCCCAGCCGCACCAGCGGCGCCACCACCCGCAGCCGCTCGCCCCCCTCCGTCCCCGCCCGCGTCCCCAGGTTCGCCGCGCGCTCGAACGCCCGCACGAACGGCTCGCGGCAATCGGGGTACCCCGAGTAGTCCACCGCGTTCACCCCGATGTACAGCCGGCGCGCCCCGACCACCTCCGCCAGCCCCGCCGCCAGCGACAGGAAGATCAGGTTCCGCGCCGGTACGTACGTCACCGGAACCCCCGCGCCCATCGCCCGCGCCGTGCGGTCCTTCGGCACCGCGATCGCATCGTCCGTCAGCGCCGATCCGCCGATCGCCCGCAGGTCCACCCGGATCGTCCGGTGGCTCGCCGCCCCCAGCGCCCGCGCCACCCGGCGCGCCGCCGTCAGTTCGCACCGGTGCCGCTGCCCGTAGTCGAACGACACGCAGTGGCACGCGCAGCCGTCCCGGCGCGCCGCCGCCAGGCACGTCGCCGAATCCAGCCCCCCCGACAACAGCACCACCGCGCGCGCCGCGCCCTTGCCTGCCATGCCCGATCGTACGGCCAACCCGCCCCCGCGCCGGCTCAGGCCGCCATCGGCCCTTCGCCCGGCTCGTCCAGCCCCGTGTCCCGCGGGTCGCCCAGCGCGCCCCACTTGTCACGCGGCAGGTGCCGATGGTGGATCCGGATCAC
Source organism: Phycisphaeraceae bacterium (assembly GCA_026126345.1). Lineage (GTDB taxonomy): Bacteria > Planctomycetota > Phycisphaerae > Phycisphaerales > UBA1924 > JAHCJH01. The sequence continues at coordinate 1,088 of JAHCJH010000158.1, read as the reverse complement.
CCGCGCCAATTGACCCGCGAACCGGCGCGAGATCATCGCCAGCGTGTCCATGTGCCGGTCCTCGATCGGCTTGCCCCGCTCGCGGAACAGCATGAACACCGCCAGGCACTCGCCCTGCTCCCGGCACGTGAAGCTCACCACCTGGCAGTCCTCGATCCACCCGCACGACTCGCCCAGGTGCCGCTCCACGCTCGCCGGCGTGTTCATGCTGATGATGCCCTCGTTCTGCTCCAGGCGCGGCGCCGCCACGTTCGCCAGGTGGTCCAGCAGCACCTCCGCCGTCTCCTTCGGGCACGAGTAGTTCACGTACGCCCCCAGCGAGTAGTCCCCGGTCGTCGACGGCAGGAACACCGCCGCGTTCGTCGGGCCCAGCTTCGCCAGGATGAACTCCAGCACCGACCGCAGCAGCGTCTCGACGTCCAGCTCCCCGCACACCGCCCGCTGGAACTCCGCGTCCTCGCCGCTCGTCCCATCCTCCAGCGGCGACACGCTCGCCACCACCTCCGGCCCGCGCGCCTCGGTCTCCCCATCGCTCCCTTCGAATCCGTCCCCCGCGTCCGCCGGTTCCAGGCTCGCCGGGCCGATCCGCGCCAGCGACCCGATCTGCGGCGCCGCGTCGCCCCCGGCCCGCCGCTGCGCCACCGCGGCCCGGATCCGGCGCGACAGGTCATGGATCCGGATGTTCGCCGAAACAATGTCCGCCGCCCCCGCCCGCATCGCTTCCACCGCCTCGTCGAACGACACGCTCGGGCACACCAGCACCGCCGGGATGCCACGCTCGTCCAGCTCCCGAACGAACCGCAGCGCCGCCGCCGTGCACGCCGGAACGTCCAGGATCACCGCCCGGATCGCCGGCGACCGCGCCCCGCGACCCAGCGCGTCCAGCCCCGCGCCGATCGACTCGGCCATCACGCACACCGCGTCCTCCGTCCGGCACGCGCGGCTCAGGTGCGCACGCCGATCCGCCTGCGCGCTGACGATCAGGATCCGTTCGGTCCCGCGCCGACCCCCTTCGCCCGCCGATCCGCACGCCCCATCGCGCCCTTCCTCGGGGCGGTCGGCGTCGGGTTGTCCGTGCGGTCGCGACA
>JAHCJH010000157.1 GCA_026126345.1 Phycisphaeraceae bacterium | reverse complement strand
TCACGCACCCGGTGCTGGGCGTCGGGGCGTTCGTGCTGATCATGGCTGGGTTGTTCTACGCGCTGTTCTCGCTGGCGCAGGTGCCGATGCACCTGATCGACACGGCGTTCGCGGCGCTGGGTCAGTGGGTGCAGACGGTGATGCCCGGGGGGCTGGTGCGGGAGATGCTCAGCGACGGGGTGATCGCGGGCATCGGGGCGACGGTGATCTTCCTGCCACAGATCTGCCTGCTGTTCTTCCTCATCTCGATCCTGGAAGACACGGGGTACCTGGCGCGGGCGGCGCTGCTCATGGATCGGGTGCTGCGGCCGTTCGGCCTGCGCGGGCACTCGTTTCTGCCGCTGCTGTCGAGCCACGCGTGCGCGCTGCCCGGGATCATGAGCGCCCGGTGCATCCCCGACCCACGGGAACGCCTGGCGACGATCCTGGTGGCGCCGTTCATGACCTGCTCGGCGCGCCTGCCGGTGTACGTGCTGCTGACGACGCTGCTGTTCCCGGATCGACCGCTGCTGGCGGCGCTGGCGTTCATCGGGTGCTACGCGCTGGGGATGGTCGCGGGCGTGCTGAGCGCGCTGGCGGCGCGACGGACGATCCTGCGGGGGGACAGCCGGCCGCTGGCGCTGGAGCTGCCGACGTACAAGTGGCCGAGCCTGCGGACGGCGGTGATCTCGGCGGTGGATCGGGGGTGGGGGTTCGTGCGCAACGCGGGCACGAACATCCTTGCGATCTGTATCCTGCTGTGGTGGCTCGGGGCGTTCCCGGTGGTGGCGCCGCCGGCGCGGGCGGTGGAGCTGCGGTCGCAGGCGGCAGAGTTTCAGCGCCAGGGCTTCGAGGCGGACGCCGACGCCGCGAGCAACGAGGCCGCGGCCCTGGAGGCGATGCACGCCAGGCGGGAGAGTTTCCTGGGGCACCTGGGGCGGGCGGCGGAGCCGGTGTTCGCGCCGCTGGGGTTCGACTGGCAGTTGACGGTGGGGGTGCTGGCGTCGTTCGCGGCGCGTGAGGTGTTCGTGAGCACGATGAGCGTGGTGACGACGGGGATCGACGGCGAGGGCGTGGCGGAGGAGTTGCGGACGGCGGTTCGGGACGACGGGCGCACGCCGGTGTTCACGGCGCGGGCGTGCTGGACGCTGCTGGTGTACTACGTGCTTGCGATGCAGTGCCTGCCGACGCTGGCGGTGACGGCGCGGGAGAGCGGGCACGTCAAGTGGGCGCTGGTGCAGCTGGGCTGGATGAGCGTGCTGGCGTACGGGTGCGCGTGGCTGGTGGGCCTGCTGCTGCGCGCCGGGGGGGTTGCCTGATGCCCGTGGGCGACTGGCAGTTCTGGGTGGTGTCGCTGGTGGTGCTGGCGGCGGCGGGCTGGCTGGCGCGCGGGGTGCTGCCGGTGCCGTGGCTGAGCCGGCGGCGCCGGCGGGCGCGGCGTGAGCGACGGGCAACGCTGACCATCGGCGGCAAGGCGCCGCGCTAACGACAACCGGGCGGGGCTGTGCGCCCCGCCCGGAGGATCCATCTCTCAGCTGCGGATCGGTTCGGCTCGACGTCGCGGCGCCGTTCAGGCGGCCTTGCGGAACGTCTTGCGGAACGCGTTGAACGAGAACGACCGGCCGGTGGCGTTCTTGTTCCACCAGCGGTTCTTCTTGTTCGTGGTGCTCTTGAAGCCGGCGCGGGTGTTGAACTTGGTGTTCTTGCCGGTCTTGTTGAACTTCTTGAACGAGCCGGTCTTGGTGGCCTTGGCCGTCGTGTTCGAGCGGGTGGACTTCTTCCAGCCGGTGTTCTTGCGCGTGCCCGACGCCTTGAACGAGCGGGTGTTCTTGAACGAGGTGCTCTTGCGGGCGGTGCCGGTGCGGTTCGACTTCTTCCGGCCGGTGGTCCGCTTGGCGGTGTTCTTCCTGAACGAGCCGGTACGGCCGGAGGTGCGGCGGTTGGTGCGGTTGGACTTGGTGTTCTTGAACGTCCGGCGGGTGTTGCTGCGGTTCATCGAGTGAAACTCCTGTCTGTGCTCGCGGCCCGCGGCACACCCGCGAGACATCGCTGGCTGGACCTATCGGCGGTTGTCAGGGGCCGCATAACCGCCCGGTGGCGATTCCGCGCCGGGGGATGGTCCGGGCGGGCGGATTCCTACACTGGGGCGTGCCCCACGGCGTCGCTCCCAGCCCGGCCGACTGGACGCCCGATTCGTGGCGGGCGTGTCGCGCCGCGGCGGGACTTGGGCCGATTCCCGAGTACGACGACGCCGGCGCGCTGAGCGCGGCCGTGGAGCGCATCGCTGCGCTGCCGCCGCTGGTGACCAGCGGGGAGATCGAGCGGCTGCGGCAGCGGCTGGCCGAGGCGGCCGAGGGCCGGGCGTTCGTCCTGTGGGGCGGGGACTGCGCCGAGACGTTCTCGGACTGCACATCGGGGGCGATCGCCGCGCGTCTGAAGATGCTGCTGCAGATGGCGCTGGTGCTGCGTGCGGCGGGGGACGTGCCGGTGGTTCGCATCGGGCGCATCGCCGGGCAGTACGCCAAGCCGCGCTCGAGCCCGGTCGAGACGCGCGTGGTCGGCGGGCGCGAGGCGACGCTGCCGTCGTACTTCGGGGACCTGATCAACCGGTCGGAGTTCACGGCGGCGGCACGCCGGCCGGACCCGGCGCTGATGCTCGAGGGGTACCGCTGCGCCGGGCTGACGCTGAACTTCATCCGCGCGCTGCTGGACGCGGGGTTCGCCGATCTGCACCACCCGGAGAACTGGGACCTGGGCTTCCTGTCGCGGGCGGCGCTGCTGCCGGAGCAGCGCGAGGCGTACCGGCGGCTGGCCGAGCGCGTTTCGGTGCACCCGCCGGCGGATCCCGCGGCGGAGGAGTTCTACACCTCTCACGAGGCGCTGAACTTGTGGTACGAATCGGCGCAGACGCGCCGCGTGCCCCGGCGCGACGGCTGGTTCAATCTGACCTGCCATCTGCCGTGGATCGGCCAGCGCACCGGCGACGAGGCGGGACCGCACGTGGAGTATGCGCGCGGGGTGCACAACCCGATCGGCCTGAAGATCGGGCCCGAGATGACGGGCCAGCGGCTGGCGCGGCTGGTGCGCATCCTCGACCCGCACGACGAGCCGGGGCGGCTGGTGCTGCTGCCGAGACTGGGCGTGGCGCGGGTGCGGCCGGTGCTGGACGACCTGGTGCGGTCGCTGAGCGCCATCGGCCGTCGGGGCCTGTGGGTGGTGGACCCGATGCACGGCAACAGCGTGGTGACGTCGCGCGGGGTCAAGACGCGGTCGTTCGACGATGTGCTGGCGGAGATCCACGCGGCCGACGAGGTCCTGCGGGCGCACGGCCGCCGGCTCGCCGGCGTGCACGTGGAGCTGACGCCGCTGGACGTGACCGAGTGCGTGGGGGGCGCGGCGGGCATCGGCGAGGACGATCTGCCTCGGAACTACACCAGCCCGTGCGACCCGCGCCTGAACTACGAGCAGGCGATGGAGCTGGCGTTCGCGGTGGCGGGGCTGCTGCAGGGGCGGGGGGCGAGCGTCAGCGCCGGGTCTCGCTGACGACGGCGCCGTTGATCACGGTGCCGACGCAGTGGGTCGTGTACTCGAATGGGTCGCCGTCGTAGCAGGCGATGTCGCCGTCCTTGCCGGGCTCGAGCGAGCCGACGCGGTCGTCGATCTGCAGGATGCGGGCGGCGTCGATGGTGACGGTGGCCAGGGCCTGTTCGAAGGTCAGGCCGTTGGCGGCGGCGATGGCCGCTTCGAAGAGCACGATGCGCGTCTTGGGCACGTAGCTCTCATAGCCGGACTGGAGCGCCACGCGCAGGCCGGCGCGCCGGAGGGCCGCGGCGGTGGTGAAGCTGGCGTTCTCGGTTTCGCCGACGGCCCGCATCATGGAGGGGTGGACGATGACGGGCACGTTGACCTTCTTGAGCCGGTCGGCGAGCATGGCGGCCTCGGCGCCGCCGTCGAGGATCATGTTGAACTTGAACTCGTCCTGGAGGCGCAGGGCAGCGTCGATGTCCTGGGCGCGCTGTGCGGTGATGAGCATGGGCACTTCGCCCCGGATCACGCGGGCGAGGGTCTCCAGGCGCAGGTTACGTTCGGGCTTCTTGTCGGCGGGGGCGGTGTTGACCTTCTGGTCGTACTCCTGGGCCTTGATGAGCTCGGCGCGGAGCATGGCGATGAGCTTGGCGCGGGTGCCCGGGCTCTTGCCGCCGTCTTTCTGGGCCGACGGGCCGAAGGTGCAGGCGACGGCGCCCAGCGGGCTGACCAGGGCCTGCTCGACGGTGGCGCCGACGGTCTTGACGATGATGGTCTGGCCGCTGACGGCCTCGCCGGGGGCGTGGCCGGTGTGGACCGTGGTGATGCCGAAGGAGCGGACGAAGGCGACCAGCCGGTCGTTGGGGTTGTAGGCGTCGACGGCGCGCAGCTCGGGCTGGATCGGGGCGGAGCGTTCGAGCTGGTCGCTGTCGTGCCGGGTGTTGTACAGGCCGCTGAGGCCGACCGTGGAGTGCGCGTCGATCAATCCGGGCGTGGCGACGGGGACCTCGAGCACGCGGTGGCCGGCGGGGATGGCGACGTCGGCGGCCTTGCCCACGGCGACGATCTTCCCGTCGGTGATCACCACCACGCCGCTGTCGATGGTGCCGGCGGGTCCCATGGTGTGCAGGCGGGCGGCCTTGACGGCGATCTGCGCCTGCGCCGCCAGCGGCAGGCAGGCCAGGAGCGTCAGGGCGCTGAGCAATCGGCGCGGTCGGGTGAGCATGGCGGGTCTCGGGTGCGGACAGGGAGAACGGTGAATGGATCGGGCGTCGGCGCCGGGGCGGCTTACGGGGCCTGCCACATCGTGCCGTTGCGGCCGAACATGAACGATGCCTCGTCGAAGCAGCAGAAGTAGGGCGATTGATCGTGCCCGGCGCCGAAGCCTCCCTCGGCGTACAGCCGGTCCTTGTCGTTGGAGCGGTCGAAGACCTTCACGCCCTCGACCCAGGTCTGCTCGACCTTGGTGTAGACGCTGAACGGATCGCCCGAGAGGATGATGAAGTCGGCGTCCTT
>JAHCJH010000156.1 GCA_026126345.1 Phycisphaeraceae bacterium | reverse complement strand
GCATCGACGAGCGGGCGATGGAGCAGGCGGCGTACACGGTGGCGCGCATGAAGCGGATCGCCGACGGGTACGGGGCGGCGCACATCCGGGGCGTGGCGACGTGCGCGGTGCGCGAGGCGTCCAACGGCTCGCGCCTGGTGGAGCTGGTCGAGCGATGGGCTGGGCTGAAGATCGAAGTGATCAACGGCGAGGAGGAGGCGTGGCTGGCGTTCCGGAGCGTGGCGCACGCGTTCGATCTGTCGATGTTCTCGTCGGCGGTGGTGGACGTGGGGGGCGGGAGCACGGAGATCGTGCTGTCGTCGGCGGGGGCGGTGGAGCGCGTGCTGTCGCTGCCGATCGGGGCGGTGCGGCTGACCGAACGGTTCGGCGGTGCGCGGGCGGCGTCGGGCCCGCGGTTCAAGGCGCTGCGCCGGTACGTGCGCGAACTGCTGGCCGAGCGGATGGGCGCTGAGCCGTTCGCCCCGCAGCTGGTGATCGGAACCGGCGGAACCACGACCAGCCTGGCGGCGATCGCGATGAACCGGGAGAAGCGACGCTCGCCGCACGCCCCGCCGCCCAGCGCGGTGCAGGGGTACGAGCTCAAGCGGTCCGACGTGCGCCGGATGCTGGAGGAGCTGCGCGCCCTGGACCTGGAGCGGCGCGCCCGCGTGCCGGGGCTGAGCCCGGACCGGGCGGACATCATCGTGCCGGGCGTGGCCATCCTGCTGGAGATCATGCGGCACCTGGAGGCTCCGCGCCTGCGGGCGCACGACGGAGGCATCCGCGACGGGCTGCTGCTGACCATGGTGCAGGAGATCTTCCCCGGCGAGCGCCCGGCGCAGCGCGCCGGCGACCCCGTGGCGGCCGCCAGGCGGTTCGCCGCGGCGTGCCGCACCGACGAGCGGCACGGCGCGCACGTGGCGCGGCTGGCGCTGTCGATGTTCGATCAGCTGGCGGCCGTGGAGCACGACGCGGGGGGCGACGCTGCCTGGGCGCGGCCGCAGCACCGGGTGGTGCTCGAGACGGCGTGCCACCTGCTGGACGTCGGCTACGTGATCAACTACACCAAGCACCACGTGCACTCGTACAACCTGATCCGCCACAGCGAGCTGCCGGGGCTTTCGCCGGGGCAGGTGGAGTTGGCGGCCCAGATCGCGCGGTACCACCGCGCCGCCGAGCCGCGGAGCGGGCACGAGCAGTTCGCGGCGCTGGACGAGGCCGACCGGGAACTGGTGCGGCGGCTGGCGGCGATCGTGCGTCTGGCGGTGGGGCTGGACCGGACGCACACGCAGGCGATCAGCGCCGTGCGCATCACGGCGCGGGGCCGGGCGGCACGGTTCGTGCTCGAGGCGGCGGAGAACCCGTCGGTGGACATCTGGGGCGCCGAGCGCAAGGCCAAGATGTTCCGGTCGGTGTTCGGGCTGGAGCCGCAATTCGTGTGGGTTCCGCCGGGGGCCCGGACGTTGGGCGCGGGCGCACCGGCCCCGGCCGGCGGCACGCTCAACGGCACGCACCGGCCGGCGGGGGCGAAGGGTCGGCGCGGGCGGGGCGGCCGAGCGGCGGCGGGTTGAGCGTCGGGCGGGCCAGAAGTTGCGCAGCGCACCGCCGGTCCGCCGATAGTGCAACGGTGAACGGAGGCGGCGCACCAAGTTCCGGGGGCGGATCGGCGCCCGGGGCGCGGGTGGAGGCGGGGCAGGAAGCGAGCCACGCGGGCGCGCTGGCCGGGGCGGCGCGGGCCTTTGGCGGTGTGACGCTGCTGTCGCGCGTCGGGGGACTGGTGCGCGACGTGCTGCTGGTGCGGGTGTTCGGCGCGACGGCGACGGGCTCGGCGTTCGCGGCGGCGTTCGCGATCCCCAACATGTTCCGGCGGCTGTTCGGCGAGGGGGCGCTGTCGGCGGCGTTCGTGCCCGAGTACGCCCGGGCGGTCAAGGAGGACCCGACCCTGGCGGACCAACTGGCGAGCTGGACGGTGCGCCGGCTGGCGCTGGTGACGGGGTTGATCATGCTGCTGGCGCAGGCGGCGACGGTCGCGGCGCTGCTGCTGGCTCCGCCGGATCCCGAGCGGGCGCTGTCGCTGCGGCTGATCGTGGTGATGCTGCCGTTCATGCCGCTGGTGTGCGTCGCGGCGGTGCTGGCGGGGATGCTGCAGGTTCACGGGAAGTTCGCGGCGTCGGCGGGCGGGGCGCTGGTGCTCAACGGGTTCATCATCGCGGTGGGGCTGTGGTCGGTGTTCACCGGGACGCTGGGCGGCGAGACGACGGCATACGTGCTGGGCGTCGCGACGGTGCTCTCGGGCGTCACGCAGGTGTGGTGGTTCGCGCGGGTGCTGCGGCCGAGCGTGCGGTGGACGCGGGGCACGGCCCTGGCCCGCGAGGCGGCGGGCCGGATGGTGAGCCGGTTCGTGCCGGTGATGATCGGCATGGGCACGCTGCAGCTCAACGGGCTGATGGACACGCTGATCGCGATGTGGCCGATCTGGGTGGGGCCGACGGTGTTCGGCGTGCTCTACCCGCTGGACGAGGCGTCGAACTCGATCCTGTCGTTCACGATGCGGCTGTACCAGTTCCCGCTGGGCGTGTTCGGCATCGCGGTGGCGACGGCGGCGCTGCCGCTCCTGTCGCGCCACGCCGACGAGCCGGCGCACTTCAGCCGAACGCTGCGGCGGGGGCTGCGGCTGAGCCTGTTCATCGGCCTTCCGGCGTCGGCGGGGCTGCTGCTGGTGCGGAACGACCTGACGTACGTGATGTTCGCCGGGGGGAACGCCGGCTTCGGCGAGCAGGTGGGCCGGTCGGCGGCGGTGCTCATGGGCTTTGCGCCCGGCGTGTTCGCCTATGCGCTGAACCACGTCTACACGCGGGCGTTCTACGCCTGCGGCGACACGCGCACGCCGGTGCGCATCGCCATCGGGGCGATGGGGCTGAACCTGGTGCTGAATCTCGCGCTCATCTGGCACCTGCGCGAGGCGGGCCTGGCGTGGGCGACGAGCACGTCGGCGGTGGCGCAGTGCCTGGTGCTGGGGGCCCTGGCCGAGCGGCGCTTCGGCCGCAGGCTCGACGGCGGCGGCGTGGCCCACGCGGTGCACGACCGCCCGACGGTGCTGGCGATGGCGCGCATCGCCGGCGCCACGGCGCTGATGACCGGCGCGGTGCTGGCGGTCGATGCGCTGTGGCCGCCGGCGGAGCGCTGGACGCCCCACGCCGTCCGGCTGGGCGTTCTCATGGCGGTCGGCGGCGGCGCGTACGGGTTGGCGGCGGTGCTGCTGCGCTGCGACGAGCTGCCGGCGCTGCTGCGGCGGTCGCGCCCGGTGTGACGGCGCGCGGCGGCGCGCCGACCTACCCTTGATCAACCCGGGCGGGTAGCTCAGTTGGCTAGAGCATTCGCCTTACACGCGAAGGGTCCCGGGTTCGAGTCCCGGCCCGCCCATTGTGCCCTCCAACGGGAGGTCGGCCGGCTGGCGCCCTTGCACCATGAATTCGCTGGACCTTCTCTATGGCTTTGGCGCGGCGGTGTTGAGCCCGGTGTGGGCTCGCAAGTCGCGCGCCGGCTGGGGCGAGCGGTTCGGCCGCATCGAGGCCCCCGCGTCCCCGCCGCCGGGCAGGCGAAGGCTGCTGCTGCACGCGGTGTCGGTGGGCGAGGTCAACGCCCTGCGCGAACTGGTGCCCCTGCTGCGGCGCAGCGCCGACGTGGTGGTCTCGGCGAGCACCGACACGGGCCTGACCCGGGCGCGCGAGCTGTACGGCGCCGCGGGTCCGGTGGTGCGCTACCCGCTGGACTTCTCGGGGGCCGTCGCGCGGTTCCTCGACGCCGTGCGGCCCGACGCCGTGGGCCTGACGGAGCTGGAAGTGTGGCCGAACTTCGTCGCGGCCTGCCGCCGGCGGGGCATTCCCGTGGGCGTCGTCAATGGGCGGCTGAGCGAACGGTCGTTCCGCGGGTACCGGCGGATCCGGCGCGTGATGCGGTCGTCGTTCGCGGCGCTGGAGTTCGCGGCGGTGCAGAACGGTGATTACGCCGCGCGGTTCCGCCACATGGGCGTGCCCGAAGGGCGCGTGCTGGTGACCGACTCGATGAAGTGGGACACGGCGCTGGTGGCCGACGATGCGCCCGGCAGCGCGGCGCTGGGCGCGGCGCTGGGGGTGGACCGGTCGCGCCCGCTGGTGGTGGCCGGGAGCACGGCCGAAGGGGAAGAGGCGCTGCTGCACGCGGCGTGCGGGCCCGGGGTTCAGTTGTTGTGCGCGCCCAGGAGCGTCGAGCGGTTCGACGAAGCGGCGGCGGCGCTGCCGGGCTGCGTGCGGCGGTCGCGGGCCGGCTCGGGCGACGCGGGGTCGGGGCGGTACCTGCTGGACACGATCGGGGAGCTTCGCGCGGCGTACGCGCTGGCGGACGTGGCGGTGGTGGGGCGGTCGTTCGGCCGGTTGTACGGGTCGGACCCGATCGAGCCGATCGGCCTGGGCCGGGCGACGGTGATCGGCCCGGCGCACCGGAATTTCGACGCCATCGTGGCGGCGCTGCGCGAATCCGGCGGGCTGGTGGTGGCGACGGCCGGCGAACTGCCGGGGGTTGTGGCCGGGCTGCTGGCCGATCCGCGGCGGCGGGCGGCGATGGCGCAGGCGGGGCGCCGTTGCATCGAGTCGCGGCGCGGGGCGACGGCGCGGCACGCCGAGCTGCTGATGAAACTGCTGGGCGTGGCGCCGGTCGGGGTGTGATCGGCGGCTACGATCGGCCGGTTCGACGGGATGTTCCCAGGAACCTCGGCGCGCCGGCGGAGGCCGCGTCGGGGTTCGTGGTGTTTGATTCGGCGCGCCGGGCGTCGCAGGCGTGCCCTGCAGAGGGGATCGATTGATCGTGCGCGAGGACGTAGCTCAGTTGGTAGAGCAGCGGACTTTTAATCCGCGGGTCCTGGGTTCGAGTCCCAGCGTCCTCATTGAGCGGGCCGGCGGGCGGCGCGGGGGTGGCGCGTGAGCGGGGCTGTGGCCGAACACCCGGTGCTGACGCACGTGCTGCACGCGGCGTGGACGCGCGGGCGGCTGCACGTGTGGGCCGA
>JAHCJH010000155.1 GCA_026126345.1 Phycisphaeraceae bacterium | reverse complement strand
GAAGCGCTGCATCCGACGCCGGAGTTTCTCGCGGCGGCGGAGCGTGCGGGGGTGGCGTTTGACCCCGGGGATGTGGAACGGCTGGGGCGGTTTCTGGCGCTGCTGCTGGAAACGAACCGGGTGATGAACCTGACGGCGATCACGGAGCCGGCCGAGGCGTGGCGGAAGCACGTGCTCGATGCGCTGACGCTGCTGCCGGTGCTGGCGGAACTGGGCGAGGGTCGCGAGGCGGGGTCGGGACCGATGCGGGTGATCGACGTTGGAAGCGGCGGCGGCGTGCCGGGCATACCGCTGGCGGTGTGCATGCCGGAGGTGCGGTTCACGCTGCTGGAGCCGACGGGCAAGAAGGCGGCGTTTCTGGCGCGGGCGGTGGGCGATGAAGCGGCGGGCGGGCTGGGGCTGAAGAACGTGGAGGTGGTGTGCGATCGGGCCGAGCGCATCGGGCGCGACACGGCGCGGCATCGCGAGGGGTATGACGCGGCGGTGGTGCGGGCGGTGGGGCCGTTGGCGGTGATCGCGGAACTGGCCGGGCCGCTGGTGAAGGTGGGGGGCGTGATGCTGGCGATCAAGGGGGCCAAGGCGGAGGAGGAGTTGGAAGCGGCGCGGGGGGCGCTAGCGGCGGTGGGGTTGGAGCACGATCGGACGATCGAGACGCAGACGGGGCGGGTGGTGGTGCTGAGCAAGACAGCGCGGACGCCGCGGGCGTACCCGCGGGTGGATGGCGAGCCGAAGCGCAAGCCGCTGGCGTGAGGGTGGAGGGAGGCCCGTGGCGTGCGCGAGCCGGTGAAGGACATCCTGGGGCCCGATGGGCCTGTGGCGCGGCGTCTGGAGGAGATGGGGGAGGGCTTTGAGTCGCGGCCGGAGCAGGTGGAGATGGCGCGGGCGGTGTCGCGGGCGATGGCGACTGGGGGTCGGCTGCTGGTGGAGGCGGGGACCGGGGTGGGCAAGTCGTTCGCGTATCTGGTGCCGGCGATGCTGCGGGTGATGACGACGGGGCAGCGGGTGGTGGTGGCGACGAACACGATCGCGCTGCAGGAGCAGCTGGTGCGGCGGGACATCCCGCTGCTGCTGGAGACGGCGGGGCAGTGGGGCGTGGAGGCGGGCGCGGCGACGGCGGTGGTGCCGGCGCTGGTGAAGGGGCGAGGGAACTACGTGTCGATCCGGCGGCTGCAGATGGCGAGCCAGCGGCAGGACCGGCTGTTCGTGGATGCGGCGCAGAAGCGATCGCTGCACGTGATCGAGCAGTGGGCGTACGGAACGCAGGACGGGACGCTGAGCACGCTGCCGCCCCTGGAGCGGCCGGGGATCTGGGACCGGGTGCAGAGCGACACGGACAACTGCATGGGCCGCAAGTGCCCGAACTACGAGGCGTGCTTCTACCAGAAGTCGCGCCGGGCGATGGAGGCGGCGAACCTCCTGGTGTGCAACCACGCGGTGTTCTTCGCGGATCTGTCGCTGCGCCGGGCGGACGCGGGGTTCTTGCCGCGGTATCAGCACGTGGTGCTGGACGAGGCGCACAACGTGGAGGACGTGGCGAGCGATCACTTCGGGCTGGGGCTGAGCGAGGGGCGGGTGGAGCACCTGCTGGCGGCGCTGTATCACCCCGGCAGCGGCAAGGGGTACCTGTCGAACCTGATGGCGGCGGGCGTGCGGGAGGGGGCGGTGCGCGCGGCGATGGACTCGGTGCTGGAAACGCAGCGGGTGAGCCGGGCGTTCTTCGATGAGCTGCTGGACTTGTGGCGCGGGGGGCGGCTGAAGAACGGGCGGCTGACGCGCGCGGGGATGGTCGAGGCTCCGCTGGGGGCGGCGCTGAACGGGCTGTCGCTGCGGCTGAAGTCGCTGAAGGAAGGTTCGCCGGACGAGGCGGACATGTTCGAGTTGAACGGGTACGCGACGCGGGCGGCGGCGGCGGCGTGGGACGCCGAGGCGCTGGTGGGCCAGCAGGTGCCGGGGAGCGTGTACTGGGTGGAGACGGGGCTGGAGCGCGGGGATGGGGGCCGGTGGGGCGGGCAGCGCCCGCGGGTCACGATCGCGTGCTCGCCGATCGAGGTGGGGCCGCTGCTGAAGGAGCACCTGTTCGGGCAGGAGATCTCGGTAGCGCTGACGAGCGCGACGCTGGCGATCGGGCGGGGGACACGCGGGGACGATGAGGGCGAAGCGGAGCGTGGGGCGGCGGCGGACCCGTTTGCGCATTGCAAGGAGCGGCTGGGGTGCCTCGACGCCGAGACGCTGCTGCTGGGGAGCCCGTTTGATTATGCGCGGCAGGCGGAGGTGATCGTGGACCTGACGGCGAGCAACCCGCGCGACGCGACGCGGGGGCTGGTGACGGAGAAGGAGGATTACACGCGCGGGCTTGCGGCGCGGATCGCGCACCACGTGAAGGAGACGGGCGGCGGGGCGTTCGTGCTGTTCACGAGCCTGGCGACGATGCGCGCGGCGGCCGAGGCGCTGGGGCCGGAGCTGGAGGAGGCGGGGCTTCCGATGCTGGTGCAGGGGCGCGACGGCACGCCGGGGCAGATCCTGGAGGCGTTCCGGCGCGACGAGCGGTCGGTGCTGCTGGGGGCGGTGAGTTTCTGGCAGGGGGTGGACGTGAAGGGGCGCGGGCTGCGGAACGTGATCATCACGCGGCTGCCGTTCGATCCGCCGGACCGGCCGCTGGTGGAAGCGCGCGGGGAGCGGATCCGGGCGCGGGGGGGCGATCCGTTCCGGGAGGATTCGCTGCCGCGGGCGATCATCCGGTTCAAGCAGGGATTCGGCCGGCTGATCCGGGGTCGAGAGGATCGGGGGCGGGTGGTGGTGCTGGACCCGCGGATCGTGACGGCGCGGTACGGGCGGGCGTTTCTGGGGGCGTTGCCGGAGGGGGTGCGGGTGGAGGTTGTGGAGGCGGAGGGGGCGTGAATCGGCTCGGTCGGATCGTCAATGGCGCGTCGCTTGTTCCTTCGTGGGGTAGTAGTTGAGGCTTCGGGCGAGAAGGTCAACGACGCGCTTGGCGTGTTCGATGCTGGTGCAACCTCGGAACACTTCGATGAAGTCGTCCATCCCCGGCAACTGCTGGTGAAACGAAAGGATGAGCAGGGGCACGTCGGCGCGGGGCGCGACCGCGACGGTGTCGAACAGCGCGGTGGGCAGGTCGGCCCGTCTGGCGATGCGCGGCTTGTTATTCAGCGCCGAGGGGGCGGCTGGTCTGGAGGGGGCCGAACGCGGGGCGGCCTGCGGGCTCGGAGAAGGTTTCTTCGAAGGACGTCTGGGCATGGGTCGCCTCCTGGAGTGGGTGGCTTTGGTGATCGGGCGTGGGATCGGGGACGATCGTCAGGCGCGGCCGTACGCCGAGCGCCGACAAGACCCTTGCGGCGGTGCTGAACGAGCAGTTTGAGTCGGAGTGGATGAGCCGGCTGATGAACGAGGGCTTGAGCCCGCAGCGTTGCGCGAGTTCGTTCTGAGACCACCCGAGCGCATCGAGTCGCCGCACGATCGCGTGGGCCAGGTCGAGGCGCAGATCGATTCCGGCGGCATCGGGTTGGGCGTCGGCGTCCTGGACGAGGTGCAGGATTCCACGGTGCTCGTTCATGTCACTGCTCCACTTTTCGCCAGGCGCCTTTGGCGCGGACGTCGGAGACGCGGTCGATCCTCTCGCGTTCGGCGGCGCTCAATTTCGTGCCGGACTTGAGGTAGGCGTCGAGGGCGATGAACTCCGCGTGATTGCCGGCGCCGTAGAAGCCGATCACGCGGAACAGGTTCGAGGTGTCACCGATGCGGAAGACCTGGTCCCACTCGTGGCGGATCGGTCGATCCGCGCCTTGCCATTGCGCGAAGCCGGTCTCGGCGTATCGCAGGAGTTTCTTGACGAACTGTCCTCGGTGCGTTTCCTTTTTCGTTTGGTACCACTCCAGTTGTTCCAGGACGCGCTGGCTGCCCCAGATGACGGTGGCCAATTTGAGGCCTGGGAACATCGGGTGTACGGCGATAGGGCCCATGGAGTTTACTTAAAAGTGATCAATGGGGCAACTCATTTCACTCGGAATCAGTGTAGTGCCGGTCGGTGCCGCCTAGGCAGTTCGGGCTTTGTCGGATTTGGGCGTCCGTGGCGTGCGTCGGTGGATAGCCTTGGCCCGACGTGCCGGGCTGTACCGTACCGGTTGCGAACCGGCGGGCGCCGGCGACGCGTTGGAGGGGGCTCGCGGCGGAAGGAGTCAGCATGCTGGGCAAGGTGTTCAAGGCGTACGACATCCGGGGGACGTACCCGGATCTGTTGAATGAGACGATGGCCCGGCAGATCGGCTACGGGGCGGCGCGGTTCCTGCTGAAGCAGGCGGCGGCGGAGGGCGAGTCGTCGCCGATGATGAAGAACCTGGTGGTGGGGCGGGACATGCGCAAGAGCAGCCCGTCGCTGTGCGATGCGCTGATTCGGGGGATCACGGACTTCGGGGGGCACGTGCTGGACGTGGGGATGGTGGACACGTCCTTCATCTACTTCGCGGTGAACCACCTGGACTGCGCGGGCGGGATCATGGTGACGGCGAGCCACAACCCGCCGCAGTACAACGGGTTCAAGATCTCGCGGCGGAAGGCCAAGCCGGTGGGGGAGGCGACGGGTCTGGCGGACATCCGCAAGTACGCGGCGACGGTGGACTTCGTGAACCACTTCACGCCGGCGGGCGGGCGGACGGAGAAGCGGGACCTGTGGGACGCGTACCGCAAGCACGTGCTGGGGTTCCTGGACCTGAGCAAGCGCAAGGGCAAGCGGCCGCTGAAGGTGGTGATCGACGCGAGCAACGGGATGGCGGGGACGATGGTGCCGCGGGTGTTCGGGGCCAAGCGCGGCGGCGTGGAGGGGCTGGAGATCGTGGAGATCAACTTCGACAACAGCAAGGGTGAGTTCGTGCACGAGCCGAACCCGCTGGTGGCGGCGAACGTCCGGCAGACGTGCGAGCGGGTGGTGTCGGAGAAGGCGGACGTGGGTTTCTGCTACGACGGGGACGCGGACCGGTGCGTGGCGGTGGACGAGAAGGGGCGGATCGTGGGGTGCGACCAGTTGACGGGGGTGCTGTGCCGGCACTTCCTGGAGCGGTCGCCGGGGTCGGCGGTGG
>JAHCJH010000154.1 GCA_026126345.1 Phycisphaeraceae bacterium | reverse complement strand
CCTGACCGGAGACGACCTGCTCACCGGTGACCTGGGCGGCGGCGGGGCGCGCGGCGATGATGACGCCGAGGATGCTGAAGGCCGAGCCGGCCGCTCGGAAGAGCAGACGGGGGTGGGGCCTGAGGAAGCGACGCTTGGGTCGAAGCATGGCCGGGCTCCGGGCCGCGGGAGCGTCCGCGGCCGGTCAGAACAGCAGGGTGGCGAGGAAATGGAAGCGGTTGTCGCCGCGCTCGGCTTTGCCGGGGACGGCGTCGAGCACGCAGCCCCAGTCGACGCGGAAGCTGAGGTTGCGGCGGTAGACGAGCTCGATGCCCAGGCCGGTGCTGAGCAGGGTCTGGTCGGACTCGAACGGGAGCCGGCGGCTGTTGATCGTCTTGGCTGCGTCGACGAAGGCTCGCACGATGAGGTCCCAGTCGGGGCGGCCGTAGGGCTGCTGCGGCGCCCACCGGAACGATTCGCCGAAGAGCGTGCCGGGTTCTTCCTGGATGCCCAAGAGGCGCGGGATGTGCAGGCGGTACTCGGCGGACGCGATGATGACCGTGTCACCGGCGACCACCGATTCGGGGTAGCCGCGGACGGAGTAGAGGCCCCCGGCGACCTGCTCGAAGTTGGGGACGAGGCGGTGGTCGAAGGCGGCCTGGCCGCGGACGGACAGGGCGATTTCGTGGGCGAGGGTGGACTTGCCGGCGCGGTAGTTGTCGGCGTCGAAGATGGGTTCGAGGAAGAAGGTGTGTTCGAGGTGGAAGGGGGCGGCGACCCAGGCGTCGTCGGTGGCCAGGCGTCCGAGGGCGTTGAGTTCGGCGGCGTTGGTGGCGACGCCGGGGACGTTGCCCTCGACGCCGAAGGAGAGGCTGGTGGAGGACTCTTCGGTGGTGCGTTCGAGGCGCACCCCGAGGCTGGGGATGAAGAAGCCGGTCTGGCCCTTGATGAGCACGGTCTGGTTGTCGACCATGACGTTCTGGTAGCGGAGGCCGGCGACGAGGTCGAGGAAGACCTCGCGGTGCTGGAAGACGTTCCAGGCGAGTTCGCCGCCGATGATCCAGGACCGCCCGGAGAAGTTCTCGGCGCTGACGCCGACTTCGCTGGCGTCGAACTGGGAGTAGGAGGCGTAGACGCGGGCGCGGAGGCGGTCGAGGTCGCCGATGGGGAACTCGTACGAGGCGTTGACGACGTGGGAGAAGTTGAACGCGGCGGTGACGTAGTCGAGCGAGAGCACGTCGTCGCGGTCGGCCAGCTGGACGAGCTGGAAGCCGAGGCGTTCACGCCACTCGTTGGTTTCCTTGGTGCCGGTGTTGCTGACCTGAAAGTAGAGCAGCAGCGGGTTGCTCTCGCGGACGAGGTAGTCGAGGGTGACATCGCCGGCCTCGCCGCCGGTGATGGCGATGTCGGTGCGGCGGCCGGGGATGCGGTTGAGGCGCAGGACGTAGTCGTCGAGCAGGTCCTTGCGGAGCAGGTCGTTTCGCTCGGGGTTTCCGGGCTCTTCGGGGCGGACGGGGCTGTTGCGGAGGACGCGGGCGTGGACGGGGTTATTGACCTTGTCCTTGGTGACGCGGTCGCCGGCGGCGACGGTGCGCACCTGGGTGACCACCGGTGCGTAGACGCGGGCGCGGAGCTCGGTCCGGCCGTCCTCCTTGCGCAGGTCGTTCCAGACTTCCCGCTCGCCGTCGGGGCGGATCTCCAGGTCGTCGGGATCGACCTCGACGATGATGCCGATGAGCCCGCGCCGGCCGAGCTCGCGCACCAGGGCCTGGAGCGTCAGCCGCAGCGCCTGGCGGGAGAACTTCGGCGTCGGCTCGGCGGCCAGCCGGCGCTCGAGCTCCAGCAAGGTGAGCGTGAGGCGCTCGTCGCCCTGGTCGGGCGCCACGAAGTCGCCGCCCTTGACGCCCAGCGCCACGGTGGCGGCGCCCAGCAGTTCGTCCATCGGGGGCAGGGCGGGGTGTTCGATGTGGTACTGAAGCACCAGATGGGAGATCGGGAACTCGGGCGCGGCGGGGTCCTGCGGCGGCGCCTCGGGCTCGCGCTCGGGCGGGGCGTCTGGCGACTTGGGCCGCGCTTCGGCGTCGGGAACCGGGGGTTTGGGAGGGCTGGCCTTGCCGGGCTCGACCGGCTGGGCCGCCGCGGCGGTCAGGCAGACAAGCGAACCGGCGCAGGCGATCAGGCCCGTCCGGAGCCGGAGCGGGGGAACGAACCAGCGGAGTCTGCCGCGCGGCCGCGTCCTGGCACTGCGGGCGGTACCCATGTGGAGGGGTCCCTCGTAGCGGTGTGGACTTGGGCTGAGTCCAGGCCGCATGCCGAGTATGGCGGTTTTGCCCGGAAGACGCAACTCCGAGCAGATTATCGGACGATCGGGGTTCGCGACGGTATGGGCTGGGGGCAGTGTGACGCGGGTGCTGGGTGGTGGGGAGTAAACCGCGGGCAGCGATGGGGTCGGGTGCGAAGAAGCCGCGGGGCGGAGTCGATGGAGAGTTGCAACTGAAGACCGGCCGCGAGTTGCGAGGCGCCCCCGGCGCCGGAGGCTTGTATGCGTCGGTCCCCCACTGTCATCCTGATGAGCGTTCCGATGGTGTTCCTGGCGGCGTGCGGCGGCCCGGAGCGAACGGCCGGCGTGAGCGAGCCGCGGGAGATCCGCTGCGAGGGTCCGCGGGCCTTGGCGGTGGGCGACGCGGTGGGCCAGATGGTGTACGGCACGAAGTCGGCGCGGGTGGCGCGCGGGTCCTACCTGGGCCAGCCGATCGCTTCGGCGCCGACGGACGGTCGGTGAGACTCAGCGGCCGGAGCCCTGCGCCGGTGCGGCGTACGGCGCCGGCTGGATGACCTTGTCGACGCGCTGGGAGAAGGACAGTTCCACCGCGCCGCCGACGATGGGAGTGAAGGCCAGGCGGAAGCCCAGGTCGGCGCAGCCGTACTGGAAGAGGCGGCGCTGGGCGCCGGTCTTGATGGCCTGGGGCTTGAACAGCGCTTCACCGTCGAGGCGCGCGGAGAGGGCTGAGCCGCCGGCGGCGAGGAACAGGGCCCGGTTCTCGGGCTGTTTGTTGATGATGTTGTCGACGGCGTCGAACGCGCCGACACGCATGCCGTTGAACAGTTCGGGCTTCTCGAACACCAGTTCGGCGACGTTGCCGACCAGGTGCTTGAATCGGCGCGGGGTGGGGCCGGCGTCGGAACCGACGGTGGCGAACCACATGGTGCGGTCGTCGTGGTCGTAGGGCCGGCGGTCGGCGATGGGCGGCTCGAACGAGCGGTAGTCGGGGTGGGTCAGGCCGGTGAGCGCGCTCTTGCGGACGTGCTCGGCGGTGGCGTTGAACGTCTGATCGCGGAGGTTCCAGAGTGCCGGGTCGCGCGAGCCGGGCTCGGCGTCGAGGGCAGCGGTCCACTCGGCGCCGGAGGGGAGCCGGCAGTTGACCAGGCGGGCGATGAACCCCGCGGCGCTGGGGGTGACGTACTGCACGGGCGAGTCGAGCGAGGGCTCGCCGGGGTCGACGGCGGCGGGGTAGTAGGACTTGGAGGCGAGGATCGGCGCGGTGCCGATCCAGGAGCGTTTGCGCGTGCGCGGGTCGCGGTCCTCGGTGAGCACCATGGGCGCTTCGCGCCCGCCGGGCCACTGCCAGACGAACGGCAGGGCGCGGTCGGCGTCGTTGGCGGTGAAGGCTCCGCGGAGCAGACCCCACGCGTTGGCGCGGTCGACGACCTCGATGACGAGCCTGAGCGACGCCTCGGTGGTGCAGAGATAGACGGTGGACGGCGCGCCGTCGGGCCCCGGGGCTGTGAGCCGCACGAAGTCCAGCCGGGGCGCGGGGCCGCCGGTCTTGAACTGCCCGCCTTCGGGCGGTTTGAGTTCGTACGTCAGCACGTCACCCTTGGCACCGACGAACGCCCAGCCGGCCAGCGCGGGGCCGATCTGGTTGGGGTCGGCGTCGGCGGCGACCACGGGACCGGCACCCACGCCGACGGGGGTCTTGCCTTCGAGCACGGCCTTGAGGCTTTCGAGGACTTGCCGCACCGAGTCCTGGGCGCGGACGTTGCCCCAGTCTTCGGCGAGCAGGGATTCGACGGCTCGCTTGACGGCGGCGTCTTTCTCGTCTGAATCGGGGCCGCGGACCGCTTCCTTGAGTTGGGACAACCGCCAGTTGAACTTGGCGGCACCGGGGAGGCGGGCCAGATCGGCGTCGGCAACGGCGAAATCGGCGCGCCGGAGCATACACCGTTCGACCTCGTTGGAGTCCTGGACGCCGGCGAAGTGGGCCAACCAGCGGGCGGGCAGGTCGCGCCGGGCGGCGGCGATGATCTGCGTCTTGCGGTCGGCGGAGATGGGGCCGCCGAGGTTGTCGAGCTGGCGGAAGACGTCGATCTGGGCTTCGAGCCACGCGTCGCCGGTCAGGCCGGGGCGGCCGAGCCGCTGCCAGATGGCGACGACGTACTCGGGGGTAGCGCGGCTGGCGCCGATCGCGCGGTCGCGCAGGGTGGAGAGCGAGCCGACCGCGGCGATCTCGGGCAGCGCGGCGGCCCGCTCGGAGACTGGCTGCACCGCGTCGGCGAAGGGGCGTTCGGCGTGCAGGGGGTGGGTGGAGGCTTCGGCGATGAGGTCCTTGACGGTCTTGCCGCCGGGGGCGGTTTCGTCGAGGGTGAAGGCCTGGTTGAGGGCGTTCTCAACGGCGAGCCACGCGGCGGCGTAGGCCTTGGCCGCGTCGGCGGCGGCGGCGTGCTGCTGCGCGGCGGCGGCGACGGCGGCGGCGAAGGTCTCGGCGGCGGGGGCGGGATCGGCCTGGAGCGATTCGATGAGGCGATCGGCGCGGGCGTCGCGCGCGGCGTCGGCGGCGTTGCGGACGGCGCGGGTCCAGGGGCGTTCGTCGTTGACGGGCGGGGAGGCGGCCAGGGCCCGAGCGACGGCGGCGTAGCCGGCCATGACGCGCTCGATCTCGGCCTTGATTCGGGACAGGTCGCTTTCGGGATCGCTCTTGAGGGCCTGGAACTTCAGGCGCGCGGAGGACCAGCGTTCGCCGATGGGGCCGATGTCGGCGCCGGGTGCGCCCGGCTCCACGGGGGACCTGGCCAGCAGGGTATCGATCTCGGTGGTGAGGCGTTCGCGGGCGG
>JAHCJH010000153.1 GCA_026126345.1 Phycisphaeraceae bacterium | reverse complement strand
TCGGCCACGCCGGCGGCTGGAACCTGTACGAGTATTGCCACGGTGATTACTTCAACTTCCTGGACCCCACCGGGCTTGATGAGATCGGCTGGTGGGACACGATCCTCTACGCCGTCGGCCTAGGCGAGTCGGGCGGCGCCGCCGCGGTCTGGGGTGGCTTCGCGAGCGGGTTGGTGGAGCACCCGACCAATGTCGCGGTCGGCGTGTACAAGCTGGCGCGCGAGCCGGTTGTCCTGGCCGCCCACGCGGTCGGCGCCATCGACCGCGAGACGATGGTCGACTACTCGATCGTCGGGGGCATCACCTACACCGCAACGCTCGCGGGCCGCGGCGACACCGGCGCGGGCCTCGGGGTACTGGCTTCGGCGACATGGGACGCCGCCAAGCGGGACCTGGCGCTCGCGGCCAGCGGCCACCTCGAGGCCATCGGCGCCTGGTCGTTCAACCTCGGCGCCCTGGCAGCCCCGGCGGCGGCGGCGCGGGTCGCTGCAACGGCGGGACAGGCATCCGCCCGTGCCGGTGCGGCGGCGACCGTGCGGATCGCCGAGGCGACAAGCATCGCGGGGCCGGGCATCGGGACCGGGAGTGTCCGGGTGTCGTCGACGATTGTGGGGCCGGCCGCCTCCGAAACCGGGAGCATCGTGCAGTTCCTGGTCACCGGGGAGCGGTTGGCCGTACCGACCAAGATGCGGGCCGGGATGAACACGGAGTACGTGATCAGTCGAACCGGCCATGTCGTGCCGGTGTTCGGCAAGGCCCAGGTGACGGGCACGGCGGGGCACGCGGCGACGTCGCGTATGATCGCGCTGCAGTGGGCGACCTCCGGAGACTACGCCGCCGTTTACCTCAACCGAGCGTGGCGAACCGCGGTTGATTATCCCGGCGCCAGCAGGTGCCAGCCCGACGTGCTGGGCGTACGCCTGAATTCCAGGATCGACGCGATGGAAGTGGCTTCGAGAAGTGACAAACCCGCAATCCTTCAATTTCGACTCAATCGTGCGATGCAATTCCTCCCCGTGGAATTGCGTGGGAGGGCACGCGTCATCGAGCCCTTCCAGCGATGGGGCACGCCATGAATTCGCCCCTGGTGCTCGAACGAACCGTGCTCACGCTCGTCGGTGAGGCGCCACCGGACGGTGGAGTGACCGCGGGCGAGGTGCTCGACGCCGCGCACGCGTTGTTGTCCGACTGCGGCCTGACGAGCTTCGAAGTGCAGTTCCCCACCAGCAGGGGCAAGATGGGCCAGATGCTCGCCCTGGACCGCGCCCGCAAAGATCGGCGGGCCAAGTTGCCGCGGCAAACAGTGTCTGATTTCGGCGTGTACGCCCCGTCGGGCCTTCAACTCCGTCCGGAGTGGTACGCCCAGGCGTATGTCACGGTGTCGCAGAACGTCAGCGTGATCGTTGTCAACGACCGGTGCGCCGATGCTAACACGTGGCTCCGCCTGGGTTCACTCAACCGCTTGATCGCCCTGCTCACGCCGCAGTACGGGTACGTCCTGCGGCCGCGCGATCCCCGCGACCCGCTGTTTGATGCGATGGGCCTCGGAGGCTTGCCGGCGTTTTGGCCTACCTCCGACATGGAGATTGAAGACTCGAATCGCTGGGCGAACGAGGCTCTCAACGACGGCGCACACCTCCGCGGCCGGATCCGGGACGTCTACCCCATCAACCTGCTCAACGCGTCGCACCTGAACATGCCCACGCCCACGGGCACGTTCGCGGATCGCCTGCGCGCTGCGCCCGATCTCGGCTCGCTCGAACCCGGGCCCGGCGGCCTGTGGTGGTGGCGCGTGCCCGAGGACCGCATCGTCGCGGCTCGCGCCCTGACACGCCAGGCGGGAATGCTCTCCCGCCAGCGGCCCGACGATCAGCCGTAACCGCTTCGGTCGGTCGTCACCCGTCAGTACGACGACGCCAACCGCCGCGGCGACATCACCGGCGACGGCGAGATCAGCGAAAAGGACGGCCTGGAGTTCTACACCTGGTACGACCCGGGCCAGTACCACAAGAGTTCCGGCACGCGCTCGTGCCGCCGCCCGGTATCGCACCGCACTGCTGTCACCACCTCCCCCCGCGCCCGCACTCCCCCCGCATAACCTCACCCCATGACCGCTTCCCCCTGCGCCGACCCGCGACTCGCCAGGCTCGCCGACGTCCTCGTCCGCTACTCCACCTCCGTCAAGAAAGGCGACATCGTCGGCATCCAGGCCGAGCCCGCCGCCATGCCCCTGGTCGAGGCCCTCTACGCCGCGGCCACGCGCGCCGGCGGCCACGCCTTCTGGTCCCCGCGCAGCGAATCGCTCACCGAGCTGCTCCTGACCGAAGGCACCGACGAACAGGTCGCCTGGGCCTCGCCCATCGCCCAGCACTACTGCGAAACCGTCGACGTGAGTCTCGGCGTCTGGGCCGAGCAGAACACGCGCATGCTCTCGCGCTTCGACCCCGCCCGCGCCGCGCTGCTCCAGCAGGCCCGCAAGCCCTTCCTCAAGCGATTCCTCCAGCGCGCCGCCGAGGGCTCGCTCCGCTGGTGCGGCACGCAGTACCCCACCCAGGCCGCGGCCCAGGACGCCGAACGCTCCCTCCGCCAGTACCAGGACTTTGTCTTCCGCGCCGGGCTGCTTCACCTGGACGACCCCGTCGCCGCCTGGCAGCGCATTCACGAACGCCAGCAGCGCGTCTGCGACTGGCTGCAGGGCCGCAAGACCCTCCGCTTCACCGCCCCGGCTTGCGACGGGCACGACGGCACCGATCTGACCGTTGACGTCAGCCGCGCCACGTGGATCAACTGCGCCGGAAAGGAGAACTTCCCCGACGGCGAGGTCTTCGCCGGCCCCGGCGGGGTGGACGGACGCGTGAACTACACCTTCCCCGCGGTCTACAACGGGCGCGAGGTGCTCGGCGTGCGCCTGGTCTTCAAGGGCGGGCGCGTCGTCGAGGCCTCGGCGACCAAGGGCGAGGACTTCCTCATCAAGATGCTCGATCAGGACGCCGGCGCCCGCACCCTCGGCGAGATCGCCATCGGCACCAACTACTCCATCACCGAGTTCTCCCGCAACACGCTCTTCGACGAGAAGATCGGCGGCACCTTCCACGCCGCCGTGGGCGCCGGCTACCCCGAGAGCGGCAGCACCAACGAGAGCGGCCTGCACTGGGACATGGTCTGCGACCTGCGCTCCGGCGGACAGATCACCTCCGACGGCGAGGTCTTCCATCGAGACGGCCGCTTCCTCCGCCCCGAGTGGCCCGGCCCGCAGTAACCCCGCGACCACCGCGAACCATGTCGGTCCCCCTCGGCTCGCCCCTGGTGTTCTGGATGCTCGCCGCCCTCGGCGCCGCGGCGATCGCGCTGGCCCTCTGGGGCTGGTGGGGCGACCGCGCCCGCGGGCGCGCCCGCTGCCCGCGCTGCTGGTACGACCTTTCGGCGCTGCGGCCCGACGCTCCGCCCGCCTGCCCCGAGTGCGGCTGGCATTCCCGCGATCGGCGCGACCTGTTCCGAACCCGCCGCCGGCGCTGGGCCGTGGCGCTCGGCCTGACGCTCGCCGCCGCGGCCATGGCATGGCCCCTGGGTCGCACCATCGTCCGCGCCTTCACGCCGTTGTGGACCGTCACGTTCCGCACCGTCATCCCCGGCGGCGGCGGTTACGAGGTGCTGCTGCTCGACGCCTCCGGCGCCGATGCCCCGCCGGTCGGCATGCCGCGCATGGTGCGGGTGCTGCACCGCGGCCGCACCGTCTTCCAGATGGCCGGGGCGTACTTCGAAGTGGGGGGCCAATACGGTCCGCCGCCCGGCTGGCCCGGTGCTGCGCCGCCGGCGCCCGGTGCGCCGCAGCGCATCGGCCTGGGCGACGACGTCACCGGCGACGGCCGGCCCGACCTGGTGCTGGTCATGCTCACCGGCGGCTCCGGCGGCATGAGCCGGCAGTACATCTTCACGCTCGACAACGCCTCGACCGCGCCGACGCTCGAGCCCGAGTCGGTCATCCCCTTCCCCGGCTGGTTCGAGGACGTCAACGCCGACCACGCGCCGGAGTTCTTCGCCTTCGACAGCACCTTCGCCTACCGCTGGACCAGCGGCGCCGCCTCGCCTCGGCCGCGTGTGATCCTGCGCTGCATCGACGGCGCCTGGGTCGGCGCGCCCGATCTCATGCGCCGCCCCGCGCCGACCGAGGCGGAACTGGCCGCATGGATCGCCGAGGACCGCACTCCGCCGGACCCCACACCCGCCGACCCGGGCGCGGGCTCGTTCGAGCATTGGGCCCCGCGGCCGCTCCGCCGCGCACTGGACCTGGTCTACTCCGGCCACCGCGACCTGGCACTCCGCTACCTGCGCGACGTCTGGCCCGACCGCTTCGCCGGCCAGCGCCAGCAGCGACTGGCCGAGTTCCAGGCCCTGTTCAGCGCCTCGCCCTTCGCCAACGAACTCGAGGCCCTGCAGCACCCTCCAAGGCCCTGATCCCGCCGGCGGTGCGAATCCCCCAACCCGGCAGGGGCGAAACCACTGCAGGCGGAACCGACCACCTACCGTTGCCCCGCCAGCGCCCGCCCGTGCGGCCGCGGCGTCCATTCCGTGGTGAACCCTCTTTGCAAAGGTGAACGCATGCTCGGATTGATCGGTCGCGTCGGCGGCGTGGCGGTGGGGCTCCTGGCGCTCTCGGCCGGCGCGGTCGCCGCCGAGCCCGTCACCCTCAAGTACAAGTGGGTCAAGGGCGAGGTCATCGCCTACCGCATGACCCAGGACACCGCCACCGAGATGAAGGGCCTGCCCGGCATGGGCGACCAGAAGGGCACCCAGAAGCAGATCATGGGCACCCGCATGGAGGTCAAGGACGTCGCCGACGACGGCGCCGCCACCGTCGAGACCACCTTCGAGTCCGTCAAGCTCACCATGGAGCAGCCCGGCATGGGCGCCATGAGCTACGACAGCGAGAAGCCCGGCGACGGCGCGGGCAACCCCTTCGCAGCTTCCTTCGGCGCCATGATCGGCGAGCGCATCACCTTCGTCATCATGCCCGACGGCTCGGTCCGCAAGGCCGAGGGCATGGACAAGATCATCAAGAAGATGGCCGAGGCCATGGACAAGGAGAATCCCGGCATGGGCGCCATGGTCGCCGATCAGCTCAAGGGCTCCTTCGGCGACGACGCCATGCGCCGCACCTACGAGCAGGCCATGAAGATCCTGCCTGAAAAGCCCGTCAGCGCCGGCGACTCATGGACCACCAACTTCGACCAGCCCCTGCCCATGATGGGCACCATGAAG
>JAHCJH010000152.1 GCA_026126345.1 Phycisphaeraceae bacterium | reverse complement strand
GCCCGTCGAACAGCCCGCACAGGTCCACGAGGATTCCCACGCCGTCGGCGCGGATCGTCTCGGCGATCTTCTTCGGCGCGGTCTTGGGCAGGTGCCGCCACACCGCCGCGCGTGTCGCCAATCGGGCCGACACCGCGTCCGGGTACGGGTGCGTGAAGTAGCAGCAGTACCTCACGCGCGACGGATCGGCATGCTCCAGCGCCGGCTCGATGAACCGGGCGACCGAGTGGGCCCGCAGGTCCGGCGATAGCAACCCGACGCGCAGCGGAGATGAGCCGCAGGGGTCGGCCGGGCGCGCCGGCAGCGGCTCGGCGGCCCGTTCGACCAGGCCGCCCGCTCGGCGGTGAACCGCCAGCGTTTCCGCGGGTTCGGTCTCGGCGTAGTTCAACGCGGTGGCCAGCGTGTGCCACGCGTACGCATCGTCGGGGCGCGCCTCGGTCACCCGTCGGAACAGGGGGATCGCGTCTTCGATTCGGGCTGTTCGCTGGAGCGTGCCCGCGAGCAGCGACGACAGCAGCGGATCACCGGGTACCGACGCCAGCCCCGCCTCCGCCTGGCGGCACGCCTCCAGCAGCGAGCCCGCTTTGGTCAACAGGTACACCGCCCGCGCGTGCAGGCTCGGGTTCCCGGGCTCCAGGTCGATTGCGCGCCGGGCCCATGCGATGGCCCGATCCGCATCCCCCGCCAGCGCCGCCAGGTCGCTGGCGTCGCCCAGGTCGCGCACGGTGGATGGATTGGGGTTTACCGCCGCCAGCGCCCGCGACGCGTAGTGCGCCGCCTTGGTCGGCTCGCCCAGTTCGTACAGCGTTCGCGCCAGCAGCGCGTTCACGGCCGGGTGCCCTGGTTCCCGTCGCGCCAGCAGCATCAGCGCATCGCGCGCCCGCGCCAGTTGCCCCTCGCGGATGAGCGCTCGCACCGGCTCGATCTGGGCCGTCAGATCCTTCAAAGCCCGGCTCCCGCCCGCGCCCCACGTCTTATCGGCTCACAGTTCCCCCCGCGCCAGCCCCTCCAGCACCGCCGCCACCCGCGATCCATCCCCCAGCGGCCCGTGCTGCACCCGCGAGCGCATCCCTTGCCGCAGTTCCGCCAGCACCTGCGGGCGCAGCGCCAGGCCCGCCGCGATCGCCGCGTATCCCGTCGCGTCGTTCGCCGCCAACCGCTCCAGCCCGGCCGCGGCCAGCAGGCTCAGCCCCACCCGACCGGCGTGCGTCGAGCCCGCCATCGTTACCACCGGCACGCCCATCCACAGGGCTTCGACCGTCGTCGCCGTGCCGTTGTACGGCCAGGGGTCCAGCGCGATGTCCACGCGCCCGTACGCCGCCAGATGGGCCCTCTCGTCGGGCTCGAAGGCCAGCACCTCCAGCCGGTCCGGCGCCAGCCCCGCCGCGGCGAACCGGTCCGCCAAGACCTTGAGCGACGGCCCGTCCATCGCCCCCGACGGCTTGAGCAGCAGGCGCGACCCGGGCACGGCGTTGACGATGTCGGCCCACAGCGCGATCACGGGTTCGTTCAGTTTCAGCGACGAGTTGAAGCTCCCGAACGTCACGCGCCCCGTCGCCAGGCACGGCGGCGGCGCCACCTCCGGCGCATCGCCCGGCGGCGCCCACGCCAGGAAGCACCCCTCCACCCGTTCCAGCCGTTCCACCGCCCGTTCTTCCGAGCCCGGCGGGTCCGTCAGCGCGTCCACGATCCGGTGGCCGATCTCCTCCAGCCCGGTGGTGTTCGGATAGCCGAGGTATGTCGCATGCCGGCGCGCCGGCCGCAGCGCCATCGTCCCCAGCCGGTTGTTCGCCGTCAGCCCCGACAGGTCCACCAGCAGGTCGACGTCATCCCGTCGCACCACGTCCGCCAGCGCCCGGTGGTCCAGGTGCGGCGCGTGGCGCCACCGCGCCACCAGCCCCGCCAGCCCGCGCGACACCCCGTCCTCCGCCGCGGCGACGTGATAGCACGCTGTCTCCACGCCCCGCGCCGCCAGCGCTCGCAGCACCGGCTCGATGAACCCCGCCACCGAGTGCCGGCGCAGATCCCCGGAAACGAACCCAACGCGCCACGGTCCCGGCCGCCGCTGCCCGGCAGGCGGCAGCGCCGGCCCCGCCCGCCGGCGCGCCACGGCCGCGGCGTGTCGGTGCGCCACCAGCGTCCGCAGCGGGTCGGCCTCGGGCAGATAGTCGAGCGTCGTTGCGTAGTTCATCGTCAGGCCGGGGTCGTTCGGGTGCACGCCCAGCGCGTGCTGGTACACCTGCACCGCTTCCCGCGTTCGCGTCAGCCACCGCAGCGCGTTGGCGAAGTGCATGGTCAGTTCCGGGTGGTGGGGTCGGCGCTGCAACGCCGCGGCACACACCGTGCAGACGTCCACGTACCGACCCTGCCCACCGAGGAACCGTGCTGCGAGCGCCGGCGGGCCGGCATCCGCCGGGTTCATCCGGCACGCCGCGTTCAAGAGCGAGGCCGCCCGGTCGACCTGCCCGGCGATCTGCGCCGCCTCGGCGAGCATCACCGCCTCGGCGGCGCAGGCGGGCGTGCCCGGGCGGCACGCCAGCCAGCGGTTCGCCTGTTCGGCCGCTTGAGCGGACTTTCCCTCGGCCAGCAGGGCGCGCAACGCCGCCAGGTTGGTCGGGGCGGCGCTCATGCCGCCGCGGCGGTCTTGGCGCGCCGGCGGGCGCGCGGGTGGGTGCACCGAGGACTCATGACGGATGATACGGGGCGCGCAACGAAAAACGCCCCGGGCATGCCCGGGGCGTGGGTGTGTGCGTTGGTTCGGCGCGATCAGGTGGAACGCGCCGCCGGCTCGGCCGGGGGTACCGGCGTCTTGCCGGCCGGAGGTTCGGGCGTGGGGCCCGCCTCGGGCGTGAAGACCAGGTGGTCGGTGGCGTCGGCGCCCTCGCCCTGCTGCTTGCGGGTGATCTTGAGCACGGTGCCGGGCTTGAGGTCGCCGGCCAGCAGCATCTCCGAGAGGGGGTCCTCGACGAACTGGCCGACGGCACGGCGCAGAGGCCGGGCGCCGAAGTCGGGGTTGTACCCCTTCTCGATGAGGAAGTCCTTGGCGCCCTGGTCCAGCTCCAGGCGGATGCCCTGCTGGCTGACGCGCTCGACGACCTTCTTGACCTCCAGGTCGACGATGTTGATCAGGTTGTCCTTGGTCAGCGGGCGGAAGACGATCACGTCGTCGAGGCGGTTGATGAACTCTGGCCGGAAGAACCGCTCGACCTCCTTCATGAGGATGGTCTTGATGTTGTCGAAGTCGGCGCCGTCGTTGCGCTTCTGGAAGCCGAAGCCGCCGCCGCCCTTGATCAGATCGGCCCCGATGTTGCTGGTCATGATCAGGATGGTGTTGCGGAAGTCGACGTTCCGGCCGAACGAGTCGGTCAGGCGGCCTTCCTCCATGATCTGCAGCAGCATGTTGAAGACGTCGGGGTGGGCCTTCTCGACCTCGTCGAGCAGGATGACCGAGTACGGCCGGCGGCGGATGCGCTCGGTGAGCTGGCCGCCCTCTTCGTAGCCCACGTAGCCCGGGGGCGCGCCCACCAGGCGGCTGACGTTGTGCTTCTCCATGTACTCGGACATGTCCAGGACGATCAGCGCGTCCTCGTCGCCGAAGATGAACTCCGCCAGGGCCTTGGCCACCAGCGTCTTGCCGACGCCCGACGGCCCGCAGAAGATGAACGAGCCCATCGGGCGGCGCGGGTCCTTCAGGCCGGCGCGGGCCCGGCGGATGGCCTTGCTGATCGCCTTGATCGCGTCGTCCTGGCTGATGACCTTCTTGTGCAGCTCCTTCTCCAGGTCCAGCAGCCGCTCGGCCTCTTCCTTCTTGAGCCGCTTGAGCGGCACGCCGGTCATCTTGCTGATGACCTCGGCGATGACCTCCTCGTCCACGACGCCGGCGGTCTGCGAGCTCTTCTCGCGCCACTCCTTCTGGATCTGCTCCTTCTTCTTCTTCAGCGTCTCGTGCTTGTCGCGCAGCTCGGCGGCCCGCTCGTAGTCGGCCGCCTTGACCGCCTCGTCCTTCTCCACCGCCAGCCGCTCCATGTCGGCCTCGATGTCGGCAAGGTTCGGCGGCTTGGTCATGCTCTTGATCCGCACGCGCGCGCCCGCCTCGTCGATCGCGTCGATCGATTTGTCCGGCTGCACGCGCCCGGTGATGTACCGGCCCGACAGGTCCACGGCCGCGGCCACCGCCTCGTCGGTGATCCGCACCTTGTGGTGCTGCTCGTACTTCTCGCGCAGACCCTTGAGGATCTCGATGGTCTGCTCGTTGCTCGGCGGGTCCACGGGGATGGGCTGGAACCGGCGCGCCAGGGCCGCGTCCTTCTCGATGTACTTGCGGTACTCGTCGAAGGTGGTGGCGCCGATGCACTGGATCTCGCCGCGGGCCAGCGCCGGCTTGAGCACGTTGCTGGCGTCGATCGCGCCCTCGGCCCCGCCCGCGCCCACCAGCGTGTGCAGCTCGTCGATGAACAGGATCACGTTCTTGGCGCGCCGCACCTCGTTCATCACCGCCTTGATCCGCTCCTCGAACTGCCCGCGGTACTTGGTGCCGGCGACCATCATCGCCAGGTCCAGCACCACCAGCCGCCGGTCGTGCAGGATGTCCGGCACCTCGCCGGAGATGATCCGCTGCGCCAGGCCCTCGACGATCGCGGTCTTGCCCACGCCCGCCTCGCCCAGCAGCACCGGGTTGTTCTTCGTCCGGCGGCACAGCACCTGCACCAGCCGCTCGATTTCGTTCATCCGGCCGATCACCGGGTCCAGCGTGTTCTCACGCGCCAGCTCCGTCAGGTCGCGCCCGAACGAATCCAAGGCCGGCGTCTTGCTCTTGCCACGGGCCGCGCCCGACGGGCCCTCGCCCGCCGAAGCCCCGCCCGACGGCCCCGCGGCGCCCGGCTCCTTGCCGCCGCCGGAAGAGGTCGACTCTTCGGTCTCCGCCCCGGCGCCCAGCAGGTTCAGCACTTCCTCGCGCACCTGGTCCAGCTTCAGCCCCAGGTTCATCAGCACCTGCGCCGCCACGCCTTCATGCTCGCGGAGCAGTCCCAGCAGGAGGTGTTCGGTGCCGACGTAGTTGTGGTTGAGGTTGCGCGCTTCTTCGATGGCGTACTCAATGACCTTCTTGGCGCGGGGGGTCTGCGGGAGCTTGCCCATGGTGACCATGTCCGGGCCGCTTTTGACGAGCTTCTCGACTTCAAGCCGAACCTTGCGGAGGTCGACGTCAAGGTTCTTGAGCACATTGGCTCCGACGCCTGAGCCTTCCTTGACCAGCCCGAGGAGGATGTGCTCGGTGCCGATGTACTCGTGGTTGAAGCGCTGGGCTTC
>JAHCJH010000151.1 GCA_026126345.1 Phycisphaeraceae bacterium | reverse complement strand
ATAGGTGCAGAAGCCGGCCGCCGCGCAATCCGTGCGCACGGAATCGGGCCCCTTCGTGTAGGTCGCCGTCGCGGGCACGATGTCCACGCGCGTGAAGCGCCCGTAGCGCGGGAAGCGGTAGGTGCCGGAGCTGAACTGCTTGCGGCAGCGCGCCGTGCCCGAGGAGTTGCCGGACACCACGGCGGTGCTGGTCGCGTCCGCCTGCGACTTGCACCAGCGGATGGGCGCGGGAATGGTGTTGGGGCTGCCGGGGGAGGCGCCCGCGGCCGTGGCGAGGGCGCAGTTCACCAGGTTCGCGTCGCTGCAGTACTCGTGCGGCGCGATGTTGAAGTAGTGCGCGTTCGAGGTCTTGATGAGGACCTTGTTGTAGTAGGTCGTCGTCGGGAAGCCGACGTTCGCGCCGCTCGATCCCCAGTAGAGGAAGTGGGCCGTGGTGCCGGCGAAGGGCGACACGTTGTGCTGGCCGTTCTTGCGGCAGACGGCCGGGTTCACGAGGTCCGCGCCCGTGGGGTTCGACTTGTTGCAGTAGATCACCTCGCTGAAGCCGCCGACGAGGTTCGTCTTCGCGCTGCCCAGGTAGGCGTCGTCGGGAGCAAGCGCGGGGTTCGAGTTCCCCAGGCTCACGCCCGCGAAATCGATGGCCGGCGCGTAGGTGATGTTCGGGTTGTACCAGATCTTGTTGAAGGCGGACGCGTAGAACGGCGCCTCGCCGTACTCCGTCGGCGCCGTGTTCGAGGCGGTGTCCGGGTCCGTCTCGTCGTTGCCGCACTGCCAGCCGCTGGCGCTGCTCGTCCCGCCGGGGCCGACGCAGGAGGTGCTCGTGCAGCGCTTGCAGTTGTAGAGAATGGAGCCGCCGCTCGTGCGGAAGATGTGGTCGGGCATGTAGTTCCAGGCCATCGACCCCGAGTCGTCCAGCACGTACATGAGGTTCGGCAGCACGGCGTCGGATGGCGAGTTGGCGAGCGGCACCTGCGCCACGTCGGCGATCTCGGCGAGCGCCGGCCGTGCCGGCACGAGGCCGACGGCGGCGGCGGCGAAGGCCGCCGCGAGGATCCTGCGGAATCGGGAGGGGGTCATGCGTGTCGCTCCTGGGGAGTGAGGCGCCGTTTAGATGCTCACGAGGACGCTGGTCTGGATGACGCTCACGGTGTCGCGAGGGCCCTCGACGCGGGTCGTGATGCGGTAGTAGATCTGCGGCGAGCCGATGAACTGCGGCGCGCCCACGGCCATGCTGCCGCCGGAGGCGGCGGCGCTGGCCGCGTAGAAGCGCGCACTCGTTCGCCACGCCGCCGTTCATGCCGTTGTAGGCCGTGTCAGGCTGGGTGCACATGCGGTGGATCACGTAGCGCACGACGTTGCCGGAGGCATCGGGCGCGCCCCCGTTCACCGCCGCCGATTCCGACCAGCTGGCGGGATCGAACCAGTTGGGCTCGACCACGGGGCGCGACGAGAAATAGCCCGCGCCCGTGTTGGTGTTCTGGAGCACCGCCCCGGCGCTGTTGGCCTGGAGCCACTGGACGGCGTTCTGCGTGCCGCGGTCGGCGACCATGATGGCGGCCTGCTTGAAGGCCATGTTGCCGGCGACCACGGTGCCGGTGTCCACGGCGCGCATCAGGGAAACGCCCGCGAGCGACATGGCCACGAGGACGATGAGGGCGATGAAGAGGACGAGCCCCTCCTGCGCGCGGCGCGCGGCGGGAACCGGGGCTCGGGAACGGGCTTTGCGGGTGTCGGGCATGGCCGGGGTCCGGTGGATGTCGCGTCGGTCAGGCGTTCTGCGGGAACCACACCATGTTGCGGATGGGCACGAGCACCTCGAACGTGCGATAGCGGTAGCACCGCCAGTTCACCGGGTCCGCGATCGAGATGTCGAGGTCCGCGCCGCCGGGCAGCGCCGGGGTCGCCGCGCCGATCCACTTCGGGTAGACGGTCGTCGCATCGCACACGCCTGTGGCCGGGTTCGGGCGCTCCGGCGTGATGCTGCGGGCGGTGACCACGAGGCGGATGGCGATCACCTTGGCCCAGTCGAGCCCGGTGGCCGCCGCCGGCATGTTGTTGGCCCACTGGTCGGTGTTGCCCATCACGAGGTTGTCGTTCACCGTCGCGTCGGTGGCGACGCGGCCGTCGGAGTTGCCGTCGTAGCCGTACTGGGCCTGGAGCTGCACCACGCCGTCGGCCAGCGCGAACGTCTGCCCCGGGACGCCGGGCGTGAGCTCGTTGATCGCCACCAGCGTGGAGTGCCCCTGCCCGTCGTTCTGGATGGCGTAGGTCACGACGGTGGGCGCCGCGCCGATGTTGTACAGCCGCCCGCCGGTGCCCGTCGCCGGGTTCCAGGCGTTGTACGAGATGTCGTTGGGCGGAGGCAGCCCCCCGGGGCGGTTGTAGTCCGCCGGGACGTTCGCGCCCTCGTCGTTCTTGTAGTTGCCGCTGTTGTGGATCACGTTGTCCGAGTTCCCGGGCGTGCCGGGCGTGTCGGTGGCCTGCGCGAGCGTGCACGGCCGGCCATTCTCCGCGGCGATGACGAGGTCGCCGGGCTTGAAGCCGAAGCGGTTGTCGACCTTGTACACGGCCGCCGGGCTGGGCATCGTCTGGATGAGCTTCGCCGGCGCCATGAAGAGATCCGAGTTGCCGAACGCGAGGCGGATGCGGTCCGGGGCGCCCACCGCGCCGTTGATGATCTCGACGGGCACCAGCTTGAACTGGATGGGCGCATTGCCCGGCTCGTACCAGCCGTTGATCTGGCAGCCGAGCAGCGGCATGTAGTTCAGGCCGTAGCCCGCCATGCGGATGTCGCGCTCGATCTGGAAGAGGCCGAACACGCCGTTCTGCTGGGCGTCGCTCGCGCCGGTGGTGGTGCGCTTCTGGCCCTCCGACACGGCGAAGACCTGGAAGATGACGACCGTGCCGATGAGGCCGATCAGCACGCCCACCAGCACCTCGACGAGGGTGAAGCCGCGCGACTTCCGGGGATGGTTTCCGATTCTCATGTTGGCGGTTCCGGGGCGTGCCCTAGGGGTCGCTGATGAAGGCGACGGCGACGTGGTTGCTCGGGGCGACCGCGTCCGGGGCCTTCCAGCGCAGCGTGACGGTGACCTGGCGGCCGCCGGCGGCGGGCGTGGCGATGGCCACGTCGGGCCCGTAGGTGTCGGAAGCGGGCAGGAGCGTGCGCACCTTCTGCACCCAGCGTTGCGCGGGCACGTAGGAGGCGACCCCCGACGAGACCGCGTAGTTGGCGACGTTGGAGTAGCCGACCCCCCGGTCGACCCAGATCTCGCTGATGATCTCGTTGGCGAGGAAGGCCGCCTCGGTGCGGTAGCGGGCGTTGGAGACGTTGCTCACGGAGACGGCCTGCATCGCCACCAGGGCGAGCACGCCGAGGGAAAAGATGAGGATGCCGATGAGCGCCTCGAGCATCACGACGCCCTGCTGGTTGCCGGATCTGGGTGCCATGGCTTTGCCTCCTAGCAGGCCCGCGGGTCGCCGGCTGCGACCTTCGGGTCGCACATCCGGATGGCGCCGCCCGTGGGCACGACGATCTGCAGGGTCCGCCGGTCGGCCACGACGGTGATCGTGGGGTTGTCGACCAGGACCGAGGTGATGGAGGGCGAGGCGTCCGCATTGGGCACCACGCGCCCCAGCGCGCTGAAGGTGACCGTGTCCGCCCCCCCGGGCGCGACCACGATGGTCGCGTTGGGCGAGCCTTCCTCGGCCGGCCGGGACTGCAGCGGGTTCGTGTCGGGGTCGGAGAAGAAGTTCACGCGCCACTGCGTGTTGCCGGCGCCGTCGAGCTTGAACTGGACGGCGGCATTGCGCCGGATGGCCTCGTTGCGGGCCGTCTGCATGCCGGCGAGGATGGAATCGGCCGCGGTGCGGATCTGCGTGTTCTGGATCCACGTGCCGTACGCCGGCACCCCCATCGCGATCACGATGCCGACGATGGCGATCGTGATCAGGACCTCGATGAGGGAGATGCCCGACTGGGCCGCGGGGCGCATCAGCAGTGCCCTTTCCTCGAGATCCAGCAGGCCGCCTGCGCGCCGCCCCAGCCGGCCGGGGTGGCGGTGGTGGCGCGCACGTTCTGCTCGTTGATCGTGAAACCGAAGCCGACCATGCGCCCGGCGCTGCCGGTGGCCGTGGCGGTGTAGGTCTGGCCGAGCGAGCGGCAGTTGAAGGTGAAGTTCTTGGCCACGGCCGGCGCGCCCGCGCCGCAGTTGTCGAGCGCCGCCCCGTCGTAGCTGCGGTTGTCCTGGTAGAACTGCTCCATGCGCACGCGCAGGTCGGACAGCACCGAGGTCGCCTCGACGATCTTCGAGCGGCGGATGTAGTCGGAGTAGGCGGGCAGGGCGATCGAGGCGAGGATGCCGATGATGGCGACCACGATCATCAGTTCGATCAGCGTGAAGCCGCGGGTGCGGGAGGCGTGTTTCAAGGGGGGCTCCGTGTCGGATGGTGCACAGTCTCGATTGCATTGTCGGACTTTGCCGCCGGGGTGTTCGTGACGGATTCTATGGCGCCACGCAGAATGCCGCCGTCGCGGGTGGACGAACGGCGGGGGCTCGGAGGATGATCGGCGGGCGGTGCGCAGCGCGGGCGGGCCCGCTTGGCGGATCGGCAACGGGGAGGGAGGTCGGCGCGATGCGGAGGAAGGACGGGATGGACGGATGGAAGGCGGCTTCGGTCGGCGTGCTGGCCATCGCGGCGGGCTTGGGCGCGGGGGCGGCGTACGCTGCCGACGTGGCGGTGGCCGGGCTGTTCGCGGGCCGGGCGGTGCTGGTGGTCGATGGCGGCGCGCCGCAGACCGTGAAGTTGGGCGCACGCACGCGCGAGGGCATCGTGCTGCGGGCGGCGACGAGCGAGGCGGCCACGCTGGAGCACGACGGCCGTGTCTTCGTCGCGCGCCTGGGCGAGCAGGTGGCGAGCAGCGCGGGAACCGCGGCGAGCGAGATCAGTCTGCAGGCCGACGGGGGCGGGCACTTCTTCACCGGCGCGCGCATCAACGGCGTGGCGGTCAATGCCCTGGTCGACACCGGCGCCACCCTGGTGGCGATGGGGCGCAGCGATGCGCTGCGACTCGGCATCGACTACCGCGCCGGCACGATGGGCCAGAGCGCGACCGCGAACGGGCTGGCGACGATCTGGAAGGTGAGGCTGGACGCGGTGGAGCTCGGCGGCGTGCGCATGCTCGGGGTCGATGCGGCGGTGCACGAGACAGACCTGCCCGTGGTGCTGCTCGGCATGAGTTTCCTCAATCGAATGGACTGGCGGCGCGAGGGCGACCGCCTGCTGCTCAAGAAACGTTACTGAGGCGTCGCGTGAATCCTGCTAGCG
>JAHCJH010000150.1 GCA_026126345.1 Phycisphaeraceae bacterium | reverse complement strand
GCATGAGCGACGCCATGAACACCGCGGTGATGCCGAGCCCCACGGGCCGGGCGCTGAGCTGGCCCGTGAAGTCCTCTCCCAGTTCCCGCTTGGAGCTCGACCGGGTCACGATGAGCGCCGATGCCAGCGAGATGACGAACGAGGGCAAGGCGGCGGTGATGCCGTCACCGATCGTCAGCTTGGTGAACACCTCGGCGGTCTGGCCCGCGGGCCAGCCGCGCTGCAGCATGCCGATCGCCATCCCGCCAATCACGTTGATCATGATGATGATCAGCCCGGCGATGGCGTCTCCCCGAACGAACTTGCTGGCGCCGTCCATGGCACCGAAGAAATCGGCTTCCTGGCCGATCCGCTCGCGCCGGCGCCTGGCCTCGGCCTCGTTGATCAGCCCGGCGTTCAGGTCGGCGTCGATCGCCATCTGCTTGCCCGGCATGGCGTCGAGGGTGAACCGGGCCGCGACCTCGCTGATGCGCGTGGCGCCCTTGGTGATGACCACGAACTGCACGATCAGCAGGATGCCGAAGATCACGATGCCAACCACCAGTGAATCCCCGGCCACGAACTGCCCGAACGCCGCGATCACCTGCCCCGCGACCCCCACGGCCTCCTCCGGACTCGCGGCGTCGGCCGACAGGATCAGCCGAGTCGACGCGACGTTGAGCACCAGCCGCAGCAGCGTCGTCGCCAGCAGCAGCGACGGGAACACGCTGAACTCCAGCGGCTCGGCCATGTAGATCGTCGTCATCAGCACGACCACCGACAACGCGATGTTGAAGCAGATCAACGCGTCCATCACCGCCGGCGGCATCGGAACGATGATCACCCCCAGCATCGCCACGAACCCGACGGGCACGATCAGCCCGCGGTGCTTCGCGACCGCCTTCATCCAGCCGGGTGTCGTGCTCGCCGCCGCCGCGTTCGCCGCCATGCTCGTTCCTCACGCCCGCCGCCGGGCTTGCCTCAGGCCGCCCGACCCTGGATCCGGTACACGTACGCCAGCAGCTCCGCCACCGCCTGGTAGAACTCCGGGCTGATCGTCCGCCCTTCTTCAACGCCCGCGTACAGCGCCCTGGCCAGCGGCGGCTTCTCCACGATCGGCACGCCGTGCGCCACTCCCACCTCGCGGATGCGCAGCGCCAGCCAGTCCACGCCCTTGGCCACCACCTTGGGCGCCGCCATCGTCGCCGCGTCGTACTTCAACGCCACCGCGTAGTGCGTCGGGTTCGTGACGATCACGTCGGCCTTCGGCACGTCGCGCCGGATGCGCTGCATCGCCAGTTCCCGCGCGATGCGCATCCGCCGGGCCTTCACCTCCGGGTCGCCCTCGCCGCTCTTGCGCTCGTCCTTGACCTCCTGCTTGGACATCTTCAGGTCCTGCGTGTGCTGCCACCGCTGGTACGACCAGTCGCACAGCCCGATCAGCAGCATCACCGCGAGCACGTACGCCGCCACTTCCATCACGATCAGGAAGATCTGCTCGAACGCCGCCAGGGCCGACGCCGCCGGGAGCGCCGCCAGCTCATCGATCCTGCCCCGCATCACCAGCACCACGACCCACACCACCACGAACAGCTTCACGACGCTCACCACGGTCTTCACCAGCGACCTTCGGCTGAACAGCCTGGCCAGCCCCGCGACAGGGTTGAGCCGGTCCAGCTTCGGCGCCAGCGGTTGCAGCGTCAGCAACCAGCCCACCTGGAAGTACTGCGCCAGGCACGCGATCACCCACATGATCGCGATCACCGGCACCGCCACCCACATCCCCTGCACCATCGTCCAGGCGAACGCCTCACCCACGCTCCGCACGTCCAGCGGAGCCCCGGGCCCCTCCCCCGCCAGCGATCGCTGCAGCATCAGCTTCAGGCCGCTCACCAGCGACGCACCCAGGAACCAGACCAGCAGCGCCGCCCCGGCCAGATCGACGGCCGCCGCCAGATCGGGCGACCGCGCCACCTGGCCCTTCTCGCGGGCCTGGGCGCGCTTGCGCTCCGTCGGCAGTTCCGTGCGTTGGCCCATGTCTTCGGCCATGGCTCAGCCTCCTCCCCCCGGCACGCCCGCCGACCACCGCAGCGCCGCGCGCCCCGCGCCCGACATCGCGTCCACCAGCGCCGCGTCGATCGCCTGCAACGCCATCGCGATCGCCAGCAGGCCCAGCACGATCTTGATCGCAAAGCCGATCGAGAGGATGTTCAACTGCGGCATGGTCTTCATCAGGAACGCCGAGATCACCGTCTCAACCATCAGGATCCCCAGCACCGGCGCCGCGATGCGGATCGCCAGCTCGAAGCCGCCGGCGAACGCGCCCATCACCAGGTCCGCGGGGACCGAGGCCGTCGCCACCGCGCCCAGGGGCACCGTGCGGAACGTCGCCGCGACGCACGCCAGCAGCACCTCCAGCCCCCCCATCGCGATGAACGCCCCCAGGGCGATCACCATCAGCGTCTCGCTGATCACGTCCGACTCGGACTCCAGCGCCGGGTTGATCACCGCCCCGAGCCCGAAGCCCAGCTGCAGACCCATCAGCGACCCGGCCAGTTGCAGCGCCGCCACCGGAAGCAGCATCAGGAGCCCCAGCACGAACCCCAGCAGCACCTCCATCGCCACCGCCGCCGCGAGCGACACCACGTCCTGCGGCAGCGGCACCCCGGCGGTCGGCGTCAGCGGGAACACGCACAGCGCCAGCGCGAACACCAGCAGCACCCGCGCCCGCCCCGGGATGCTCACGCTCGCCAGCACCGGCGCGATCACGAACAGGCCCGACAGCCGGAACATCACCAGCAGGAACGGCACGACCTGGGGCACCAGCGCTTCCATGGGTCACCCTCGCCGTCAGCGCAGCAGGAACATCTCCTGGCTGAACGCGATCACCCGCTGCACGATCCACGGAATCAGGAACGCCGCGGCGAGCATCATCGCGACGATCTTGGGAACGAACGCAATGGCCTGGTCCTGGATCTGCGTGACGCTCTGCAGGATCGAGATCACCAGCCCGATCACCACGCCCGCCGCCAGGATCGGCAGCGAGATCTTCAGCGTCACCAGCAGGGTGTTGCGCACGAGCTCCACGGTTGATTCGTCGTAGGGCATGGTCCGCTCAGGCAAGTCCGGTCAGTCGCGCCGCCAGGGCCACCGCGCCGGGGGCCTCCGTCGGCGCCGTCGAGAACGAGGTCATCAGGCTCCCCACCACCAGCTGCCACCCGTCCACCAGCACGAACAGAAGCAGCTTGAACGGCAGGCTGATCAGCACCGGCGGCAGCATCATCATGCTCATGGAGATCAGGATGGTCGAGATCACCATGTCGATCACCAGGAACGGCAGGTACAGCTTGAACCCCATCAGGAACGCGACTTTCAGCTCGCTGAGGATGTACGCCGGCACCAGCGACACCATGTCCACGTCGGCCCGGGTCAGTCTCGACGGGTCGGACGTGTCGATCCCGCGGTAGTTCAGCACCATGTAGAGGCTCGAGTAGTTCCCCGTCGCCTCGATCTGGTCGAACATGAAATCGCGCAGGGGCTGGCGCGCCCGGCTCCACAGGTCGTCGTACCCCGACACTTCCCCGGCCTGGTAGGGCGCCACCACCTCCTTGTTCAGCCGGTCGATCGTCGGGCTCATCACCAGAAGCGTCATCACCAGCGACAGCCCCAGCATCACCTGCGACGGCGGCATCTGCTGCGTGCCCAGCGCCTGCTTGAGGATCCCCAGCACCACCACGATGCGCAGGAAGCACGTGGTCATCAGCAGGATCGACGGCGCCAGCGAGATCACCGTCAGCACCAACAGCACGTTGATCAGCGTCGACAGCCCCGTCTTCTGGCCCTCCGGCGTGTCGCTCGCGCCCGGCATCGCCCGCGCCGCACGCGCCAGGATGCTCGCGGGGTTCAGGACGTCCTCGCCCCCATCCGGCAGCGCCCCGGGCGTCAGCGTGCCCACCGCCGGCGTCGCCGCCGCAGGGGCCGGGACCAGCGGCCCGGGCGCATCGACCGACGGCCCGATCCGCCCTTGTCCAAACGCCGTGCTCACCGCCGACAGCACGAACCCGATCGCCACGACCACTACCAGCGCCCGCACCGCCGCGGCACGCGACCCGCTCAGCGCTAGCCCCGCCGCGCGCGCGCCCATCAGCGCCCACCTTCCGCGGCGCCCGACCGCATCGCCGACAACCGCCGGCGCAGCCGCACCACCGGATCCGGGAACATCTCCGCGCCCGCCGGAGGCTCGGCGGGCCGGACGCCCGCCCCTTCGTCCCACAGCTCCACGCGGTCGCCGTCGGCGGCGGCGTTGACGCGCCGGCCCGCGGGCGTCGGCTCGACCTGGGTCTGACCCAGGTCCGCCTGGTTCAGCGCTTCGCGGAACCGGTCGCTCATCGCCCGTCCCTCGCCCTGGTCCGCCTTCAGCAGCATCGACGCGACCTCTTCCGGGTCCACGATCTCCGCCAGCGTCGCAAAGCCGCCGCCGTGCGCCCTGCCAGGCTGTGTGTGCGACAGCAGCAGCACCCGCCGATCGACCTTCAGCAGCACCAGGGCCTGCGACCGGCTTACCGGGTAGCGCCCCAGCACCTCCAGCAATCCCCCCGGCGCCGGCGCGCCCGGCCCCAGCGCCGTCGCCAGCGACGCCCGTCGCACGGCCACCTTCCGCAGCACCGCCGCCCCCAGCACGATCAGCCCCAGCACCATCGCCAGCGGCAGGGCCACGCTGCCGAGCGTCACAGCCGCCCCCG
This sequence comes from Phycisphaeraceae bacterium, assembly GCA_026126345.1. Lineage (GTDB taxonomy): Bacteria > Planctomycetota > Phycisphaerae > Phycisphaerales > UBA1924 > JAHCJH01. Next base: position 609 of record JAHCJH010000150.1, on the reverse strand, counting down.
GCTGATCGGGCGTCGGCGCCGGTCGGCCCTCCACGGCCGCCACCCCCGAGCCGAAGCCCTGGCGCGCTTCACGCTCCGCGGCTCGCTGCACCGCCGTCGGCTCGGGCGGACCCTGCATCAGGCTCGGCGGCGCATCGGCCGCGCCCACGCTCACCAGCGCGTTCACCGCCACCACGCACGTTGCCGCCGCTCGCCACGTCGCCATGTCGCCATCCTGGCTCGGCTGCCGGCGGGCTCCGCCGCCGGCGCTGCGGACCGTTCAGCCCTTGGGGCCGTCCGTATCCGCCACGATCTCGTTGATCCGCACGCAGAAATTGTCGTTCAGCACCAGCACCTCGCCCCGCGCCACCCGGCGATCGTTCACGTACACGTCCACCGGATCGCCCGCCAGCTTGTCCAGTTCCACCACCGAACCCTCCGCCAGCGACAGCACGTCCTCGACCAGCATGTGCGTCCGACCCAGCTCGATCTTCACGTTCAACGCCACATCGTCCAGCAGGTTGATCGCGCCCGGCACACCCTGCCCTGCCGGCGCCCCGAAGTTCGGCATCGCGAACGGCGCCGGCGACCCCGGGGCCTGTCCCGCGCCGCGGGCGCCATCGGCCGCCG
>JAHCJH010000015.1 GCA_026126345.1 Phycisphaeraceae bacterium | reverse complement strand
GGTCGCCGCCAAGGCCGAGCAGATCGTTCAGGCGGCGTCGTGAGCGGGCGTCGGTTGCGTGCGCGCCGGGGCGTCAGTCGCCCCGGTACTCGCAGCCGGCGTGCGCCGTTTCCCAGACCACGATGCGGCTGAGCCCGGGCAGGGCCGGCTTGATGCGGGCCCAGAGCCAGCGCGTCAGGTTTTCGCAGGTGGAGTTTTCCAGCCCGGGGATGTCGTTGAGCGTGCGGTGGTCGAGGCTGTCGATCACCGGGTCCACCGCGCGCTTGATGTCCGCGAAGTCGATCACCCAGCCGGTGTGCGGGTCGGGTGAGCCGGTGACGTGCACGACGACGCGGTAGCCGTGCCCGTGCATGCGGCGGCACTTGTGCCCCTCGGGCACGTGCGGCAGCCAGTGGGCCGCCTCGAAGCGGAACTCGCGGAACACGTCCATGCCCGATGGTAGCGGCGAGGGCGTCACTTCAACTGCGACGCGGTGAACGTCGAGCCCGTGGTGCGCTTCTCCCACGTCCACGACTTGCCGCGGCGCCGCTCGTAGAAATCCCACAGCTCGAACCAATACGAGCGGAACTTGTGGTGGGCGAACGGCGCGAAATGGCGCTCGATGCGGCGCATCACCGCCCGGCTGCCGCCGCGGAACCCGAGCACCGTCCGCCCGTGCCGGACGCTCTCGGTGTCCAGGGGCAGGTGCGCGTAGCGGCCGAGCAGCTGCATGATGTTGGCCGCGGCGTAGGGGCCGATGCCGGGCCACTCGATGAGGATCTCGCGGAGGCGGTCGTCGGGCAGGGCGGGGTCCTCGATCGCCTCGGGGACGATGCGGCCGTCGGCGAACATGCGCGCGAGCCCGACGATCCTTGCGTCGCGGTAGCCGACGCCGCAGCGGGCGCGGAGCAGCTGCGGCCGGCAGTCGGCCAGTCGTTCGGCGGTGGGGAACGCGCCGCCGCGGCCGACGACTTCGCAGAGCCGGCGGTTCATGTTGATGGTGCTGGGCCAGGCGACGTTGCAACTGGTGACGGTCTTGATGACGTCCTCGAACAGCGTGGGCGATCGGAACAGCCGGCCGCGCCCGGCGCGTCGCCAGCGCGGGTCCAGGCGGTGGAACTCGGCGATGGTCTCGGCCGGCTCGTGCAGGTTGAGCATGCGGGCCACGTCGCGCCGGACGGCGGCGCGTTCGGGCTCGGAGAGCGCGCCGGCGGCTCGGACGACCAGCGTGCCGCCGCGGACGCCGGAGGGCTGCTCGATGCTGACGCTGACGGAGCGGCGGCCGGTGTCCAGGACGCGGCGGAACTGGCGTGTGGCCGGATCCCAGTGATTGGGCTCGAGCAGGAAGTAGCCGTAGGAGCACAGGTCGCGCCGGAGCAGGTAGTCCCGCGGGGGGCGGATGGTCAGGCGCGAGCCGGCGGCGCGGGGCATCAGGCGCGTGTCCGCGTGACGGCGGGGAACATCAGGCCGACCAGGTTTCCGCAGAGGCGGTCGCCCAGGCGGGCGAACGTGTCGAAGTGCTGTTCGCACTGGGACTTGAGGTCCGTCTCGGACAGCCCCAACGCCTGCATGACCGAGCGGCCCCATGCATCGCGGGCGAAGCCGTCGATGTCATCGCGCAGCGACTCGAAGTGGTACTGGAAGCCGTAGGTGCGCAGCCCGGCGCGGAAGCACTGGACCTTGCAGCCGGGGCTCGAGGCCAGCAGCGCCGAGTCGGGGGGGAGTTTGCGGATCTCCTGTGCGTGCGCCTGGAACTGGTGCGTGCCCCAGGGGATCCCGGCGAGCATGACATCGGTGTTGCCGGCGGGCGTCTGCGTGACGCGGCAGAAGCCGAACTCGGGCGTGGGCATGGGGCCCACCTCGCCGCCGAGGGCTGCGGCGATCATCTGGGCGCCCAGGCAGATTCCGATGACCGGAAGCTGGCGCTCGTGCGCGGCGCGGAGGAAGTCGAGTTCGGCGCGCATCCAGGGGTGGTCCTCGCCGACGTTCTGCGGGCCGCCGAGGCTGATGACGGCGCTGACGCCGTCGAGGTCGGGGGGGATGGAGCGTCCGCCCGCGGCGGGGGCCAGATCGAGCCGGCGGATGTCCAGGCGGTGGCCGTGGTCGCGCAGCGCGGGGGCGAGGCGTCCGAGGCCGTCGGAAGATGCGTGCTGGAAGATGACGATGGACATGGCGCGAGGGTAGCGGCGGCGGGCCGGCCGGTCAGACGCGGACCATCTTGGAGAACTCGCGCAGGCGGGCGTCGAGTTCGCCCTTCTTGAGCGTCTGCAGGCGGCTGAGGGTGAACGACTCGATGTTGAACGAGGCCACGACGGTGCCGTGGGCCAGGGCCTGCTGGACGATTTCGAACGAGGCGGGGTTCTTGAGGCGCCCCTCGGCGCCCTGCTGGGCGATGTAGCCCATCATGCCGCCGGCGAAGGTGTCGCCGGCCCCGGTGGGATCCACCACCTGCTCCGCGGGGTACGCCGGCAGCGCCGCCACGCCGTCCTTGTGCACGAACAGGCAGCCGTGCTCGCCTTTCTTGACAACGACGAACTTCAGCGCGCCGTTCGTCCCGCCGTGATCGGCGAGCATGTGGCGCGCGGCGGTGACGGGGTTGTTCTTCCTGGTGAAGAGCTCGGCTTCGTCGTAGTTGAGCACCACGCCGTCGACTTTCTTCAGCAGCGCGACCAGCTCGGCGCGGGCGGAGTTGATCCAGAGGTCCATGGTGTCGGCGACGGCCAGGCGGCGCTGGGGGAACTGCCCGAGCAGGTCGAGCTGCACGCCCGGGTGGGTGTTGGCCAGGAAGACGAATTCGGAACCTTTGTACGCCGCGGGGATCGCCGGGGGCGGCTCGGTGAGCACGCCCAGTTCGGTGTACAGGGTCTCGCGGGAGTTCATGTTGGCGTGGTACTTGCCGCCCCAGGCGAAGGTCTTGCTGCGGGGGCGCACTTCCAGGCCGGCGGTATCGATGTTGGGGAAGGCCTTGAACACGTCGCGGTACTGCTGGTCGAAGTCTCCGCCCACGGCGGCGACCAGGCGGACTGGGCCGTAGAAGCTCGCGGCGGCGGCGAAGTAGGTGCACGAGCCGCCGAGGACCTTTTCGGCGTGGCCGTGGGGGGTGTAGACCGAGTCGATTCCAACGGTTCCGGTGACGATGAGCGGCATAGGGCCGGAGGGTAGGCGGGGCCGAATGCGGTTATTCCCGGCCGGACTGTGCGCGGAGGTTATCCGACGGTCCGAACGGGCCGATGAGTACGGCGACTCTCTGGAGGGAAGCGCGATGCTCACGATGCGGAAGATCGGACGGCTGGCGGCGGCGTTGGTGGTGGCGCCGGTGGCCGTGCTGCTGACGGGATGCCAGACGGTGGTCAACGGGTTCACCCAGCCGATCGCGGTGACGACGAGCCCGCCGGGGGCGCTGGTGCAGGTCGAGGGGTTCCCGGTGCAGATGACCCCGGCGGTGGTGCGGTTGCCGCGCGGGACCGACGCGGTGATCACGATTACCAAGGCGGGCTACGAGCCGCAGACGGTGACGGTCACCAGCACCCTGGCCAACGGCAGCCTGGGGCAGACGATCGCCTCGGGCGCGGTGGTGGGGGCGGCGATCGACCTGGCCAGCGGCGCTGCGTACCGGCTGACGCCGGACAAGATCGAACTGACGCTCAAGCCGCTGCCCGGAGGGGTTGCCGGGGGCGCGGTGGCAGCGACTCTGGAAGTGCCGGCGGCGCCGGTGGTGTCGGAAGCGGCTCCGCAGCCGAAGACTCCGAAGGTGCGCGCCGGGCTGATCCCTTCGTCACGGGAGCGGATCGTTCCGGCGAACACGCCGCCCAGGAACGCGGAGCCGGCGGAGGCGACCGCATGGGCCGAGGACGATCCTCGGGCGCCGCAGGCGCGGTTGCGGCACATCCGCACCATGCTGGCCGAAGGGCTGATCACCGACGACGAATACCAGATGCTGCGGGCGTCGATCCTGCGTGAGATGGCCCAGGCTCAAGCCCCCGCGGGCGGCTGATCGCCGGCGGAGAGGTCGCGGAGCATGCCGATGGTTCCCGCGCGGAAGCCGAGCGACGCGAACAGGCGCTGGGCGGGTTCGTTCAACGCGGCGGTTTCGAGCCGGACCTGATCGACGCCGAGGGCGGCGAAACGGTGGAGGCAGTTGTGCACCAGCGCGCGGGCGACGCCGCGCCGGCGGGCGGCGGGCTCGACCCACAGATCGTGGATGAACCCGAACTCGCGCCGGCGATAGATCGGGATGTTGGGCTCGATGGTGGCGACGAGGAACCCGTCGATCGACGCCGACGATTCGGCGTCGGCGACGAGCAGCACGCTACGCGGGTCGGCGGCGCGCTGCGGCAGCCAGCGGGCGTAGCGGTCGAGCACGTCGGCCAGGGTGTCGTAGCGGCGCGTGTCGAGCCGCTCGTGCAGGTCGCAGACGGCGCGGACCATGGGGAGGATCGCGGGCACGTCGGCGGCGGTGGCTGGGCGGATTGGAATTCCGTCATTCATGCTTCCGTCACACCCCAAAGAAGTGCTTCGGGTGCTTCAGCATGATCCGGACCACACCAAGGTACGCCTCGCGTGAGAATCCACATCGGTTGATTGCACGTTCAACCTTGGACAACCGATCCTCCAGATCATCGGGGTCCAGTTTCACCAGCCGCGAGATCTCGTCGAGCGAGCGTGACACGGTCTTCAGTCGCAACTTCTTCGCCGCAGCACGCGCCACGCCGATCGCCCCCGGCTGATTCACGAGCACCCCGACGTACAGGCCATCGGATGTGATTGCATTGGCGATCGAAAGCAGCGCTGCGGCCTCTCGCCGCAACAGCGGCACCCGCCGGTCGGGCTCATCGTCGCAAAGGGCTACATCGAGCGCAATGAGTGCCTCGGTGAGCTGAACGTCGGCCGGGCCGCGCGTCGGCAGCACGCGACCGCTCTTCGTCGCGCCGGCAATCGCCTCGCGCACCGATCCCGGCAGCGGTTTCCATTTCGGCTTCGGCGTTGGCGCCTGCCTTCTGCCCGCGCCCGCCTCGCCCGCGAAAAACTCCGCGGGGTGAGCCAGCGTCCACTTCAGGAGAACCCGCCACGCGCCCTCGGTCTCGCGCAGAAAGGGCATGAACATCCGATCCGCACTTTCTGCCGCACGCGCCCCCCCGCGCGAGTTATACCAGGCCGTTCGCTTGGCGGGTGATGCCGCATGCCCCGGCGGCGGCAGAAGCGGCTGGAGTTTGGCGAGCATCTTCGCAATCTTGCCGAGCCCCAGCCGCTGTGCCGCGGCCAAGCCCGGCCCGATCAAGTGCGGTCGCTTGATCAGGAGCCCTTCGATCACGTTCCCATCCTGACCGGCGTCGATCACTCGCATCGCAGCAGCAAAGACCTGCTGCGCCTCGGAGAGGCTCGCATTCCGCGGCGACTCCAAACCAAACGCTCCGCTCCACGCTTCAAATATCTCCTCGAACAGTTCATCCTGCGCCTCTGACCAGCAGCTCTTGGCCACCATGCGGCGCAGCGCTGGCAGAAGCGAGACCGACGGGAGTTTCATGCACCGGTCTCCAATTCGCCCGCCACCCGGGCCATCGGCAGCACGTCGAACACATCGGCGTCGGCGACGGCAGTGGCGGCCCCGATGCTCACGCGGCACGGTCAGCCCCTGGCGGGCGGGTTCTTCTTCACCCAATCCTTGAGCGAACGCACCTCGTCGAGGGTCAGGTGGCCGGGGGCGCGCTGGGCGGCGGCGGCGAGCCCCGCGGCGGGCAGGAGGGCGACCAATCGGTCCTGCTTCACCTTCAACTCGTGGGCCGCCTCGGCGAACGTGTAGGTCCGCACGGTCGCTTTGGGTTTGTCGTCGCGGCTGTCCTTGAGCGTGACGGCCCGGTTGAAGATCGGTCTTCCCGGGGCGGAGTCGGTGTCCACGCAGAAGTAGCCGAGGCGCTCGAACTGGAACTTGTCACCGGCCTTGGCCGCGGAGGCGATGCGCGGGTCGATCCTGGCGCGGAGGGTCTGCACCGAGTTGGGGTTGAGATCGTCGAGATAGTTGCCGGTGCGTGCGCCGGGCTCTTCGGCGGTGAAGAGCCGCTCGTAGAGGCGGACTTCCGCTTCGGCGGCGTGATCGGGGCGGGCGCTGATCCAGTGGAGCGTGCCCTTGACCTTGCGCGCCGGCTTGCCGTCGGGGCCGGGCGGGCAGTCGCCGCCGCGGGTCGCGGGGTCGTAGGTGCAGTGGACGGCCTTGATGGAGCCGTCGGGGTTCTTGTCGACGCGGGTGCAGGTGATGAAGTACGCCCAGCGGAGGCGCACTTCGGCGCCGGGGGCCAGGCGGAAGAAGCCGGGCGGCGGGTTTTCGGCGAAGTCCTCCTGCTCGATGAACAGCTCACCGGTGAACGGCACCTTGGTGGTGCCGGCGGCGGGGTCTTCGGGGTTGACGGTGAAGTCGAGCATGTCGACCGAGCCGGCGGGCCAGTTGTCGATGACGACGCGGAGCGGTCGGAGCACGGCCATGGTGCGAGGGGCGGTGCGGTTGAGGTGGTCGCGCAGGGCGTTCTCGAGCCGGCCGACGTCGATCGAGCTTTCGAAACGGGTGACGCCGACGTCTTCGCAGAACGCGCGGATCGCCTCGGGGGTGTAGCCGCGCCGGCGCATGCCGCTGAGCGTGGGCATGCGCGGATCGTCCCAGCCGGACACGACGCCCTGTTCGACCATCTTGAGGAGGTTGCGTTTGCTGAGGATGGTGTAGGTGGGGCGGAGCTTTGCGAACTCGATCTGCTGGCTGTGGTGGATGCGAGGCCCCCAGGGCGAGCCGGGGCCGCGGTCTTCGTTGATGGCGTTGATGAACCAGTCGTAGAGCGGCCGGTGGATCTCGAACTCGAGGGTGCAGATGGAGTGGGTGATTCCCTCGATGGAGTCTTCGAGGCCGTGGGCCCAGTCGTACATGGGGTAGATGCACCAGGCGGCGCCGACGTGCGGGTGGGGCTCGTGGACGATGCGGTACATGACCGGGTCGCGCAGGTTGAAGTTGGGGCTGGCCAGGTCGATGCGTGCCCGCAGGGTCATGGCGCCGTTGGGGTGCTTGCCGGCGCGCATCTGGCGGAACAGCCGGAGGCTCTCGGCGCGGGGTCGGTCGCGGAAGGGGCTGGTCGCCGGGGTGCTGGGCGTGCCGCGACGCTTGCTCACCTCGTCGGCGGAGAGTTCGCAGACGTAGGCGTGGCCCTTCTGGATGAGTTCCTCGGCGAAGGCGTACATGCGGTCGAAGTAGTCGCTGGAGAAGAACAGCCCGCCGGCGTGGGGGCCGTGCTCGAACTCGGCGCCCAGCCAGCGCACGTCGCGGATGATGGAGTCGATGTACTCGCGGTCTTCCTTGGAGGGGTTGGTGTCGTCGAAGCGGAGGTTGAACTTCCCGCCGTACTTCACGGCCAGGCCGTAGTTCAGGCAGATGCTCTTGCTGTGGCCGATGTGCAGGTAGCCGTTGGGCTCGGGCGGGAACCGGGTGTGGACGCGCGGGGAGGCGGTGCCCGGCCAGGACCCCCAGCGGCCGGACGCGTTGTCGGCGTCGATGATGTCGTGCAGGAAGTTGGTTGTCGGCGGCTTGGACGCTGGCTCGCTCATGGCGGGCCAATAGTAGATGCGGCATCCCTCGAGCCGGTCCGGCGTGTGGCCGGGCCGGTCGGCAGCGCGGGGATGCGTCGGCAGCGGAGCGCGACATGATCAGCGGAGCGGACCCGGCACGGATCGATGCGTTCCTGTGCGAGCGGCTGGCGCCGAGCGATGCGGCGCTCGACGACGCCCTGCGCAGCGCCGCCGAGGCCGGCATGCCCGCCATCAACGTCGCGCCCAACCAGGGCAAGTTGCTGATGATCGCCGCCATGGCGATCAGCGCCCGACGCGTGCTGGAGGTCGGCACGCTCGCCGGCTACAGCACGCTCTGGCTCGCCCGCGGCCTGGCCCCGGGCGGGCGGGTGGTGACGCTGGAACTGGAGGCGCGGCACGCGGCGGTGGCGCGGGGCGTGTTCGAGCGGGCGGGGCTGCGGGGCGTGATCGACCTGCGGCAGGGGCCGGCGCTGGAGTCGCTGCGGGCGATGCCGGGGGTCGAAGCGCCGTTCGACCTGGTGTTCATCGACGCCGACAAGGCGCTGGCCCTGGAGTATTTCGACCTGGCGGTCCTGCTGTCGCGCCCCGGGGCCCTGGTGATCGTGGACAACGCGGTGCGGGGCGGGTCGGTGGCGGCCCCGCCGACGGGCGATGCGTCGGCCGCGGGCATGCGCCGGCTGCTCGACGCGCTGGCGGGAGATCCGAGGGTGGCGGCGACAGCGCTGCAGACGGTGGGGTCCAAGGGGCACGACGGGTTCGTGGCGGCCGTGGTGCTTCCGGCGGCGGGCGCGCGGTGAGCGGCGTGCGTCAGGCGCCGGGGGGGGCGGACTCGGACGCGAAGCGGAAGTCGCGGAGCATGATCTCGACGAGGTCGAGCGTGTCGGACATCCGGCCCATCGCGGTCGTGGTGCTGATGCACAGCACGAGGTCGGGATCGAACGGGCAGGCCTTGAGCATGTGGACCTGTTCGGCCATGTCGTTGCCGATGGGCACCTGGCGCAGCGCCAGCGAGGCCATGCCCCCCAGGTCGAGCTTGAGCCACTGCACGCCGGGGTGGGCGCTCAGGTCGGCGATGAAGCGCTCGATCATGGCGGCGTCGTCGCGCCCATCGCGGCGCAGCAGGCGGAACTCGATGTGCACGGCCGAGTCGGGCGTGAACACCAGGGCCCTGCGGCCGTCGTCGAAGACGTGCCAGCCGAACGGGATGGTGACGAAGGACATGATCGAGCCGCAGGCGACCGTGGTGCAGCGGCGTTCGGCGTCGCTGCCGGCGGCACGGGGCGTGAGGCCGACGCCGTTGTCGCGGAGGTTGGCGTTGAGCGGGTGTTCGGGGTCGGTGGCGCCGGCGTCGGCCGAGAGGGCGTAGTCGCGGTAGGTGCGGTCGGTGGGGCGGGCCGGGTCGATGGCGCCGGGATTCGATGGCGGTGGCATGCCCCATAGTGCGAGGAATGCAGGGGTATGGGATAAGGCCGAATCCGGCTCGCGACCGGGCACGGGCGAGGTTCGCCGGGCGGGGGCATCGATTGGTACGCTTGGGGCGGTTCGAACTCGGGGAGCAAGCCATGCGACGGATGATGCGCGTTGCGGCGGTGTGCGGGGTTGCGGGGGTGATGGGCCTGGCCGGCGGGTGCCAGAGCGACAGGACCGACGGGGTGGATGCGTCGCCCAAGCCGGGCCCGGCGCCGCAGCCCGGGACGCCGCCCCGGGAAGGGGGCGTTCGCAGCGGCGAGGTGATGTGGCTCGGGGCGCGCGAGCACCTGACGCGGATCATGCAGCACGTGGCCGGGCTGACCCTCAATGGCGCCGACAAGGCGGCCGTGCAGCGGGCACTGGACCTGCTGAACCAGGCCGCGGCGGTGTACAAGACCGACCCGGCGGCGGTGGCGTCGCTGGTGGCGCAGGCGGCGGAGGAAGCGATCAAGTCGCTGGAGAAGGCGACCGACCCCAACGAGCGCCAGCACGAGATCAACTGCTTGCTGGACCTGCAGACGAATCTGCAGGCCTGCGGGGCGGACATGATGTGCATCGTCCGGTCGTTCCTGCTGTACCTGCACTGCATCAACGCCTACCAGGGGCCGACGCGCCCGGTGAACGCCGGCTAGGCTGGAGCGGCGCGGCGGACCGTTTCGGCCCGGCGCTGCGCCGGCACCCTGGTTGAATCGCGCCGACGGAGTTCACATGCCCATCGCCCGCCCCGAACCGAACAGCGCAGACATCGGACTCATCGGCCTGGAGGTCATGGGCAAGAACCTGGCCCTGAACATGGCCGACCACGGGTTCAAGGTGGCGGTGTACAACCGCACCACGGCCAAGACCGAAGCGTTCATCGCCGAGAACCCCCCGGGGGTGATCGGGCCGGGGGGGGCGCTGATCCCCGCGGCGGAGCTCAAGGACTTCGTCCGGTCCATCCGGGCGCCGCGCCGGATCGTGCTGCTCGTCAAGGCGGGCGGGCCGACGGACGCGACGATCGATGGGCTGGCGCCGCTGCTTGACAAGGGCGACGTGGTCATCGACGGCGGCAACGCCGAGTGGAACGACACGGTGCGCCGGGAGAAGGCGCTGGGCGAGAAGGGGATCCTGTTCGTCGGCTCGGGCGTTTCGGGCGGCGAGACGGGGGCGCGGTTCGGCCCGTCGCTGATGCCGGGCGGCAGGCCCGAGTCGTGGAAACTGCTCGAGCCGGTGTGGCGGGCGATCGCGGCGAAGGTGGACGAGAAGACCGGCCGGCCTCTGGAGGGCGCGGCCCCGGGCAAGCCCGTCAAGGGGGGCGTGCCGTGCACGACGTACATCGGCCCCGGCGGCGCCGGGCACTACGTGAAGATGGTGCACAACGGCATCGAGTACGGCGACATGCAGTTGATCTGCGAGGCGTACCACTTCATGCGCGACTCGCTGGAGATGAGCAACGCGCAGATGAGCGCCGTGTTCCGGGAATGGAACACGGGCGACCTCGATTCGTTCCTGGTGGAGATCACGGCGGACATCCTGGGTCAGAAGGACCCGGCAGGCGGCGGCGACTTCGTGGACGCGGTGCTCGACGCCGCGGGCCAGAAGGGCACCGGCAAGTGGACCATCAACAGCGCCCTGGACCTGGGCGTGCCGGCGCCGACGATGGCCGAGGCGGTGTTCGCGCGGAACATCAGCGCGATGAAGGCCGAGCGGGTCGCGGCGTCGAAGGTGCTGGCGGCGCCGGCGCGGCATCACCACGACCACGGGCAGACGCAGAGGAACTGGGTCGAGTGCGTGCGCGACGCCTTGTACTGCTCCAAGATCTGCTCGTACGCCCAGGGCTTTGCGCTGATGGGGGCGGCCAGCCGGGCCAACAACTGGGGCCTGAAACTGGGCGAGATCGCGATGATCTTCCGGGGCGGGTGCATCATCCGCGCGCGGTTCCTGCAGAAGATCTTCGAGGCGTACCAGCGGTCGGCGGACCTGTCCAACCTCCTGCTGGATCCGTACTTCGCTGGGGTGATCGAGCGGAACCAGCACAACTGGCGGGCGGTGGTGGCGCGCTCCGCGGTGGACGGCGTGCCCGTGCCGGCGTTCGCCAGCGCGCTGTCGTACTTCGATTCCTACCGCTCGGCCCGGTTGCCGGCGAACCTGCTGCAGGCCCAGCGCGACTACTTCGGGGCGCACACGTATGAGCGGGTTGATCGTCCGAGGGGCGAGTTCTATCACGTGGACTGGCCCGACCCCAAGCGCCCGCAGGCCCGGGTCTGAGCCGCGGTGCATCGGTCGACCGTCGCGCCGCGAAGGGTGTCGGACCGGGGGCGGGCAAGGAGCGGAACGATGCGAACGGGATTGGTGCGGCGGTGGGGCGTGCTGGGGGCGGCGGTGGTGGCGTCGGCCCTGGGCGGGTGCGTGATCGTTGACGAATCGTGCGACCATCCTCCCACCCCGCCCGTGGGCGACTGCCCGAACGTCAGGGCGGCGCGGTCGATCTCATTCTCTTCGGACCGGGCCGAGGCCCTCAAGCGGATCGCCTCGATGCCCGGCCTCGCCGAGCCCGAGCAGTACTGCGTCATCGACGCCTCGACCGACCGGTCGCTGTTCTCGTCGGACGCGACGGAGGTGCTGGTGGCGATCGCGTCGAACCCGGCGCTGACGCCCGGGGCGCGGACGCACCTGTCCGACCGGCTGCCGCGGGCTGGGTTGTTCTCGAGCGACAGCAAGAAGGTGGTGGACGCGATGCTGAACAACCCCGGCGCGGGTGGACCGCCGGCGCCCGGGCCGATCCCCGTGGTGATGCCGGGCGATCGGCCCTTCGGCGAGCCGATGGACCTGCGGCTGACCGCCGAACGGAGCGGGGGGTGGGTGACGCTGCGGGCGCGCGGCTCGAACCCCACGGGGGGTTACACGACGTATCTGGCGCAGGCTCCGATGAAGATCCTGCCGCCGCAGTTCGTGCTGGTGAACAGCCCTCCGGAAGGACCGGCGACGCAGGTCGTCAGCGTGTTCGAAGCCGGGGCGCAGTTCCGGCTGGAGGATCGGTGGCCGGACCTGGTGGTGCACCTGGGGGATCGCAAGGTCAAGGTGCCGATCGTGGGGCGATAGCGGGCGCGGCCGGACGCGGCGGCGTCAGGCGTTCGCGGCGTGCGATTCCAGGGCCCTTTGCACGGCGGCCTTGACGTCCTTCCAGGCGGCGTCGGGGGACTTGTTTACCGTCAGCCACCGGTCGCCGAAGAGCAATCCGGTGACGCCGGGGACGGCGAAGATGGCCGCGGCCAGCGGCTCCGCCCCGGCGGCCTCGGCGGAGCGGAAGGACCGGATGGTGACTGGGACGGCGGCGGAGAGCTCGGCCTTGAGCGCGTTGGGGTTGGGGGTGTCGAGCCAGGCGGTGATGCGCGGGTGCATGGTGGGCGATGGTATATGAACGGCTCTGGACGACGCATCCGCGAGACACGGGGCGCCGAAACGCCGATAATGGGGTCGGGCGTCCGCCGCGGGCGCGGGCGATGGGGACGGGCGGGCGGGGTCCGGGGGGGCGGTGGGGGCGAGACAAGCGAAGGACGCGCTGTTGGAATTCCTGCCCCGCATCACGCAGCTGATCGACCGGATGGCGGCGTACCCCGTCTGGCAGGTGCTGATCGAACTGACGGTGATCTGGGTGGTGGTGCTGGTGATCTTCCGGTTCGTGGAGGGCACGCGCGCCGCCGGGGGCCTCAAGGGCCTGCTGATCGTGCTGGTGGTCGGCACGCTGCTGATCCGGATCCTGGGCCAGCGGGAGAACTTCCAGCGGCTGTCGTTCCTGTACGACAATCTGCTGGGGATCGTGGCGATCGCGCTGGTGGTGATCTTCCAGCCGGAGCTGCGCCGGGGGCTGACGCGCATCGGCGAGGGGAGCCTGTTCCGGCGCGCGGTGCGCCCGGAGACGGAGGTCGTCGACGCGCTGGTTGACGCGGCGGGGTACCTGAGCAAGGCCAAGTTCGGCGCGCTGATCGTCGTGGAGCGGCAGACCCCGCTGAAGGACCTGGCCGAAGGGGGCACGCCGATGGATGCACGGGTCACGTCGCGTCTGCTGCAGACGATCTTCTTCCCCGGCAGCGCGCTGCACGACCTGGCGGTCGTGATCAAGCATGACCTGATCAAGGTGGCCGGGGCTCAGCTGCCGCTGGCCGACGCCGAGGACATGCCCGACGCCACGCTGGGCTCGCGCCACCGCGCGGCGGTGGGCGTGACCAAGGAGAGCGACGCCATCGTCGTCGTCGTGAGCGAAGAAACCGGCACCATCTCGCTGGCCGAGCGGGGGCGGCTGACGCGCGGTCTCAACAGCGAGGAGCTGCGCGGCCTGCTGGTGCTCAAGTTGAACCCCGGCCTGGTGCGGAAACTGGTGGGCGGCGAAGCGGCGCGCGAGCCCGAGGCGGGCACGCCCGCGCCCGACCACGCCGACATGGGGCACGCCTGAACGGCGCGCGGAGCCTGCGATGTGGCAGAAGTTCAAGACCTACGGGCTGGTGTCGCTGATCACGGTCCTGATCTGGACGTGGGCCGAGCGCGAGAGCCTGACGGCCAGCACCGTGGACGCCCGCATCGACGTGGCCACGGGCGAGAAGGCGGACCTGACCACCCGCGTGGTCGAGCCGCAGTGGAAGGGGTCGGTGCGGGTGAACCTGCGTGGGTCGAACGCGTCGATCGACGCGGCGTCGCGCGTGCTGTCGTCGACCCTTCGGCTGACGCCGGGGATCGGCGGCGTGCCGGGGACCAGCGGCGAGCACGTGGTGGACCTGCGCGAGGCGTTGCGGGACCACCCGGACTTGCGCCGGCTGGGCGTGACCATCGCGGGCGTGGAGCCGCCGTCGTGCCGCATCGTGGTGGAGGAACTGGTCAAGCGGACGGTGCCGCTGCGCCTGCAGGCCCCGGGGGCGGCCCTGGAAGGCGAGCCGACGTTCCTGGTGACTTCGGTGGAGGTGCAGTTGCCCGCGGCCGCGGCGGGGCGGATCACCGAGGGGACGTTCGCGCCGGCGGTGGTGAGCACCGAGGTGCTGTCGCGGCTGTCGGATGAGACGGCGCAGGTGGTGCAGGCGCGGATCAGCCCGCCGGAGTCGCTGGTCGGCGTGACGCCGGTGACGATGAACCCCGAGACGGTGCAGGTGACGCTGAAGCTCCGGGCGCGCCGGGAGACGATCATCCTGAGCGAGGTGCCGGTGTACGTGGCGCTGCCGCCGGGGGCGGGGGGGCGATGGACGGTGGAGGCGGAGACGCCGGTGATCCGGAACGTGGTGGCCAGCGGGCCGCGGGAGGCGATCGACGTGCTGCGGCAGAACCCGGGGGTGGCGCGGGCCGTGGTGACGCTGACGTCTGAGGATCTGGCCAAGGGGATCGAGAGCGTGGCGGCGGCGGTCGTGGGCGGGCCGGCCGGGGTGCGGTTCGAGGGCGGGGAATTGCGGGTGCGGCTGCGGATCACGCAGAAACCGTGAGCACTTTGGACTGGATCTGCGGAACAGTCCCCTGCGAATAGAGGACTCTATAATCCATTAGTACAGGGGCCAGAAGCAGTTATGGAGCAACCCAAACGGGGTGATCATCGTTGACGGCGATGCGAGACTTATCGCTCAATATGGTGGAACTTCACGTGAGACTCGGTGTCATTTGCGTTTTTTGGCGAGGACGTCATGTTCGGGCGATCGACCTAGGGTTTCCCCGCATAAGATGACTCAAGAGTCAGAAGTAGGAGGCCAGCGAAGGCGTCTCTCGGACTGAGTCGAGCGGTGGAGGCACACGATGAAACTCGCGTTCCGGGCGTTGCGTTTGGCCGCGGCGCTGGTTGTCGGCGCGTCGGGGGCGTTCGGGCAGACCGTGATCGTGAATCAGGTGCCCGTGACCGGTGGGGGGATCGCGCGGTCATCGCAGTTGTGGCAGGACCCTGGGCCGAACGGGAACAACCTCGACGGGGATGCGGTGGTATGGCAGGACTTCGTCCTGACCGCACCTGCGACGATCGACCGGATCGAGTGGTGGGGGACCGGCGCGTGCGAGCTGGGCTTCCGCATCGAGTTCTGGAAGCAGGACCCGGGCACGATCGCCTACCAGCCGTACGGCGTGTTCCACTATCAGGGCGGCAACGAGAGCGTGCAGCCGACGCGCCGCATCACCAGCACCACGCACACCACCGTCGCCGACGCGGGCGTGTTCCATCACACGCTGGACCTGTCGAGCCCCGTCGTCCTGCCGGCCAACGACGCAACCAACCCGCGCTGGTTCATCGCCATCATCGGGCTGACCGCCCAGCCGTACGCGACCTGGAACTGGGCCCAGGGCACCGGCGGAAGTACCCGGTCGTATTGGTGGATCCGCGGCGGCAACTTCCACAACCTCTCCGAGGGCCACGCCGTCAAGATGCGATCGACCGGGGCCGCGACGGTGAGCATCGACGCGACCGTGTCGCCCGCGGGCGCGGGTTCGATCACCGGCGCTGGGGCGTACCCGCTCAACAGCACAGCGACGCTCCAGGCGACGTCCAACACCGGTTGGGCGTTCGGCTCGTGGACCCAGGGCGGCAGCGTCGTGAGCACCAATGCCGCCTATTCGTTCCTGGCGACGTCAAACCGATCGCTCGTCGCCAACTTCCTGCAGACGTTCGTGGTGACCGCCGCGGCGCAGCCGGCGTTCGGGGGCACGGTGACGGGCGGCGGGACGTACACCTCGGGCTCCGGCGTTACGGTCAGCGCAACGCCCCAGCCCGGCTACGTCTTCAGCGAGTGGACGGAGTTCGGCGGAACCGTGAGCACCACGCCGACCTACTCGTTCACGGCCGACGGTCCGCACGATCTGACGGCGGTGTTCGTGCCCGACCCGCAGCTGGTCCGGTTCGACTTTGACAACGCGCCGGTGCACACATCGCTGCCGGTGGCGGTGACGGTGGACGGGCTGACCGCTTCGCTCTCGGCGTCGGGTTCGGGCATGTCGATCCAACCGGCCAACTCGCTGGGCTTCACGCCGGCGGGCTTCGGCGGGCTGTGCGTCTACCCCAACAGCGTGTTCGCGTCGGACCTGACGGTCGCGTTCGACCAGGGGCTGACGTACTTCTCGATCGTGTACAGCCCGCAGGAACTGGGGTGCGACACGTCGGCGCGCATGCGCGTCACGGCGTTTCTGGACGCGACCCAGGTGGGCACGGCGGTCGCCTTCGCCCCGCAGCCGGGCACGTGGCCGACGGGCACGCTGGCGATCACCACCGCCACGCCGTTCAACCGCGTGGTGGTGCATTACGACGCCAGGCCGGCGACGTGCCAGGACTGGGGCCCGATCTTCCTGGCCGACAACATGACCGTGATCCGAGCCTGTTCGCCGGCGAGCGTGGCGCAGCAGCCCTCGCCGACTTGGGGATGCCCGACGGGCGTGGCGTACTTCGACGTGACGGCTTCCGGCTCGGGCGCGCCGACGTTCCAGTGGCAGCGCGAGACGGCGCCGGGCTCGGGGCTGTTCCTCCCGATCGCCGATGGACCGAGCGGCAACGGCGCCACGTACTTCGGCGCCGATACCCCGGGCCTGCAGGTGATCGGCCCGTCGCCGGCCGACGCCGCCCGCTTCCGCTGCGTGGTGGCCAACGGTTGCGGGACCGAGGCCAGTCAGCCCGCGGAACTGGTCGTGTTCGCGGCCTGTGCGTGCTCCCCCGCCGACGTCGCCACCGAGGGCGCACCGGACCTTTCGACCGGTCCGGACGGGTTCCTGACCGGGGCCGATTTCGACTCGTTCATCCTGGCGTTCTTCACCGGTTACCAGATGCCGGTGACAGGCCAGTACCTGGCCGACGTCGCGACCGCCGGGACCGGCGACCCGTGGCCCGACGGGTTCCTCACGGGCGAGGACTTCGACCTGTTCATCCAGTTGTTCTTCCAGGGGTGCCCGGCCTGACGCCGGGCGCAGACGGGCGGTGGGATTCGACGTGAGCGCGCCGGGGCGCTCGACGGGAACCGAGGCTCGCTCCGGATCGGCGGGCCGCACTCAGAAAGGAAATCACCGTGAAGCTTCGAACGTTCTTGCTGGGGGCGGTGGCGGCGATGACGGCCGGAACGGCGCTGGGACAGACGGGGTACACGATCACCGGCGGGCTGTCGAACTTCGACTGCCACAACCGGTGCGACCTGCCCTGCAACGAGTTCGAGATCGAGATCGAGGGCATCCGTCCGGAGGACGTGCTGCACACCTACCACAACAGCAACTACGGCTCGCCGCTGGTGCTGCTCTCGACCGACGGCTCGTTCACGATCATCGACTACCGCAACCCGCAGCACCTGACGCCGGTGGGCCAGCTGGAGCACTTCGGCGTGTCGCTCCGCCAGCTCGGGCCCAACAACACGATCCGCGTGCGGTGGATGCGCGACGGCCAGCCGGCGACGGTCAACGGCCAGGTGCCGGCGCCCGGCGGAGGGTCGGCCCCCGCGACCCAGCCGGCGATGCCGACCGTCAGCGCCGAGATGGCCGTGGGCTCCACCGGGGCCGACGGCGTGAGTCTCTGCGTCACCAACAACGATGCGACGCAGGCGATCTGGATCCGCCGGCGCGTCACCATCTCCCAGGGCGTCGTGTCGCTCGAGTCGCTGATGCGGGGCGACCCGGTGGTCACGACGACGACGCCGATCGACGCCGTGCCGCTGAGCCTGGCGCCCGGGCAGTCGGTCACCCTGGTGTCGGACCTCATCGAGGTCGAGGACAACCAGAGCGCCGTGTTCGCGGCCGAGTACTACCAGGACCTGCTGAGCCCCGGCCCCTTCAACCAGACGCACCAGCCCGGCCCGCTGCTGGGCAACGTGATGACCGCGACGCTGACCAGCCCCGACGCGGGGTGCGGCGTCAGCATGCCCACGATCATCACCCAGCCGAC
Organism: Phycisphaeraceae bacterium; assembly: GCA_026126345.1. Lineage (GTDB taxonomy): Bacteria > Planctomycetota > Phycisphaerae > Phycisphaerales > UBA1924 > JAHCJH01. The sequence continues at coordinate 15,384 of JAHCJH010000015.1, read as the reverse complement.
CAGCGCCTCGGCCGATGAGGGACGGTCGGTCAACCTTCGGATCAACGCCGACGGGAACGACCTGCCGCTGTCGTACCAGTGGATGAAGGAGGGGCAGCCGCTGGTCAACGGCGGCCTGTTCCACGGCGTGACCACCGATGAACTCTCGATCGACGAGGTGAACGCCTCCACCGAGGGCTTCTACACCGTGCGCGTGACCAACGCGTGCGGGAGCGTGACATCGCGGTCGGCGCTGGTGTTCATCACCGGGCACAACATCATGCCGGCGCCGCTGGGGGCTTCGGCCGTGCCCGACGCGCAGCAGCTCGGCCCCGGCGACGTGGCGATCATCGACGGCGCCTGCGCCCTGACCCCGCCGGGTTCCACGTTCCAGTGGAAGCGCAACGGCCAGCCGATCGCCAACGGGCCTGCCGGAGCGTCGCCCGACGGCGGCGTGGTGACCGGAGCGTTCGGCGCCGTGGACGCCGAGCCGATGTCGCTCATGATCGAAGGGCTCGCGCCGTCGGACGCCGGCGTCTACACGCTCGTCGTGACCAACGGCTCCGGCCAGGCCACGAGCAACCAGAGCGTGCTGCTGGTGGCGGCGGCGCCCGTCGGGTGTTCCCCGGCGGACGTCGCGACCGACGGCAGTTCCGACCCGCTGTCCGGCCCCGACGGGTTCATCACCGGGACCGACTTCGACGTGTTCATCCTGGCGTTCTTCACCGAACTGACCACCGGCGGCGGCACACCGCTGGCTGACCTGACCGACGACACCGGTTCCGGCGGCCCCGACGGGTTCGTCACCGGCACGGACTTCGACCTGTTCGTGCAGTTGTTCTTCGTCGGCTGCTGAACCAGAGCCGTCGGAGGCGGACGCTCGCGATCGCACACGGCCCCGGGACCCGGTCCCGGGGCTTTTTGGTAGACGTTTGGATCCGGCTCCGGGGCCTCGGGCTTGGCGATCCGGCGCGGGAGCGCTACCGTTGCCTCCCCCTGCCGGACGGACGGGTTTGGCCCGTGGTCGGCGGGCGTGCAGCACCCTCCACCCCCCAACCGGCAACGGTTCAACGGCACCCCTAGAGAGGAAGCCTCCCGTGAAGATCCGCTCGGATGAAATCGCGTCGGTGATCAAGCAGGAGATTTCGCAGTACGCCTCTCAGCTCGAGATGAGCGAAGTGGGGCGGGTGATCCAGGTCGGCGACGGCGTGGCCCGGGTGTACGGGTTGAGCAACGCGATGTCGGGCGAGCTGCTGGAGTTCCAGACGGCGGCGGGGTCGGTCATGGGGCAGGTGTTCAACCTGGAGCTGGACTCGATCGGCGCCGTGATCTACGGCGACTATCTTTCGGTGAAAGAGGGCGACCTGGTCAAGGCGACCGGCCGCCTGCTGGAAGTTCCGGTGGGTGAGGCCCTGCTGGGCCGCGTCGTGGACCCGCTGGGCCGGCCGCTGGACGACGGCCCGGCGATCCAGGCGACCGAGCGTCGCAAGATCGACATCATCGCCCCGGGCATCGCCGAGCGTCAGCCGGTGACCGAGCCGCTGCAGACCGGCATCAAGGCCATCGACGCCATGATCCCGATCGGACGCGGCCAGCGCGAGCTGATCATCGGCGACCGCAAGACCGGCAAGACCGCGGTGGCCATCGACACCATCATCAACCAGAAGCAGTACTGGGGCACGCCCGAGGCGGTGGTCTGCATCTACGTGGCGGTGGGCCAGAAGGAGTCCACCGTCGCCGGCACGGTCGAGACGCTGCGCAAGAACGGGGCGATGGACTACACGATCGTCGTCAGCGCCGGCGCCAGCGACCCGGCCCCGATGCAGTACATCGCGCCGTACTCCGGCTGCGCCATGGGCGAGTACTTCATGTGGCTGGGCAAGCAGAACAAGACGCCCAAGCACGTGCTGTGCATCTACGACGACCTGTCCAAGCAGGCCGTGGCCTACCGCCAGCTGTCGCTGGTGCTGCGCCGCCCGCCGGGCCGCGAGGCGTACCCCGGCGACGTGTTCTATCTCCACAGCCGCCTGCTGGAGCGCGCCACCAAGCTCAGCGCCGAGAATGGCGGCGGCTCGCTGACGGCGCTGCCGGTCATCGAGACGCAGGAGGGCGACGTGTCGGCGTACATCCCGACCAACGTCATCTCGATCACCGACGGTCAGATCTACCTGGAGCCGGAACTGTTCTTCTCCGGCGTGCGCCCGGCCATCAACGTCGGCATCAGCGTCTCCCGCGTCGGCGGCAACGCGCAGGTCAAGGCCATGAAGCAGATCGCCGGCTCGCTGCGGCTGGACCTGGCCGCGTACCGCGAGCTCGAGGCCTTCGCACAGCTCGGCACCGAGCTGGACAAGGCCACGCAGCGCCAGCTCGACCGCGGGGCCCGCATGGTCGAGCTGCTCAAGCAGCCCCAGTTCGTCCCGTTCCACGTCATCGACCAGGTCATCTCGATCTTCGCCGGCAGCAAGGGCTTCATGGACGATCTGCCGGTCTCGTCCGTTCGTGAATTCGAGAAGGGCCTGCTGGAGTACATGCGCGGCGTCGGCAAGCCCGTCCGCGATGAGCTCGAGCAGAAGAAGGACATCAAGGCGGTCGAGAAGAAGCTCGAAGAGGCCATCCGCGCCTTCAAGAGCATGTTCAAGCCCTCCAAGGCCTGAACCCGGCCGACGTGCGCCCCGACGGCCCAGCCGCCCCCGGTCCGACCGGGGGCGTTTTCGTTCCCGGGCGACGGCCGGTCTCCGCCGATTGCCCAGTTCAACACGCGATTGTGGGGGTAGGCGCGTCGAAGGGATTCACCTACATTCAGAAACCCAATTCACCCGGAGGAGATTCGCATGCGCATGTTGACCGTCGTCGCCCTGCTCGCCGCCGCTTCGTCCGCCCTGGCCCAGCCCGAAGGGGCGCCGGCCGGCCGCCTGATCGCCGTTGACAGCAGCCGCTCGCTCTGGGAGATCAATATAAGCACGGGTTCGAAGGTCCAGATCGGGACGGTGAGCTCCAACGCGGGAACCACGGCGGGCCTGGCGTATGACTGTTCGACCGGCACGGTCTACCTGACGTCGACGAGCACGGACTCGCTCTACACACTCGACCTCGCGACGGGCGCCGCGACGCTCGTCGGGGCCTACGACCCGGCGGTTCCGAACATCGTCATGCACGGCATCGAGTGGGACAGCAGCACCGGCACGCTCTACACCGCTTCCAGCCACAACAACGGCCTGTACTCGGTGAACACCACGACGGGCGCTGCGACGCTCATCGGCACGTCCGGCCTGACGTCGTTTCCCAATCTGGTGTACGACTCGCGGAACAACGTGATGTACGGCACCAGCAGCGGAACGGACAGCTTCTACCAGATCGACCGCGCCACCGGGGCCGCGACGCTGATCGGCCCCCTGACGGGCCCGACCAACCCCAACGGCCTGGCGTACAACCGCGACAACGACACGATCTACATGGTGGACAACAACACCGACAATCTGTACACGATCAACCGGCAGACCGGCCAGGCGACCATCGTCGGCAGCACGGCGGGAGCGTCCGGGAACAACCTCCTGGGCCTTGTGTACATCCCGGCGACGCCCGGGTGCGGCGGCTCGACCGGCTGCAACGCGGCCGACATCGCCACCGAGGGCAGCACTCAACCGTTCATCGACGGCCCGGACGGCTTCATCACCGGAACGGACTTCGATGTCTTCGTGCAGGCGTTCTTCCAGGAGGTCCGCCGGCCCGAGCCCAACGGTCCCTACATCGCCGACCTGACCAACGGCGACGGCACGGGCGGACCCGACGGCTTCATCACCGGCAGCGACTTCGACTTCTTCATCGAGAAGTTCTTTGAGGGCTGCCCCATCTGACAGAGCGTCGTGGGGTCATCGAGATTTCTTCCGCAGGGCCCGGGGTTTCCCCGGGCCCTTTGTCTATGGCGGGAGGAGATTCCCGCCGGTGCGGCGACACAGCGACTTGCCGGTGCAGCGTGGCGCGGTAGCATGGTCGGCAAGGAGATGGACGCATGAAACTCACGGCGATCGGGGCGGCGGCGTTGTTTCTGGCGGGGCCGGCGGCCGCACTGGGCCAGACCTACTTCTTCGACGACTTCAACAACGGCCCATCGCCGCTGTGGGAGAACCAGCGCGGCGGGTGGTTGGCGCAGGGCGGGGTCTACTTCGCGACGATCCCGGACAACACGCCGCCGACGTATTCATCGCTGCCGTACGTGTTGGCGGACCTGGACCTTGAGCTGGACGTCGTCGCGGTGAACGACGGCGGCGTCTGGCTGCACGCCGACGCCGAGGGCCAGAACGGCGTGCTGCTGGTGACCGGCGGTCAGTCGCACACCGGCACGGGCTTCTACTGGCACGAGGTGGTCAACGGGGGATACGGGGGCATCCAGTCGCCCTCGGCAAGTCTGTTCTCGCAGGGCGACACGCTGCACCTGCGGCTCACCGTTCGCGGCGATGTGTACTCGGTGTATCTCAACGGCGCGGCCACGCCCGCGACCACGCTCACGACCGCCGGCCACCACATCGGGCGCATCGGGCTGTACGACTTCACGTCGGGCCAGCAGGCGTTCGACAACGTGCGGCTGAACCTGCCGTGCATGGCCGATATCGCCACCGAGGGCAGCGTGCAGCCGCTGATCGACGGTCCGGACGGGTTCGTGACCGGCACGGACTTCGACGTCTTCGTGCAGGCGTTCTTTCAGGAATCACGCCGTCCGGCACCGGCCGGCCCTTACATCGCCGACCTGACCAACGGAGACGGCACGGGCGGACCCGACGGGTTCATCACCGGCAGCGACTTCGATTTCTTCGTGCTGCGGTTCTTTGAGGGGTGTGCCGGCTGAGGACGCCGGGCTGGATTTTGCAGGGTTTGCGTGTATTCTGACCTTCGATGCGGCGACCACTCGCCGCGCCGTGGGAGATCTGATCGTGCGCCGACATTTCGTTGCGTCGTGTCTGTCTGCCGCCGCGGCCCTGCTCCTGGTGAGCGGGACGGTTCACGCCTTTCCGGACGAGTACGAATTCGATACTTCGAGCGGCCAGGTCAAGAAGAACCAGGTCGTGGTGTTCGACTTCGAGGGCGTTCCGATCTGGGCCGGCGGCGTGTCCGGCGGCGTCCGCACGTGGCTGATCGCCGGCGACATGGTCCTGCCCGCGTCGGTCAGCGTGAAATTCAAGGGTGACAATCTCGCCAAGGTGCTCGTCGGCGGGGACCTGCGCGCCGTCGGCGCCGCCACGATCTCCGCGGACGCCTTGAACGAAGAGGGCGGCCCGGGCGGCGGTGACGGCGGCGACGGTGGCGACGGCGGCAACGGCGGTCCCGGCGGCACGGGCTTCGGCGCCGACAACCAGGGCAATCCCCTCACCGGGCAGGACGGCCAGCCCGCCAGCGGCGCAGCGCCCGGAGCGCCGGGCCTGGTGCCGCGCCAGGGAGGCCTGGCGGGCACCGGCAACATGCTCTTCGGCGAGGGCGGCGGCGCTGGCTTCTCGGCGGGCATCGGCAACAACGGAACCAGCGGCGACCCCGGCAGCGTCGGGAGCCCTGGCGGCATCGGCGTCAACAACCTCGCGCAGCCTCCACAGGGCGGTCTGGCTGGCGGACCCGGCACGGGTGGGTCGGGCGGCAGCACACCCGTCGGCGGTGGCGCAGGAGGGCCCCCGGGCGGCGCGGGCGGGTCCGGCTCGATCGGGAGCGCCGGGAACATCGGTTTCTCCGGCGGGCGCGGCGGCAACGGCTTTGCCGCGGGCGGCTATTCCCCGGCGACCATCCTGATCCCGGTGCTCAACGGCGGCAACGGCGGCTCGGGCGCCGGCGGCGGCGGCGGCGCCGGCGGCGGCGGGGGTGGTATGTCCGGGTCGAGTGGCGGTGGCGGTGGCGGCGGCGGTGGCTCGCCCACGCCCCCCTGTATCGGCACCGGCGGCGGCGGTGGCGGCGGCGGGGCCGGTGGTGGCGGCGGCCGGGGCGGGGACGGTGGTTCGGGCGGCAAAGGCGCCAAGGGTGGTGGCGGCGGCGGGGGGCTGCAGTTCATCGTCATGGGGCGTGTTGACGGCGCGATCGCGTTGTCGGCGCGCGGCGCGGTCGGGCCGGGTCCGGCCATGGGTTCCAACGGCAGCCCCGGCTTGCCCGGCGCTGTCGGCGGGCAGGGCGGCGCGGGGGCCAACGGCTCCGGCTGCAATGCGCAATCAGGCGGTGGCGGAGGAGACGGGGGGGCCGGTGGGCAGGGCGGCCAGGGTGGACTGGGCGGCGACGGCGGCTCCTCCGCACCGGGCGCGGGGGGCGCGATTTTCATCGCCGCCACCCGAATCGATGCCTCGGGCTCGGCGGATGTCGGCTCGCCCGGCGGACAGCCGGGGCGCGTGCTGTACGGCGACGCCGTTGCCGGCGATGCGCCCACGCTGAACCACCCGATCAACCCCGCGCCGCTCGGCCGATCACTGGACTTCGTGCCGCTGTTCACCCACGCGTACTTCACGACGCCGTACGCATCGCCGAACATCGTGCCCGACGCCGCCGGCGGCCCGGGCGTGCTGGGCGGGCCCGCGCCGTTCGGCGTGCTGCCCAACATCCAGTCCGATGCGCTGCTGGTCGCCGCCATCGCGTCCAAGCCCGCCAACACGCTGGCGATCGTGATGCGGTACGACGCCGGTCCGACGGGTTTCTCGCTCAAGTACAACACGAGTTCGGTCATCCAGTTCGCCGACACGCTGGACATGTTCCTGGTCTACAACGTCACGCCCGACGTCGCCGGCGTGCGGTTCAACGGGCAGGCGATCGCTTCGCTTCCGTTCGCGTCCCGCGCCGAGTTCGGTGGGGCCGGGGCCGCGACGGCGGTGCCCCTGACCTCGAATACCGCCTGGGCCGTGCTCGGGCCCGAGTCGTTCGTGCCCACGCCGATCACGATCCGTTTCGGCACCGTCGAGCAGACCGTCCTGCTGGCGCCGCCGGTCGTCGACGGAGCGTCGGTCGGCTACATCACCGGCGTGCTCCCCGTGGCCTGCAGCCCGGCGGACGTCGCCACCGAGGGCAGCGCTCAGCCCTTCATCGACGGCCCGGACGGGTTCATCACCGGCACGGACTTCGACGTCTTCGTGCAGGCGTTCTTCCAGGAGACGCGCCGGCCCGAGCCGACGGGCCCCTACATCGCCGACCTGTGCAACGACCAGGGTCAGCCCGGCGCCGACGGCTTCCTCACCGGGGCGGACTTCGACTTCTTCATCGGCGCGTTCTTCGCCGGATGCCCATAGCACACCGGCTGGCCCGGACGCCCCGCAGGCATCGCACGGTCGTGCATCTTCACCGGACGCCGGGTTCCGCCCGGCGTTCGGTTTCTTTTTGCGCCAGGATCGGGCCGATCCGCATCCCGCCACGTGGGACCCGGGTCGGATGTCCCCCCGTCGCCGGGCGGCGACAATCCCACCAGGAGCCGGCCTTGCCCCACGAACCATCCGCCAAGCAGGTGTTCGAGATTCTGGTGCGCGAGCACGCCGACATGCTCACGGCGTTCCTGCGGTCGCTGCTGCTGCGCACTTCGTCGGTGGATGATGTGTTCCAGGAGACGATGCTCGTCGCCTGGCGCCGGCTCGATGACTACGACCGCTCGCGCCCCTTCGGGCCGTGGCTGCGGGGGATCGCGGCGAACCTGGTGCTGGAACACCGCCGCAAGAACGCCCGCGCCGCTCTGGCGTGCGATCCCGGCGTGCTCGAGGGGCTCGACCGGCGATTCGAGTCGCTGGCCCGTGCTCCGGGCGACAGCTTCCGCGACCGGGTCGAACGGCTGCGCATCTGCATGGGGCGTCTGCCCGAGCGGCTGCGTGAGGTCGTGGAACTGGTCTACAGCCGCGGGCTGCTACTGCGCGAGGTTGCCGAGTCTCTGGGGGCGGAGGAAGAAGCGGTGAAGAAGCGCGTCCAGCGGGCCCGGCTGGCCCTGGAACAGTGTCTGCAGACCGTGGGAGGTGATTCGTGAACAGCCCCGACGCGACCCGACCGGCCGATCCCGGTCCACGCCCCGACGTCGATCCACCCCTGGCCCCGGAGCCCGGCGGCACGCACGACCAGGCCGCGGCCGAGCAGTACGCGCACGGACTGCTGTCGTTCCTGCTCCGGGACGATCGCGCGGCTCAGGAGCGGCGTGTGCGGCGGGTGATGGACGCGCTGCGGGCCGCTGATCAGCCGACCGTGGTGGGTCGCATCGGCCCCGCGACGGTGCGGGCCGGGCGGGCGATGTGGGTGCGGTTTGCGTCGGCGGCGGCGGCGGTGGCGCTGATCGCGGCGATCGTGATCCCGCTGTCGGCGCCCCCGTCGGCGACGGCGATGGTGCGCAGCGCGATCGATGCGTCGAAGCGGGCCGGCGATCGGCGGTACGAGATCCGCGCCATGATGGGTGGGCAGAGCCGACCGGGCGACGAGCCGATCGGCGTGGTGGACGTTCGCTCGGGCGACCGCTACGTGATCCGCTCGCGGACGCCGTTCGGCGACACGGTGTGGCTGGGGCGCGATGCGCAGGGCGTGTGGGCCGTGCGGCCCGACGGGTCGGTGGACAGGTTCCCGCCGCGGCACGTCCGGCCGCGCTGGCTGGACGCGGGCGAGAGCACGATGTTCCTGGACTCGGTGGAGGGCGTGCTGGACGAACTGGCGGGCGACTACGCGTTGAACAAGGCCGACGCGGGCGCATCGCCGGCGGGCGGGCCGGAGTGTGACCGGATCACGGCGGTGCGCACGGCGGCGCGCGGTCCGCAGCCCAACCGGATCGAGCTGTGGATCGAGCGCGACACGCGGCTGGTGCGGCGGATGGAGTTGCACTGGACGGACCCGATGCCCATGGGCCAGGGGCCGGGTGGTCCCGGCGGGCTCGGCGGCAAGGGGCCGGGTCGTCCGCCCCGCGCCGGCGAGCGCGGGCCCGAAGGCATGCCGCCGCCTCCGATGGGCGAGGGCCCCAAGGGGTTCCCGCCGCCGGGGCCCGGCGGGCCGGGCGGACCGGGTGGTCCCGCTGGGCCGGGCAAGGGCAAGATGCCACCGCCTGACGGCGGCGAGCGACGGGGCGACGGCCAGCGCGACGGGCCACGGGGTGATCGTCCTCCGCCGCGATTCCTGGACCGGCCGCCGGAGTTTGGGGGAGGTCGGCAACCGCCGCCGCCCCGGCTGCTGGTGTTCGAGCGTGTGCCGGCCGAGGCGATGGCCGAAACGTGGTTCAGCCCGGAGGCGCACGTTCCGTCGGGGGCGGGGCGCGAGGGCGCCGGCGACTGAGCGCGGAATGTCGGTGCGGGATGTCCCCGTCGGGTGCGTGCGGCACAACAGAGGTGGTCGAAGCGGTGGGGTCTGGAGCGGACACATGCGTGCAGCGAGCGGCGTGCTGAAGTCGTGGATCCGGGGGGCGGGCGTGGTTCTGTCGGTGGCGTTGGCGGTGCTGGCCAGCGCGGGTCGAGCGACGGCGCAGCCGCCGCCGCCGCCTGTGCCGCCGCTTCCGGCTCCGGCGGTGCCGCCGCAGAACCCCATCACCGAGGCCAAGCGGCTGCTGGGCAAGGTGCTGTTCTGGGATGAGCAACTCTCGACCGACAACACCATGTCGTGCGGCACGTGCCACAGCATGACCGCCGGCGGCTCGGACCGGCGCCGCGCCCGCACGGCGGGCCCGGACGGCATCCTGAACAACGCCGACGACGTCTTCGGCTCCCCGGGCGTCATCGCCAGCGATGCGCTCAACGACTACGTGCGGCACGCCGTGTTCGGCACGGCCCCCCAGGTGACGGGGCGCAACTCCATGGGCGTGATCGACGCGGCGTTCGCGACCGACCTGTTCTGGGATGGGCGGGCGCGCACGACGTTCACTGATCCTCAGACCGGCCAGGCGGTCATCCCCACCGGCGGCGGGCTGGAGAGCCAGGTGGTCGGTCCGCCGCTGAGCGACGTGGAGATGGCGCACGCCTCGCGCAACTGGAACCAGGTGGCCGAGAAGCTGCGCACCGCCCGTCCGCTGGCGATCGCGACGGGTCTGCCGGCGGACGTCGCGGCCGGACTGGCCGACCAGCCCGACTACCCGACGCTGTTCGCGCGGGCGTTCGGCGACAGCGCCATCACCGCGGCGCGGATCGCCATGGCGATCGCGACGTACGAGCGCACGCTGATCGCCAACGACACCCCCTGGGACCGGTTCAACGCCGGCCAGACCACGGCGCTGACCCCGCAGCAGCAGCAGGGGCTGCAGGCGTTCCAGGCGTCCAACTGCGCCGTCTGCCACACGCCGCCGATGTTCAGCAACCAGTCGTTCCGCAACATCGGCCTGCGGCCCCCGGGCGAGGACCTGGGCCGGCAGATCGTCACGGGCAACGCCGCCGACCGCGGCCGCTTCAAGGTGCCCTCGCTGCGGAACGTCGGTCTGCGCCAGAGCTTCATGCACAACGGCGTGTTCACGACCATCCCGGCAGTGATCGGGTTCTACGCCCGGGCCCCGGGCGCGCCGCCGCAGTTCCAGGACAACATCGACCCGGTGATGGCGACGGTCAACGTGCCCCCGCAGGCCGCCCAGGTCATCGACGTGTTCATCCGCACCGGGCTGACCGACGCCCGCGTCGCCAACGGCACGTTCCCGTTCGACAGCCCCACGCTCTACAGCGAGCGGCCCGGCGACCGGCCGACCTCCCTGGGCGGCGGCGTGTCGGGCTCGGGGGGCATCGTGCCGGGCGTCATCGCCAACGCGCCGTGGTTCATCGGCAACGCCGATTTCAAGCTCGGCCTGCGCAACGCCCGCGGCGGCGTCACCGCGACGCTGGCCATCAGCACGCTGCCGCCGGTCAACGGGCGCATCACCGCTCAGCGCACCGCCGGCCCGTTCGCCGTGAGCGCCGGAGGCAACGGCCAGGGCGTCGCGACGTTCCACTGGCCGGTGCTGCCGATCAACACCAGACCCGGCGACGAGCTGTACGTGCAGTGGGTCGTCGCGGACCCGGCCGCCCCGGGCGGGCAGGCGCGGTCCGACGTCGTTCGCCTCCGCGCGTTCTGCGGCTCGGTCGGCTGCCCGACGCCGTGCGCCGCCGACCTGGCCACCGACGGCAGCGGCGACCCCGCGTCCGGCGGAGACGGCGCCGTCACCGGCAGCGACTTCGACGTGTTCATCGTCGCGTTCTTCACCGACGCCCGGCGTGCCGACCAGACGCTGATCGCCGACGTGGCCAACGACGCGGGCGACATCGGCTCCGACGGCTTCGTCACCGGCGCCGACTTCGACGTGTTCATCCAGGCCTTCTTCAAGGGCTGCTAGACCTCCGAGTCTTTGCGCCATCATCGCGCCGCGCTGACATTGTGAAGATGTCGGCGCGGCGTGTTCGCGCGCACAGCGCCAGACCTTCGCGCGATCTGCGCGCCGCCTTGACCTTGTGAAGAAGCGTGAACGCTAACGTCTCGGCGTCGATGATCGGACCGCGCACGCCGCGTGGTCGCGTCGATCGCCGGAGCGCACGGACATGCGGCCAACTCACCATCGCACGCGGGCCTTCACGCTCATCGAATTGCTGGTGGTCATCGCGATCATCGCGCTGCTGGTGGGCATCCTGCTGCCCAGCCTGGCGGGCGCGCGGCGCGAGGCCCGCGCCGTCAAGTGCGCCGCCAACACGCGCTCGGTGGTGCAGGCGATCACCGTCTACACCGCCGACTACCGCGACACCATGCCCCCCGCCTACGTGTACGGGGCCGATCTCACCGGCACGCGCTGGACCATCGCCGACCAGCAGGGCGAGGACTCCACGCGCCCCGAGGGCTACGTCCACTGGACCGGTTTCCTCTTCGACACCGGCTCGGCCGGCTCCGGCCAGGGCAGCGGCGGAATCCCAGTTGAGGCGTTCCAGTGCCCCGACGTGCCCCGCGGCGGCGTGACCCCGACCAACCCCGGTCCCGACACGGCGAACTACGAGCCCGGCCAGGTTGCGGCCAACGCCTCGGCCTGGGACCGCCAGGCGCCGCGACTGGCCTACACCGGCAACGCCGCGCTGTTCTGCAGGAACAAGTTCTCCGGATCCACTGTCCGGCTCAACCGCCAGCCCAAGGTCACGGAGGTGACGTTTCCCGGCCGCACCACGCTCATCACGGAGCTGCTGCACCGCAACGGCAACTGGGACACGATCTTCAACGGGCCGACGAGCAAGAGCCACCGGCCCGTCACGCCGTTCACCGGCGGCTCGGGCAGCAACGTGTACGCCGAGCCCACGCTGGGCAGCGGCCCGCGGTTCTTCTACCCCGCCGAAAGCGAGATCTACCGCGACGACCAGCTCGGCCCCGGCATGATCACCGACGCCAACTCCACGCTCAACGCCGTCGGCCGCCATCACCCCGGCGTCAGCTCCGCCGGCAAGCAGTACGGCGGCACGGTCAACTTCGCGTTCCTCGACGGGCACGTCGAGCGCCTGAACGTCGTCGATTCTGTCCGCAAGCGGCTGTGGGGCGACCGTTTCTACTCCCTCACCGGGCGCGGCAACGGCGTCGATCTCCAGGGCTCGTTCGGAGGCAACTGATCACTCGGCCCGCCCGGCCACGCCCAACGGCGGGCCGGCGCGTTCACAAGGAGATGGCGGGCCTCTCGCCGCAACCGTCCGCGTGCCGCGTCGGCCGCGGGGCGCGGTCGTGTCGCCGCCGTTGAAGGGAGCGGACCATGAAGCGGAAGCCTCGAATCGTCAACGCCGCGATCATCGCGTCGGTCTGCGGCACGGCACTGGGTCTGGGCCGCGCCGCGGTCGCCCAGCCCACCGTGGTGCACATCTCGGGCGCCACGCTGCTCGAGAACTTCTTCTCCGCCCGCGCGAGCACCGTGGACTTCATCGACGCGGACGGCAACGGCGTCGCTCGGTCGTTCCCGGTCTCGACCAACCAGCAGCTGGCGCCGTTCTTCCTGCCCAACCCCTTCCCGTCGAACCAGGTGTGGTCGCCCAGCGTCAAGTGGGTGGTCGTCTACAGCGCCGTCGGATCGACCAACGGGTACCAGGAACTGATCGACCACGGCCGCTCGTACGTCACGAACCCGGGCACCAACACCAACGCCGCCCAGTCGCTGCGCATCAGCGCTCGCACCGCGGCCTACTACAACCGCTACAAGTTCATCAACGCCGGCGCCGCCAACGACGACTCGGGCGGCCTCAACCCCGAGGTGCCGGTGGGCTTCGGGCAGATCTTCAACGAGAACAACCCCGCCGGCGCCCCCGTCCGATCCACCATCGACGGTTCGTTCCTGGCGCTGTACACCTCCGACCGCACGCTTCCCAGCACCGCCCCCAACCAGGGCCTGGCCGACGCCGGCGGCCTCTCGGTTGACATCGCCCCGCTCGACGTCCCGACCACATGGGCCACTCTGCAGACCGGCGCCGCCGGCTTCGCGCTCCGCCCTCTCCAGCCCGGGTACGGGAACAACGACACGCAGCCGGTCGACAAGGACGGCCGGCGCACCGCCAACGGAACGCGGTCCAACAAGCTCGCGACGCTGACCGGCGGCGCGAACCTGTCGACGACGGTCCCCGGCGTCTTCAATCCCGCCGCGACCTCCGGCACCATCTTCGACACCGCCGTGCTGGTCGCCCACGTCGCGCCGGTCGTCAACTTCGGCGTTGGCCGTTCGCAGATCACCCTCTCCGAACTGCGCCACCTCTTCACCGCCGGCAGGCTTCCCAGCGGCGAGAATCTCATGGTCGTCAACCGCGATTCGGGATCCGGAACCCGGAACGCCTTCGACAACTCCCTCGGCTACGACCCGTCCTTCGGCGTCGGTGACAACACCGGGCCGCGCAACAACGGCCCCCAGTTCGACCGCCTCGGCCCCACCTACCTCCCTTCCAACAAGCAGGGCAACAACCGCGTCGAGCCCGCCGTCATCAACCACCGGCTGGCCATCGGCTACGTCGGCCCCGAGCGGGGGGTCCAGCAGGGCTGGCTCACCTCCGGACAGATGGAGATCTGCGACGTCCGGAACGACACCTACGGCGGCACCCAGTTCGTCCGGCCCACCATCGACCGCATCCTCGACAACGACGCCAACGGATACGTGATCTTCGGCCCCTCCGTTCTGGCGACCTTCGGCGACCCCAAGTCCGCCCCGGCGAACATCGGCGGCCTCGGGTGGATGGAGCCTTTCCAGGATTCCAACGGCACCCCCGGCTACCAGCTCGGTGAGGCGTTCAACGATTTCAACGGCAACGGCCTGCGCGACGCCGTCGAGCCACGCCCGGCCAGCCTCAACCCCGCCATGCGCAACCCCTCGGCCGCCGCCTACATCAACAACATCACGCGCAGCATCGACGCGTTCGTCAGCCTCCCCGGTTCCGACTTGACCGTCTTCACCCCCGGCGAGTACGCCGCGACCCAGTACGTGCTCGTCGGCGCGCTCGACAACCTCAAGCGCACCGCGCCGGCAATCGACCCCGGCTCGCTGGTTCCCAACCCGCAGTTCAACCAGGCGCTCCAGGACTTCACGCGCACCCAGGCCAACAGCGTCTACACCAACGTGGCGTTCACCGAGTTCGGCCGCTCCGTCGCGCCGTTCACCGTCAACAGTCGAGCCGGCAAGGTGCCCTTCCGGAGCACGCTCGCCCAGCTGGGCTCGCTCACGCCGCCCATCGCTTCGAACCCCTACAGCGATGCACCCCTGCGTCCGGCGGGCGACAAGTACGTTCTGGAGAACCCGGCGCTGGTGCACGAGTCCGAGATCGAACCGGGCACGCTCACCTACGGCTCCAACCTGCCGCTGCGCAACCTCATCGCCGGTGATTTCAACGCCAACGGCAGGCGCGACCCCGGAGACGTGATCGAGATGCTCCGCGCCTACCGCAAGCGCTACCAGGGCCAGGCGTGGAACCCGCCGGCGGCTTCGGGCGATCTGGCGAGCCTCTCGGTGAGCACCGGTCAGAGCGTGGATCCCGGGCTGACGTGCATCGAGATCCTCGGCGACTTCGACGGTGACGGCGGCTTCACCGCGGCCGACGTGCGCTACTTCGCCGACGGGCTGTACCTCGACCCGGTTTCCGGCAAGCTCGACCGCAAGGCCGGCTTCATCGCCGTGGACGCCGCGTGGCAGACGCTCACCGGCGGCGCCAATTTCTTCGCCACCACGCTGGCCACCGGCGCGCCCTACACCCCCGGCTCCAGCCGCGCCGACGTCGCCAACGGAGCCGGGCGCGTCACCCCCGGCTTCGCACCCACCGGCGCCGACGGCGGCGTGTTCTTCTGGTCCGTCGGCGCCAACAGCACCGTCGCCAAGAGCGACATCCCCGCGGCCCAGCGCAACGTCATCGACGCGTTCGACATCGACTACATCTACCAGCAGTTCAAGCGCAACGCCCGCGTCACCGACGGCGAGTTGAACTGGGACAATCTCGCCGAGGCCGTCGGCGGCGATCTGTCCTGCGACCTCAACGGCGACCTGAAGGTCAACCA
>JAHCJH010000149.1 GCA_026126345.1 Phycisphaeraceae bacterium | reverse complement strand
TCGACGGCCGCCCCGTCGCCAAGATCGCCAACACCATGGCCGTCACCATGGAGCCCGCCAAGGACGCCGGCCCCATGGGCATGCAGGCCTCCATGACCCAGGGCAAGGGCACCGGCTTCAACTACGGTGACACCGGGCGCGGCCAGCTCCACCGCGGCACCGCCACCATGACCATGCCCATGACCCTGCAGATGACCGGGCCCGACGGCAACCAGATGAAGATCGAGCAGAACATCACCACCACCATGCTCATCGAGCGCGTCGAGCCCAAGCCGGCCGCCAAGCCCGACGCCAAGCCCGCCGACGGCGACAAGAAGTAACCCGGCCCATTCACGCCGGACATCAACGAACACCCCCGGGGCTCGGCCGCGTGCCGGGCCCCGGTTGCGTTTACGGCAGCGGCCGCCGCCACGTCCACGGCGGCTCGCGGTACGCGCCCACCGACAGGTCGAACCGCGAGCCCATGAACATGTCGCGCCGGCCGTGGTACAGCCCAAGCCTCTCGGCGATGTGCTGGTCGTTGCGGAAGTCGATGATGCTGGCCGTCCGCGTCGGCGGGGGCGAGCCGGGCGCCTGCGGCCCCGGGGCCGAGTCGACCAACAGCACCGTGCCCGACGGTTCCTGCACCAGGTCGAAGCGGATGAACGCCGGGCGGGCCGCATCGTCGTAATTGTCCGGATCCGGCGGCGCCGGCGGCAGGGCCGGGCGCGTGCCGCTGGCGGCGCTGCCGGCGAACGCCGGCGCGCCGGCGTGCCCCGTGCCGTTCATCGCGTACGTCCGCTGCATGTCCGGTCCCAACACCGAGCGGATGGTCGGGCACACCAGCACCGAGTTGGCGCTGTACAGGTCGCTCGGGCCCGAGCCCGGCCGGCCCGTGGCCTCCTGCACCACCAAGGCCCAGTTCGGCAGTGCCGCGTACGGCTGGCCGATCGCCGGCCCCACGCCGCGGTGGTCGTCGGCGTACGAGCGGCAGACGATCGCGATCTGGCGCAGGTTGCTCTGGCAGACCGCGGCACGGCTGCCCTCTCGCGCGGAGGCCAGCACCGGAAGCAGGATCCCCACCAGCAACGCGATGATCGCGATGACCACCAGCAGCTCCACCAGCGTGAACCCGCGCCTGGCCATGCGCCCGTATTGTTCGCGACCCGGCCGAACGCCGCCGGGGACGCACCGGGCCGAACCATGAGCCAACAACCGTCGTTCCACGCCGTCGCCGCGGCCGTCGCCCTGGCCGTTACCGCCGTCGCCGGCGCCGCGGGCTGGCTGCTGCACCGTCCGGCCGCGTCGCCGCCGGTCGTGCCCGTCGGGACGGTCGTGCCGGCGGCGGCGTCCGAGGTCACGGGCACGCTCGTCCGCGGGCCGATCTCGTTCTACGTGGACAAGTGCGTGGCCTGCCACGGCGACTACGGCGCCAACTACGGCGAGACGTTCTACGACGGCGGCTACGACCTGGAGATGATGAAGGCCAAGGTCAAACTGATGTGCGAGGACCAGGCGCAGCACCCGCTCTCGGGCCGGTCACTGGAGGTGCAGGCGGCGTACCAGCTCTCGCTGGCGCGGCGCGGGGTCTTCGTCGGTTGGACCGCGCAGGACGGCACGCGCTGGTCCGGTGAGGTCACGCCCGGCGCCGAGGTCGAGCTGTCGTGGCCCGGCGGTTCCGTGAACGCGACGGTCGCGGGGCACGCCTGGACGGCCGACCTGGGCGCGGCGGCCGGGGCCCCGGCGGTCACCGTGACGGCCCGCCTGGGCCAGCACCGGGCGCAGTTCGAAGCGCCACGCGCGGCGTACGCCTCGGCGCCGTGAGGCCCGTTACTGCGGCTGGCGGGCGTTGAGGACGGGCATCTGCTCGAGGTACTGGCGTGCCACGGGCAGGTCCGAAGCGATGAAGGCTTCGTACGCCCCGTCGAAAACCAGCCGCCCGGCGTCGAGCATGATGATCCGCGGGCGGATGCGGCGCAGCAGGTCGCGGTCGTGCGTGACGATGATCGTCGTGCGCCGGCGGCGGTCGGCCCGGGGGCTGTGGTGGATCTCGAACACCAGGTCGTGGATCCGCGCGCTGACCACCGGGTCCAGGCCCGTCGTCGGCTCGTCGTAGAACATCACCACGGGGTCGGTCGCGATGGCCCGCGCGATCGCCACGCGTTTGGCCATGCCGCCCGACAGGCTGTCGCGCTGCTTCCTGAGCACGTCGTCGGGGTCGAGCGTGGCGGCGATCACGCTGTCGCGGACGCGCCGGCGGATCTGTTCATCGGTCATCGCCGTGTGCTCGCGCAGCCACAGGGAGATGTTCTCCTCGACCGTGCCGGTGAACAGCGCGTTGCGCTGGAACACCACCGACCAGTGCAGCCGCAATCGCTCGAGCCCGTCGAGGTCGCACGCCGCCAGGTCCACCAGCGGCTCGGCGGGGTCGCCGTGGTCGCGCGCCAGCACGCGGCCCTCGTCGGGCTGGTGCAGGCCGATCATGTGGTGCAGCAGCACCGTCTTGCCGCAGCCCGAAGAGCCCACGATCGCCGCCAGGTCGCCGGCTTCGATCGTGGTCGTAATGTCCTCCAGGGCCCGGCGCGTGCCGAAGACTCTGCCCACCGCCTGGCACACGATCTCGGCGGTCGGGCTTGCGGTCGCGTCGTCCTCGGGCATGCGGCAGGGTACGCCGCGGCGGGGCCGACTACGCTGTGGCCCGTGGTCTACCTCGATCACAACGCCACCACGCCGCCGCTGGCCGAGGTGATCGACGCCGAGCGTCGCGCCGAGACCCAGGCGTGGGCGAACGCATCGAGCGTGCACCGCGCCGGGCAGGACGCGCGCCGGCTGCTGGAGCTGGCGCGCCAGCACCTGGCCGACCTGCTGCACGCCCCGGCCAAGCAGCTTGTGCTGACCGGTTCGGGGACCGAGGCGATCGACCTGGCCATCCGCGGGGGACTGGAGGCCAGGGCGGCTTCGGGCCGGCGGGCGGTGGCCTCGACGGCGGTCGAGCACGCGGCGGTGCGCGACCTGCTTGAGCACCTGGCCGGTCGCGGGGAGATCGACCTGCGGCAGCTTCCCCTGCTGGCCGACGGGCGGGTGGATGCGGATGGGGCCGAGCGGGTGATCGACGCGTCGGTGGCGCTGGTGAGCGTGCAGTGGGCCAACAACGAGACGGGGGCGGTGCAGCCGGTGGAGCGGCTGGGGGCGCTCTGCCGGTCTCGGGGTGCGGGCTTTCACTGCGACGGCACGCAGTGGGTCGGCAAGATGCCCGTGGCCGACGGGCCCGGCGCGCCGGCGGCCTGGGCCGATTACCTGTCGTTCAGCCCGCACAAGTTCCACGGGCCCAAGGGCGTCGGGGCGCTATGGGTGCGGCCGGGCGCGGGATTGGTGCCGCGGCTTCATGGGGCGCAGGAACTCGGCCGGCGCGCCGGAACCGAGAACGTGCCGGCGATCGTGGGCGCGGGCGTCGCGGCGGCGGTGGCGGCGGCGTGGCTGGCCGACCCGGCGGGGCGGGCGCGCCAGGGCGCGCTGCGCGACACGCTGGAGCGCGCGGTGCTGGAAGCCTGCCCGGGGGCGGTGGTGAACGGCCCGCGCGACGCGGCCCTGCGCCTGTGGAACACCACGAACATCGGATTCCCGCGCCTCGAGGCCGAGGCGCTGATCCTGACCATGAGCGAGCTGGGGCTGGCGGCGTCGGCGGGCGCGGCGTGCTCGAGCGGCTCGCTGGAGCCGAGCCCGGTGCTCCTGGCCATGGGCGTGCCGCCGGAGATCGCGCACGGCTCGGTGCGGTTCAGCCTGTCGCGGTTCACGACGGCCGACGAGATTGATCAGGGCGTGCGGATCATCGTGGAGTCGGTGCGCCGTGTGGGGGCCGGGAAGTGCTGAGTGTCGAGTGCCGAGCGGGGGCGGGGCAGGGCCGCGAGGCGTTGTTGGTCAGGGGGAAGGGCGGTCGGGTTTGGCGATGAGGGCGCGGACGGCGGCGAGATCGGGGTCGGCATCGGCGGCGATTTGGCGTGGGTGGAGCGGGACGAGGATGTCGGGTTCGACGCCGGAGTCGGGCGGCGCAGCGCCCGCGGCGCGGGGGAAGTAGCCGATCTGCGGCAGGTCGATCTCCAGGCCGCTTCCGGGCAGGCGGAGAAAGAAGTAGGCCCCGCCGTTGATGCCGCGAAGGTTGCCGCCGGTGGGCCTGCCGACGAGGGTGGCGACGCGGAGGCGCTTGCAGGCTTCGGCGAACTGGAAGGTGGCGCTGCTGTTGGAGGCGTCGATGAGGACAAAGACGCGGGCCCGGCAACGCGGGGGGACGGGGGCGATGGTGTCGGGGGGCCCGGCGCTTCCGCTGCGCGGGTCGCGGAGGCGGAAGAACCCGGCGGTGCGGCCGTGGGTGAGCAGGCCGGGGCGGTCGGCGAGGTCGGTCGGGCCCGAGATGCCGGCCGTGCGGTCGCGGAAGGAACTGTCCCAGGTGTCGAGGACGGCGTTGAGGTCATCGGGCGTACGGGTGTAGCGCACGAGGCGTTCGAAGGGGGAGCGAGCCGCCGGGGTGTCGATGAGGTGGGCGAGGATCTCTTCGCCGACGTCGGAGCCGCCCTCGTTGCCGCGGAGATCGATGATGAGGTGCTTGGTGCCGCGCTCGTCGAGCGTTCGGAAGACGTCGTCGATGAACCCGCGCCAATTCCAGCGGGTCTTGTACGCGACCCAGGAAGCCATGGGGAGGTAGGCGGTGCCGTCGTCCCAGAACGAGAGCGACCACAGTGGAGCGTCGGCCGGCGGCTGGGGTGCGGCGGCGGCGGCGAGGGCGGCCCGCTGAGGCTGGGTGAGGCCGCGGAGGGTGGCGGAGCGTTCGTCGTCGGCGGCGGCATCGGGCGGCCGGAAGCGGACGACGAACGCGCCGTCGGCCGGAGGGAAAAGCAGAGGAAAAAACAGGTCGAAGGGCTCGAATCGCTCCCGGCCCGAGAGGTCCAGCTGGGCGATTCTCTTGGCGTCGTTGTGTCCGTCGGCCCGTGTGAGCGGCAGCAAGGCGCGGAGGATGTCGGCGGCGGGAATGCCGTTAATGCTGAGCACCTCGCTGCCCGGCGGGATGCGGGGCGAATCGGCGGGGATTTCGGGCTGAGCGGTGACGATGATGCGCCCGTCGATCCAGCGGAAGAACAGCGGCAGGCGGGTAGCGCCGGCGGTGAGGTCGTCCAGGGCAGCGCGGGACTGGTTGGCGGGGTTGAGGAAGGTGTGGCCGCAGCGGATGGCGGCGGTGAGGCGCGAGAGTTCGAGGAAGGCCTCGGCGCGGGTACGGTCGGAGGCGAAGACGGCCCGCGCCGCGTCGAAGCGGGCGTCGAGATCGCGGGGCGAGAGGTAGCGGTAGAGGCCCGGGTGGACGGTTTCGAGCGCGCGGCGGAGCAGGTCGAGATCCGCCTGAAGGGCCGCAGCGCTGATGCGGG
>JAHCJH010000148.1 GCA_026126345.1 Phycisphaeraceae bacterium | reverse complement strand
CGTGGCTCACGCTCGATCGCCTGGCTCGGTGGCGGGATGAGTCGGACAGCCCCATTCCGTGGGACCCAGCGATCGACAGCCTCGCTCACCGCCTGGCCCGGCACGCGACCGTGCGGCTCACGCCCGCCAAGGGCGAACCGTGGCCGCAGTCCGGCGCTTCATTCGAAACGCCCAGCGCCGTCGGCCTGCTGAGCGGCTACGCGCCGCCCAGCGTTGAGCAATGGCCCGACAATGAGTGGTTCGGCACCGTCGGGCGTGTCGCGCTCGGCGGGATCACCCAGGGCCAGCGGGTCTTCCGCATCAATCGCCTGGTCGTTCCCGCCGACCCCGGTGGCTCCAACGTCATCGTGGAGAAACCGATGTCTTCGGCGCAGGTCCACGCCAACCGCTTCATGGCGCGAAGCGTGTTCGCGCAGCCGTTCGCGTGGCGAGCCACGATGCCCGGCTACGACGCCGCCGGTCCGTCCGACAGCACGCTCGCGGGGTACTCCCAGAGCCCGTCGCTCCAGACCGCGCGCTGGATCAGCATCATCGACGAGATGCCCTCGTCGTTGCCGACGACTACCTGGCGCTCTCCCCCAAGCCGCTGAGCGTCATCGAGACGTTCTACGAGCCCGACGGTGGCGCTTACGAGCGCCGCACGTACGACGTCGCCTGGTCGCCCGGTGCGGGCGGCACGCCGCCGTACCACGCGACGTACACGTTCCGCGGCTTCGGCGGGCAGGAAGTCTTCAGCCAGCAGCCGGATTCGCCCGTGCGCCTGCAGACGCTCGACGGCCAGGGCAGGGTCGCTTCGGTCCGCCATGTGCTGCCCAACGCGTTCGCCGGCGGCGAGCCCTTCGCCTACGAGATCGAGCGCGCCGACCACGTCTACGACCTCTCCGGCAACCAAGTCGAGTCCATCCGGTGGGAGCGCATCCCCAGCGCCCCGGGCGACACGCTCGGCCCGGCCAACGCGGTGCGCACCCGCACCGTCCAGTGGTACGACACCTCCCGCCGCCTGGTCGCCTCGGCCACCCTCGGCACCGAGCACGAGTACGACCTCTTCGTCTCCGCTCCTCCGGTGTTCACGCGCCAGGGCGCCCCGTCGTACGACCCGGCCACCGGCGTCGTCAACCGCGCCGGAGTCCCCGCCCGGGCGCCGCTGACGATCTCCGTGTACGACACGCGGGGAAACCTCACCCACGAGGTCCACCCCAACGGCTCCGTCACTCACAGCGAGTACTCATCGCTCGGCCGGCTCATCCGCCGCACCGAGAACTTCGGCGCGCCCGACGCCTGGAACCGCCGCCGCACCGAGCACGACTACTCGATCGGACGGCTCACCCAGGTCCGCACAGCCAAGAACGGCGAATCCCTCCCCCTGGCCTGGTCCCGCACCGCCGTGACCTACGGAGCGCCGATCGTCGACGATGCCTTCGACATCGTCTCGCACAACAACGCGCTGGTCGGCCGTCTCAGCCCGCCGGACTTCGCCGGCGATCCCGCCGACCCCTCCAAGTTCGGCTTCAACGTCCGCTACACCTTCTCCGGCCAGGTGGCCGAACGCACCGACGCCCGCGGCGTCACGTTCCGCTACCGCTACGACGACCTCGACCGCCTCCGCTCCGTCGAGATCGGCCATTACCCCCCCGGGCAGCCGTCGTACTTCAGCCCCGGCTACCCCCCGGAGCTCACGCCGCCGTCCGGCGCGCCCGCCGACCGTGTCGGCCTCGTCGAGTACACCTACGACGCCGCCGGCCGCCTCACCGATATCGTCGCCCGCGTCAGCGAAGAGCACGGCGTGCTCACGCACACGCGCTACACCTACGACGCCCGCGGCCGGCTGACGGCCGACTTCCAATCGCTGGGCGAGGCCGTCAATTCCGGCCCCACGCCCACGCCGCGGACCGAGTACGCGTGGTCCTACCAGCCGACCTCGCCCGCCGCCGGCCAGCCCGGCCACGCCCGCCTGGCGTCGACCACCTACCCGCAGCACCCCGACGCCGGTCCCGCGCGCGTGCTCACGTTCACCTACGGCGACCCCGGCTCGCCCGACGACCGGCTCGGCCGCGTCACCGACATCCACACCACGCCGGGCTTCGGCTCGGTGACCAACGTCGCCTCGTTCGCGCACGCGGGCCTGGGCCGGCGCATCCGCACCTCGCTGCACGCCGGCGCCATCGTGGCGTCGCTGCTGGCGGCGCCCGGCTCCGGCCAGTTGGGCTGCTCGGGGCTCGACGGATTCGGCCGCGTGATCGACGACCACTGGCGCGCCGGCTTCACCGGCCAGACGCTCTACCGCGCCCAGTACACCTACGACCCCTCCGGCCAGCCGCTGTCGATCCGCCTCACGCAGGCCGCCTCCGGCGGCGGCACGCAGGACAACGTGCGCTCGCGGCTCCTGGGCTACGACGCGCTGGAACGCCTCACCGCCCTGAAGACCGGCTCGCTGCAGTTCACCGCCGGCATCCCCTCGCTGCCCGCGCCGACGCGCCAGGACTACTGGCAGACCGATGCGCTGGGCAATTGGTCGGGCCTGCCCGTCTCGGCCCACCCCGGCGTCCCCGCGTCGGCCGGCCGCTGGTCCACGACCGACCTGACCGGCCAGGACGTCCGCTCCATCGCCCACGACACCGACGGCGGAAGCCGCATCCTCCAGGAACTCCGCGGCGGGGCGGGGGGCCCGGTGTCGGGGCCGGCGTACGTCTACGACAAGGCCGGCAACGTCCTGTCCGACGGCCGGCACGTCTTCCAGTACGACGCCTGGAACCGCCTGGTGCAGGTCAGCCGCATCGCCGCCGGCACGGGCCAGCCGGGCTCGATGTGGCACACCGTCCAGCCCGGGGCCCTGGTCAAGCACTTCACCTACGACGGCCTGGGCCGGCTAGTCCGCGTGCAGTCGCCCTTCCTCAACCCCGACCAGCCGCTGGGCGTCAACCGCTCCGAGCGGCTGTACTACGACGGGGTTCGCCGCATCCAGGAACTGGTGATCGACCCGGTCGCCAGCAAAGAGACCGCCGAAAGCGACCCCTCGGGCCAGACGCCCCCGGGCCAGGAGCAGCAGGACACCGACCCCGCCGCGGCCCCGCTGGACTCCGAGCAGCAGCAGATCAACGGCAACGAAGATCCCTCCGGCGGCAGCGGCTACGCCTGGATCCGCACGCTGGCGCGGGAGTACGTCTGGGGCCCGGGCGATGGGAGCGCCGGGCTCGACGAGCTGCTGGTCCACTACGCCTTCGACCGCGCGCCGTACCAGGTGATCCAGGACGCCTCGGGCGACGCCGCGGCCCAGTGCTTCGTGAACGCCGGCTCGGCCGCGGTGCTGGAGCAGTACACGCTGGACCCGTACGGGTCGGCGGTGACGGTGGAGGTCTTCGGCCCGGCGCCGAGCCTGCACGCCGGGCACAAGGGCCTGTTCGTCGAGCGATTGGACGTGGGGGTGAGTTCGGGCCTGGGCGACCCCGGCGACCCCGCGCGCCTGGCGCCGTTGGCCTGCACGATCGTGCACGCGCGCAACCGCTGGCTGGCGCCGGGCCAGGGGCGGTGGCTGCAGGCCGATCCCAACGCCTCGGCGCTGGTGCTGATCGGCTCGGGGGCGCATTCAGGGCGGGAACTGACCGCGCTGGTGGCGAGCCTGGACCTGTCGAGCCTCACGGGCGATGGGGTGAATGTGTACGGGTACCTCGGCGGCAACCCCATGCGGCGCTGGGATGCGCTGGGGTTGTTTGTTGGCAAAGCTGTGGATGTGTACTGGCAAATCGGCTCAGTCGCGGGCCGAATCGCGCATCTGTTGTCCAGCGAGTACTCGGCGAATCTCGAGCATGACGTTTCGTGGGCGATGGATCTGAGCCTTCCAGATGACATGCATACTCGACTCGACGCCCAGTGGGTGCATCACATTTACGAGGCCGCTGATGTATCCGGAGCCGTCGACAATCTCCTCAATCCGCTGGACGGCGTGAGTGACTTGATCTATGCGGGAGTCCGATTCAAGGGCGATTACCTAAAGGGATCCCGCGAGATCCTGGCAATTCGCCAGGCGGGGCGTGTTCTAAAGGGCGCAGGTCACCACGCCTTCTTCCGCTTCTACACCAGGTATGTCAAAGGGGCGAAGGAAATCGTCTCCCATCTGCCGACACACCTTCACAGAGAGTACCATACTTTCGTCGACCGACGCATCCGTGAATTGCTCAAGGACATCGACTGTCCGTCGATCTGGGATCCCCGTGGGGCCAAACGCTGGAACGCGTTCCTTTCGGATCACCGTGATGCGCTCAAGAGGATCATCCGGGCATTTGAGACCGCGACGGCAGAGTTCGAGCAACTCAAGAACATCAAGGGCCTGAGCGAAGCAATCCGTCGTGCGCACCCCTGATCCAACCTGCTATTTCGAGATCCACTCGGTGCGCGAGCGGAATCCGAGCCCGAACGTCACCGCCACTGCAAGGTGGCGGCGGCACTACGTCGAGTACATCAAGTGTCCGAACTGCCCCATGCCCGGCAGATCGTGGCAGGAGCGCCCCGAGGCCATTCCCATCGAGGTCAGTGCGCTCCCCCAAGGCGTCACGAGCTTCGTGGGCGATGCGCCGTTCAACCTGTTCCACACGGATTTGCTCGACGCCTTGGGCGATCACCTGCCGACCGAGATGCTCTGGGCGGACTGCTTGTGCGCCGTATCGAGCCATGGTCGAGACCGCTCCGTCTACAAGTACGGCCTGATCTCCTGGCATCGCGGGGTCTGGACCGGGCGCGGCGAGCCTTCACCAACGCCGTACCGCCGCTGCGATGGCTGTGGACGGATCTTCGGTCCACGTGACTCTGCAATCGTTGCCCGTCAGGTTCACGGCAGAAGATTGGTCGCGGACGCATACGGTTCGCTCTTGATCCGCGGCGATCTCGCAGCCGAGTTGGATCTCGTCCGCCGATTCCCCGATCTACGCCTGTTCAAGATTCCAGTGGTCGATGAGCCCAAGGATCGCTGGGTGCTGCCCGGCGATTCTCATTGGAAGGGCGAACTCATCGCCAGCCCATTCCGCTACTACGCGTGCGTGCGACTCAACCTGGCGGGTTGGGGACGAACGCCCCGTGGGCGTGCATGGCTTCGCTCATTCGAGCGCGACGTCCAGGCGGCACTGGCACGCAACGACGGCGGAGTGATCCTCCACGCGAAAACGGCGGCCGGTATTCGTTGGCTGGCGTATCTTGGGCGCGACGAGAACCTGGTCATGGCGGCCATCCTTCCTGGGTTGCGATCGTGCCCGGAACCTCGCGCACTGCTCGGGATCGAAGGCCAGCGGCTGGGCACCGACGCCGAGCCAACGCCCGTTGACATTGAAGTCCCTGAGTAACTCGGATGGAAGTGCCCAGTCCGGCCACCGCACTGGTTGCCACTCAAGCCTCAGTGGACGTCGCCATGTTCATGCGCCCTACGAGCTGGCACCGGTTCAGGGCGCGCAAACGCGCGGTCGGGGTCGGCGTTGGCGGGGCTTCGTGTACAATTCCGCCGGCCGCAGGCCCACCGGG
>JAHCJH010000147.1 GCA_026126345.1 Phycisphaeraceae bacterium | reverse complement strand
TCGCCGATCTGCGCGCCGCCTTCTCCGCCACGCCGCCCATCCCGACCGCCATCGACCGCGCCATCCTCGACGATGCCCGCGGCGCACTCCGGCCCCGCCCGCGCGTCATCTTCACCTTCCGCCGCGCCGCCGTCGCGCTCTCCACCGCCGCGGCGTTGGCCCTCGTCGCCTACATCACACTTCCCACCCGCCGCCCCGCCGGCCCGCTCGGCGGCGTTCAACTCTCCGACAACCGCACCCGCCCGGTCGAGAACGCAACCCGGTCGCGCGAGTTCGCCGGCCCCCGCGACAACACGCCCGCCGCCCCCGATGCCGGCGGCACGCCGCGCCGTACCGCCTCCGGGTCGACGACCGACCGCCGCCTGTCCGGCGGCCTGCCCCCGCCGCCCGATCGCGACGTCGCGCTCTCGTCCAAGCCCAAGGCCGAGGCCCACGAACCCACGATCGTCGATGCGCTGCGCATCGCCATCGCCGTGCGCGACCAGCAGGCCGACGCCCGCGCCGGCCGGCAGCTCCGCCGGCTCGACGAGCTCTACGACCTCAACGGCGACGGCGTCATCGACCTGCGCGACGCCGACGCCCTGGCCCAGCGCGTCGTCAGCCTGCAGGCCCACCCCCGTCGCGACGCCGAACACCCGGTCGAGGACGGAGGCGCCGGATGAACCTGCCCCGACTCGATTCTCCGCTGGCCCGCAACGTCCTGGCGCTCGTCGCGCTGGGTGTGGCGCTGGCGCTTTCGGCCGTGCTCGCCTCCGCACAGCCGGCCCAGCCGCCCGCTTCCCCCGCGCCGGCCGCCGCCCCCGCCACCGTGCCCCCGCCGCCGCGCTTCGAAGCCATCGACGTCTTCGTCGATTCGGCCAACCGTCCCCTGGCCGCCTGGCAGGTCGAGCTCATGGCGTCAGTCCCCGGCGGCGAGGTCCGCATCGTGGGCATCGAGGGTGGCCAGCACCCAGCCTTCAACCGGCCTCCGTACTACGACCCCGCCGCCATCGCCCAGAACCGCGCCATCCTCGCAGCCTTGAGCATCGAGCCCGCGCCCAACCTGCCTACCGGCCGTACCCGCGTCGCCCGCGTTCATCTTCACATCACCGGTTCGCGCGCCCCCGTCGCCGTGTCCCTCGCGTTCATCGACGCCGCCGACCACGCCGCCGCCCGATTCGTCGCCCCGGTCTCGGTCCAGCCGGCCGACGCACCGCCCCCGGAGAACCGTCCATGACCACCGCCCGCCGCGCTCGAACCTTCTCGGCCGCCCTGGCGCTCACCGCCTTGCTCGGCGCCGCCGCCTGGTTCGCGGCGTGCGAAACCACCGGCCCTCGTGCCGAAAAGACCGAGCCGCCGCCCGCAGCGCCCTACGGCACGCGCGCGCCCGCTCCGAAAGATCAACAGGCCCAGCTTGCCCAGCAGGCCGCGACACCGCCCGAACTGTTCACGCTCCAGGACCCGGCCGTGAGGCCGGGCCCCGGCGCGACACTTGATACCAACATCCGCAACGGCTTCATCGACAACGATCCCAGCGTCAACGAGCGAATCAGGAACATGGATCTGGGCTGGCCCAAGGCCCCGCCAGAGCCGGGCACGACGGGACCCGCCGCTGCGCCCGCGCCGCCCGGCGGCGGCGGCGGCAGTTCGGGCGGAGCGGCGCCCACTCCGCCCGAGACCAAGTTCCGCAAGGAACTGCCCGCCACCGGGCGAATCGCCCCGCCGCCGGCGCCCAAGCCCGCCGATCCGGGTGCTGCGCCACCCGTCGCCGGCGACGGCCGCGGCGTTGCCGAACGCGCCCCCGAGGCCGAGCAGGGCCGCGCCCGCGACGCGACGCGCCGCGACGATGTGCGCCCCATCCGCCTGCCCGACATTCCCGGCTCGCGCCCCGCGCTCGACGAAGAGATCTGGGTCATCCGCCGCCCCGACCGTCCGACGCCCGACCCGGCCCGCGACGACCTGCCCGGGTCCGGCTCGATGGTCTGCCCCCAGCCGCAGCCCGGCGGCCAGACCCGCCACGTCCCCATCCCCCTCAAGCACACCGCCGTGCACGCCGCGGTCAGCGGCCACATCGCCGCCGTCGAGGTCGTCCAGCAGTACCACAACCCCTTCGCCTCCAAGATCGAAGCCGTCTACGTCTTCCCGCTCCCCGAGAACGCCGCCGTCAGCGACTTCGTCATGACCATCGGCGCCCGGCGCATCCGCGGCGTCATCCGCGACCGAGCCGAGGCCGAGCAGATCTACGCCGACGCCAAGGCCGCCGGACGCGTCGCCTCGCTCATGACCCAGGAACGCCCCAACATCTTCACCCAGAAGGTCGCCAACATCGAGCCCGGCGCCGCCATCGACGTCGCCATCACCTACTACAACACCCTCGCGTACAACGACGGGTGGTTCGAGTTCGTGCTCCCGATGGTCGTCGGCCCGCGGTACAACCCGCCCGGCTTCTACGACGGCATCGGCGCTGCGCCCGACCGCGGCGCCGGCGTGTCCGGTCAGCCGGTCGAGGTGCCGTACCTCCGCCCCAACGAACGCTCCGGCCACGACATTTCCGTCGCGCTCACCATCGACGGCGCGGTGCCACTGGGCGCCATCGAGAGCCGTTCCCACGCCGTCAACACCGAGCGTTCCCCGGGCAACCCGCGCCGCGCCACCGTCACGCTCAGCCCCCTCGACCGCATCCCCAACCGCGACCTCGTTGTCCGCTGGCAGGTCGCCGGCGACTCGGTCCGTTCCGGCGGTCAGTGGGTTGCCGAAGCCTCCGGCGATCGCTTCTTCAACCTCCTGCTCGTCCCCCCGCGCGACGCCGCCTCGCTCCCCCGCCGGCCCGTCGAGATGGTCTTCGTCCTCGATTGCTCCGGCTCCATGAGCGGCCGGCCCATCGAGCAGGCCGTCGCCGCCGCCGAGCGCGGCCTGCGCCGCCTCCAGCCCGGAGACACGTTCCAGGTCATCAACTTCTCCCAGTCCGCCTCCCAGCTCGGCCCCGCGCCCCTGGCCGCCACGCCCGCCAACATCGACCACGCCGTCGCCTACCTCCGCTCGCTCTTCGCCCAGGGCGGCACCGAGATGATCAACGGCATCCGCGCCTCGCTCGAATTCCCGCACGATCCCCAGCGACTCCGCTACGTCGTCTTCCTCACCGACGGGTACATCGGCAACGAAGCGGAGATCCTGGCGGCCATCCTCCCGCGCCTCGGCAACGCCCGCATCTTCTCCTTCGGCGTCGGCTCCTCCACCAACCGCTACCTGCTCGACGCCATGGCCCGCGCCGGGCGCGGCTGCGTCGCCCACGTCGCCGCCGGCGACAACCCCGTCGAGATCATCGACCGGTTCTTCGACCGCGTCAGCCGCCCCGCCATCACCGACCTGTCCGTCTCCGTCCTCGGCGCCGACACCGCCGAGATCTTCCCCGCCACTCCGCCCGACCTCTACGTCGGCCGCGTCGTCTCGCTCAGCGGCCGCATCCCCGCCGCCCAGGCCGCCGACGGTCCCGTGCGCGTTCTCGTACGCGGCAGCGTCAACGGCCGGCCCTACCAGTCCGTTGTCGAACTCGACGCGGCCCCCACGGCGCGTCCCGGCGGGCCGCCCGCCCCGCTGCCCCGCATCTGGGCGCGCCACAAGATCGCCGACCTGGCCGACTATGCCCCCGCCGCCCGCGCCGCCGCCGTCGGCGAGGAACTCAAGTCCGTCGCCCTGCGCTTCGGCCTGCTCAGCGGCGCCACCGCCTTCATCGCCGTCGATTCACTCACGCAGACCATGGGCACGCAGGGCACCACCGTGCCCGTGCCCGTCCCCGTGCCCGACGGCGTTCGCTACGACACCACCGTGCCCGAATCCGCCCCCGCGCGTCCCGGCCTCTGAGCCCCGCGCCCCGTCGCTCGCATCCGCTGTTCACCTCACGCCCCGCACCCCGCCCCCGGAGTGTTCCATGTCACCAGCCGCCCGCGCTGCACTCGCCCCGTTGCTGCTCGCCGCCGCGCTGCTTTCCGGCTGCTTCACCCACCAGGCCGACCTCTCGGCCGACCTATCGCAGTTCGTCATCGCCGGCGATGTCCCCGCTCTCAACCACTCCCCGGCCGGCGGGCCGCGCCCGCTGCGCCTGGGCCTCGTCCGCGTTCAGCACGCCGGCTCCCGCTCCGGCGGGGCCGACATCGCCGACCCCGACGCCGCCGATGCCGATTGGTACCGCTCCCTCCGCGACCTGCCCGGCGTCGAGCGCCTCGGCGTCTTCAGCACCGAGTTCATCCCCGCCGGCGACCGCGCGACCGGACCGGAGCCCGCCGAAGCCCTTCTGGCCAAAGCCCGGCGCGCCGGCTTCGACGGCCTGATCGTCTACACCTTCGAATCCCGCACCCGCTCCAGCGACTGGTTCGCCCCGCTCTCCATGGCCACCCTGGGCGTCGCGCCCACCCACATGGCCCGCACCCGCATCACCGCCCGCGCCGTCGTCATCGACCTCGCCGGCCGTCGCTGCTTCGAGACCGACGGCTCCACGTCGGTCGCCCAGCCCGCCAACTTCTGGACCGTCGAAGAAGCCGGCGCCGACGCTCGCCTCACCGCCCACGACGCCGCCATGCGCCGCATCGCCGCCGCCATGACCGAACACTGGCCCCGCATCCGCGCCGGGCTGGCCTCCGCGCCGACGCCCGACCCGCACCACCCCGCCGCCCAGGCCCCGATGTTCCCGGCGCACCCATCCCGCCCCGCCCCGGTCGGCACGCCCTACACCACCTCCGCGCCCAACTGACCTTCCCTCACGCCGGCTCGATCGTCGCGCCGTCCAGCACGTCGAACACCACCATCTGCGGATACGCGAAGTCCGCCGCCTTCTGGCGCGGGTCCGTCAGCCGAACCACCACCGGCAGCCCCATCGCGTACCCCGGCGTGCTCGCGCCCCCCGCGTCCACCACCAGCGTGTTCGTTCCCGCGTCGGCCGAAAGCACCGTTCCGCAGATCCGCCGGGGCCGCCCGTACACCGGCTCCACGAACCGCCCGCCCGAGTCGATCCGGTCCACCCGGCGTGCCTCGCACCGGATCACCCCCGTGATCCGCTTGCCCACCGGCGTCGCCGGTGTCGCCGCGCTGCGCAGGTGCAGGCGGTACGACGTCCCGGGGATCGACACCGCCAGGTACCCCGGCTTGGTCGCCGTGGCGGCCACGATCTCTTCCAGCACCCCCCGGGCGATCGGCAAGTTGGCGGTCGTCGTCATCGCGTGCCTCCGGTTGCGGGGCCAAGTGTACCCGCCCGCCCCCGCCGCTCCCGCGAGCCCTTGGCGGCGTGCCACCGGTGCGCCAGCGCCACGAAGTTGGCCAGCAGCCGCGCGCCCCCCTGGGTCATGAAACTCTCGGGGTGAAACTGCACGCCCTCCAGCGGCGCCGCGCCCGCGCGACCCTCGCCCGCCCAGTCCCGCCGCAGCCCCATCACCAGGCTCGCGTGGTCCGGCTCCGAGCGCTCGTCGGTCCACGCCGAAACCTCCCACCCCGCCGGCACCGTCGCCGGGTCCACGATCAGCGAGTGGTACCGCATCGCCCGAAGCGGGCTCGGCAGCCCCCCGTAGATCGTACGCCCGTCGTGGTGCACCGTTGACGTCTTGCCGTGCACCGGCGCGTGCCGTATCACCGCCATCCCGAACGCCGCCCCCAGGCACTGGTGCCCCAGGCACACCCCCAGCATCGGCACCCGCCCCGCCAGTTCACGCAGGATCTCGACGCTCCGGCCCGCCTGCGCCGGCCCGCACG
>JAHCJH010000146.1 GCA_026126345.1 Phycisphaeraceae bacterium | reverse complement strand
TGCAGGTGGCCCGGCGCGGCGAGATGGGGCAGCACGCCGGCGTCGTCGGCCGGGTTGATCGACAGCACCGCGGCGGCGGCGCCCAGCGCGCCGCCGGCCAAGCCGGGCTCGCCGGTCATTCGCGGGCCGGTGCGGCCGGCGATGCCGAACGTGCCGAGCAAGCCGAAGGTGGTGTCGCCGGCCGGGCCCAAGCTGGTCGAGAAGCAGCAGGTGAAGCTCTCGGGGCCTCGGGTGGTGCGTATCGAAGCGCCGGAGCAGATCGACGTTCGCGGTCCGAGGCGGCCGGGCGGGGGCGGCGGCGGGCCGGGAGGACCGAGCGCGCCGATGCGCGGCGGGCGTGGGGTGGTCGGAGGCGGGGCGGGCGGCGACGATGCGACGCGCCGGAACAAGCGTCGCGGCCCGGAGCCTTCGGCTGGGCAGAAACGCAAGCCGGCGGCGGCCGCGCCCGAAGACCTGCCGGTTGGCACGGGCTTCAGCGAGGCGGACCTGGCGGAGCGGGAGGCGCGGCTGGCGCGGGCGGGCGGTTATCTGAAGCAGCGTCGGCGTGAGCAGAAGGCCCGGGCCGAGGCCCAGGGCGGGCGGAGCCAGAGCCCGGCGGAGCTGGGCGGGCGCGTGTCGATCGCGGCGCCGTTCACGATCAAGGACCTGTCGGCGGCGACGGGCGTGAAGGCATCGGACATCATCAAGAAGCTGTTCATGCAGGGGATCATGGCGACGGCAAACTCGGGGATCGACCCGGTGCGCGCGGCGGAGATCATGATCGATTTCGACATCGAGCTGGAGGTGAACCAGGCCAAGACCGCCGAGGAGGTGGTGTCGAGCCAGTTCGAGAAGCGGCAGGCGCTGGACGTGCGCCCGCGGGCGCCGGTGGTGACGATCATGGGGCACGTGGACCACGGCAAGACGAGCCTGCTGGACGCGATCCGCAAGACGAACGTTGCGGCGGGCGAGGCGGGCGGGATCACGCAGAAGACCAGCGCGTTCCGGGTGGAGGTGGACGTCGCGGGCACGAAGAAGCCGATCGTGTTCCTGGACACGCCGGGCCACGAGGCGTTCACGGAGATGCGATCGCGCGGCGCCACGCTGACGGACATCGTCGTGCTGGTGGTGGGCGCGCCGGAAGGGGTGATGCCGCAGACGGTCGAGAGCATCAACCACGCCAAGGCGGCCAAGGTGCCGATCGTGGTGGCTCTGAACAAGATCGACAGCCCGCAGGCGACCGAGGGGCAGCTCCAGAAGATCTACGGGCAGCTGGCCGAGCAGGGGCTGAACCCGATCCCGTGGGGCGGGCAGACCGAGGTGGTCAAGACCAGCGCGATCAAGAACACGGGGATCCAGGAGCTGCTGGAGACGCTGGACCTGCAGTCGCAGGTGCTGGAGTTGAAGGCGGACTTCGCGGGCATGGCCCGCGGACGGGTGGTGGAGGCAACGCTGACCGAGGGGCGCGGCGCCATCGCGACCGTGCTCGTGCAGGACGGCGAGCTGAAGGTGGGCGACTACGTGGTGGCGGGCCGGGCCTTCGGGCGCGTGCGCGACATCACCGACGATCAGGGCCGCAAGATCAAGACGGCCGGCCCGTCGACGCCGGTGCAGATCTCGGGCCTGGACGAGGTGCCCGACGCGGGCGACCCCATGTTCGTGGCCGACTCGCTGCGCAAGGCCGAGGAGGCGGCGACGCAACGGCGCGAGCGCGACCGCGCGGCGGCGCTGCACCAGCCCAAGGTGACGCTGGACTCGCTGTTCAGCCAGATGAAGGACGCGAACGTCAAGGAGATCCTGATCGTCCTCAAGGCGGACGTGCAGGGTTCGGTGGACGTGATCCGCTCGCAGATCGAGAAGCTGTCGACCGACGAGGTGAAGGTGCGGGTGCTGCACGACGCGGTGGGCGGCATCAACGAGAGCGACGTGCTGCTGGCCGAGGCGTCCAAGGCCGTCATCGTCGGGTTCAACGTCATCCCGTCGGGCAAGGCGCGAACCTTCGCCGACCAGAAGGGCGTGGAAGTCCGCACGTACCAGGTGATCTACGACATCGTCGAGGACGTGAAGAAGGCGGCCAGCGGCATGCTAGAGCCGGAGATCCGCCAGGAGATCCTGGGGCACGCCGAGGTGCGCAAGGTGTTCAAGGTCACGCGCGTGGGCACGATCGCCGGGTGCTACATCACCGACGGCACGGTGCAGCGCGACGCGCTCATCCGCGTCACGCGCAACGGCGTGGTGGTGGAGAACGACCGCGTGCTGGAGCAGCTCAAGCGGTTCAAGGACGACGCCAAGGACGTCCGCGCCGGCATGGAGTGCGGCATGAAGATCGTCGGCTACGACGACATCAAGGAAGGCGACGTGCTGGAGTGCTACAAGAAGGTCGAAGTGAAGAGGACGCTGTAGAAAAGGGCCAAAGAACAAAGGGCCAAATGGCCAAGGCGGGAACGCGGGGAAGCAGCAAAGCAGCAAAGCAGCAAAGCAGCAAAGCAGCAAAGCAGCAAAGCAGTCGAGCGGTAGAGCGGGAAAGCGGGAAAGCGGCGAACCAAGACCGGGGAAGAGAGCGGGTCGCTTTGGCCAGGGTCGGCGGACGGGTGTTCCTGCGGCCGGGGAGACCGAGGCTTGAGCGGGCGTTGGTGGTGTGGCGATCCCGAGCGATCCTGAGCGATCCTGAACGAGCGTGTTTGTCGCGGTGGTCCAGTTCGAGCTTCTGATCCCCGGCGCGGGGTCGATCAAGGACAAGCGCCGGGTGGTCAAGTCGGTGAAGGACCGTCTTCACCGCGAGCACATGGTGAGCGTGGCGGAGGTTGCGCACCTGGACGACATGCGCGTGGCCGGCATGGCGCTGACGGCGGTGAACCGGGACGGCCGGTACCTGCAATCGCTCATCGACTCGGTGCTGGCGAAGCTGCGCGGGCTTCACGACGCGGAGCTGGGCGAGGTCAGCCGCGAGATCCTGCACGGCACGCAGTTACCGGGCGAGACGACCGACGAGCAGGGCCGCCCGCTCTGGACCGAAGAGGAGCGTCGGTCGGGGGCGTAGCGTTGGCGATCGTCAGGAGAACACCGTGAGCAGCCGCAAATCGCAACAGATGGCGTCGACCCTGCGCGAGGCGCTGACCGAGCAGATCGCCCGTGGACTCTCGGACCCGCGCCTGGAGGGGGTTCTGCTGACGGTGACGGCGGTGCGGGTGTCGGCCGATCTGCGCGACGCCGGGGTCGGCGTGTCGGTGCTGCCGGAGAAGCACCAGGCCAGGGCACTGGCGGCGCTTCGACACGCGGCGAGCCACCTGCGTCGCGAGGTCGGGCGTCGGACGGACCTGTCGAACGTGCCGACGCTGCACTTTGACCTGGACACGAGCCTGAAGAAGCAGGCCGGGGTGATCGAGTCGTTGAACCGTGCCCGCGCCGAGCGCGGGGCGGGGGCGGGTGAGGGCGGCGCCTACACTGAAACCGGCCCGGAATCGGGCGAGAACCAGGCACCGCCGGCAAGCACGGGGGACGAGGACCGATGAGCGCAGCCGACCGCACCAAAGCCCTCAACGCCCTGATCGCCCGGCTGCG
This sequence comes from Phycisphaeraceae bacterium, assembly GCA_026126345.1. Lineage (GTDB taxonomy): Bacteria > Planctomycetota > Phycisphaerae > Phycisphaerales > UBA1924 > JAHCJH01. The sequence continues at coordinate 2,214 of JAHCJH010000146.1, read as the reverse complement.
CGCCAAGCAGGCGCCGGTCCCGGCGGTGGCCCCGGCGGGCGGGGCCCCGGTCGATCGGTGCTGCTGCGAGGGGGACCTGGTGCTGCGCGAGTTCGTGCGGAGTTTCCTGCATTGGGAAACGACGGCGAACCGCGCCGACAACGCGTTGAAGCGGATCGACCAGGCGGTGGTGGACATCAACGAGTTCCGCGTGTGCATGCCCGACGAGATGGCGCAGATCATCGGGCCGAACTACCCGCGGGTGGAGGAACGGTGCGAGCGGCTGCGGGCGGCGCTGTTCGACGTGTACAAGCGGGAGCACAAGGTGGCGCTGGCCCACCTGACCGAGAAGCCCAAGCGGGCGGCGAGGGAGTACCTCGAGGGGCTGGCCGGGGTGCCGCAGTTCGTGGCGGCGCGGGTGACGCTGCTGTCGCTCGGCGGGCACGCGTTCCCTCTGGACACGCGGATGCACGGCCGGCTTCTGGAAGAGGGCGCACTGGACCCGACGATGGCGCCGGCGGACGCGTCGGGCTGGCTGGAGCGGTCGGTGCGCGCGGGCGAGGCGGCCGAGGCGTACACGCTGATCCAGGCGTGGTGCGACAGCGTGGAGAAGCCGGCGAGCCCTCGCGGCAAGCGAACGGCGGTGAAGAAGACGGTGGCGCCCAAGCGTCGGGCCCGGGGCGAGTAACCACGCGACAGCGGAGCACGCGGTGGCCGGTCACAACAAGTGGAGCAAGGTGAAGCACCGCAAGGCGGTGGTGGACAAGCGCCGGGGCAAGGCGCTGAGCATGTGCTCGCGCGCGATCATCTCCGCGGCACGCCAGGGCGGGCCGGATCCGAACTTCAACGCGGCGCTCCGGGCGGCGATCGAGGAGGCCCGGTACCACAACGTCCCGGGCGACAACATCGAGCGGGCCATCCGCAAGGGGGCGGGCGGGGGTGAGGGCGAGAACTTCGAGCCCGTGCGCTACGAGGGGTACGGGCCGGGGGGCGTGGCGGTGATCGTTGAGGCGCTGACGGACAACCGCACGCGCACCGCTGCGAACGTGCGGAACATCTTCGGCGACCACGCCGGCAAGATGGGCACGACGGGCTCGGTCATCCACATGTTCCGGCACGCGGGGCGGATCGAGGTGGACGGAGTCGCGGGAGACGACGACCGGGTGCTGGAGGCGGCGCTGGCCGCGGGCGCCGAGGACGCCCGCAAGGGCGACGACGGGGCCTGGGAGGTCGAGTGCCGGCCCGAGCAGTTGCACGCGGTGCGTGCGGCGCTGCGGTCGGCGGGGCTGAAGACCGGCGAGGCGGGGCTGGACATGATCCCCGCGCTGACGGTAACGCTGGACGGTCCGACGGCCAGGTCGCTGCTGGAACTGATCGACGCGCTGGAGGACGACGAGGATGTCAAGAAGGTCTATTCCAACGCGGACATCCCCGAGTCGGTCCTGGCGGCGATGGGCGATTGAAGGTTCGGGAGCGGGACATGGCGCCGCGCTGGCGCCGAACGCAGCGCGGCCACCGTCGATGACTTCCGCACCGGAAAAAGCTCGCTGCGAGTCGGGGCCCGCGGGCTTCTCGCGGGACCGGGTGTACCGCTACTGGCTCGTTCGGCGCTGGGCCGACAGCGGCGGCGAGGTGAACTTCGTGCTGCTGAACCCGTCGACGGCGGACGAGCTTCGGTTGGACCCGACGCTGCGGCGGTGCATGGGGTTCGCCCGCGCGTGGGGCTTCGGCGGGATGGTGATCACCAACATCTTCGCGTTGCGGAGCACGGACCCGACGGGGCTGCGCGACACGGACGACCCGGTCGGGCCCGACAACAACGAGCACCTGGCCGAGCGGGCGAGCCTGGCGGATCTTGTCGTCGCGGGGTGGGGTCGACACGGGGCGCTGCTGGAGCGCGGCCGAGCGGTGGCCGATTTGCTGCGGCGGGTGATGGGAAAACGCGGGGTGCGGTGTCTCGGGCTCACCGCGGCGGGCGACCCAAAGCACCCGCTCTATCTGCCAGCGTCGCTGAAACCCGTTCCGTTCACCGCGGCAGCACGGACCGCCAGGCCCGCGCGCCGTCGATGACGCATCGGAGCGGATCGGTGACGGCGCGGACGTCGAGCACAACGGGCCGATCGAAGCGAGCGGTCACGAGTGCAACGGCGTAGGCGAGCGTATCGAGCCTGCCGGCGCCGGGCGTGCAGCGGTGCCCGGCGGCGTCGAGGTCGCTGAGCCGCGCGGCGGTCAAGG
>JAHCJH010000145.1 GCA_026126345.1 Phycisphaeraceae bacterium | reverse complement strand
TGACCGGGGCAGGCGCCGTCGAGGCTCGCCAACGCCGGCGCCAGGATCGCCCGCGCCTCGGCGCAGGCGCCCGGCGCGTAGCCGCCGGTCCGCAGCACCGCCTCGGCCAGCGGCCCCAGCAGCCACGGCCACGCGGTGCCGTTGTGGTACGCCGCGTCGCGGTCGAACATCCGCCCGCGGTAGCGTCCCTTGTAGCGCCAGTCGGCGGGATCGAGCGTGCGCACGCCCAGCGGCGTGAGCAGTCGCGACCGCACCGACTGCACGACCGCCCGGCGCATCGGCTCGTCCAGCGGGCTGTGCCGCAGGCTCGCCGCGAAGATCTGGTTCGGGCGCACGTCGGCCTGCGGGGCTTCGGCGCCGCCCGGCCCGGGCGCGATGGTGTCGTACAGGCAGGCCGCCGACGCGTTCCAGAACTTCGCGCGGAACGACGCCGCCACCCGTGCCGCCATCGACCGCCACCGTTCGGCTTCCGCCCCGCCGCCGGGCCCCTGTGCCGCCGCCAGGCTCAGCAGCCCGTGGTGCCACAGCGCGTTGATCTCCACCGCCTTGCCGTGGCGCGGCGTGAAGGTCACCCCGTCGCGCTTGGCGTCCATCCACGTCAACTGCGTCGATTCGTTCCCCGCGGCGATCAGCCCGTCGGCCGGGTCGGCCCCGATGCCGTCGCGCGTGCCACGCTCGTACGCCGCCACGATGTCCCGACACGCCGGCAGCAGCTCGGCCTCGAAGGTCGCGCGGTCGCCGGTGCGGACCAGGTAGCGGCACGCGGCGTGGACGAACCACAGCGAAGCGTCGACGGTGTTGTAGTGCGGCTGGCCGGTGTAGTCGTCGAAGACGTTGGGCACCAGGCCGTCCCGGCGGGCCCGGGCGAAGGTCAACAGCACGCTGCGCGCCTCGGCGAAGCGACCGGTCGTCAGGAGCAGCCCCGGCAGCGAGATCATGCTGTCCCGCCCCCAGTCGGCGAACCACGGGTAGCCGGCGATGATCGTCGCACGCGCGTCGGCCGCGGGCTCGCCGCCGGCGGCCACCGGCGCCGTCCGCCGCACCACGAAATCGTCCGCCGCCGCCACCAGCGCCGGCACCTGGGGCACCGCGCCGCGGTTGCGGAACGACTCGCGCACGAACGCCTCGTGCGCCTCGAGCCGCTGGCGCCGGCGCGATCGATCGGCCTCGATGTCCCGCACCCCGCCGGGATCCACCGCGGCCATCAATGTTGCGCTGACGCGCTCGCGCCCGCCCGGAAGGTCCACCTCGAACGCCCCGGGGTGGAACAGGTCCTCCAGATAGTCGTACCCCCGCTCACGCTCGGCGTCGTACTGGAAATCGTGCCACCAGAGTTCCTCGTGGGCGAACCGCACCGCCGCGGCGTCGCGTGATTCGGTCCACACCCACGCCGTCGCCGCCGGCCCGCTCACCTTCACCCGGGCGCCCGCCTCGACGGCGAATCGTCCACGCGCCAGCTCGCGCAGGTTCAGCCCGTGGAAATCCCGCAGCCCCATCAACGGCCGCAGCACCAGGCGCACGGGCCCTTGCGCCCCGGCAATCTCGTACCGCACCGCCACGCCGCCGCCCCGCTCCAGCAGGTGCACGGTCTTGACGACTTCCAGCGCCCCGGCCCGGTAGACCCAGCGCACGGACAGGTCCTTTTCGAACCGCTGCAGCAGTGCATCGCCCCGCGGGTGCAGCACTCCCGGTCGGAACCGGAACACCGACAGGTCGTGCCGGCGCTCGCCGGGCGAACCGGTATTCTCGATCACCGACTCGGCCACCTGCCCCAGCACCATCACCCGCCGCACCGGCGGGTCCAGGCTCGCCACCAGCAGGGCGTGGTATCGCCGGGTGGGCGCCCCCAGCGCCGTGCCCATGGCGAACCCCCCCTGCCCGTCGGTCAGCAGCCATTCCGCCCGGGCCAGAGCCTCAGGGTCGCCTCGGTTCATGCGGGTGTAGACGGGCGGTGTCGTCATGGAATGGTCCGGCGGGCCCGATCGTACTGCCCGGACCGGCCGCGGGTTTGACCCAAGCGCTGTGCTCACGTACCAATTCCCATGGAAGCCCCCGCCGCCGCCCGTCGCCCCTCACGCACGCCCAAATCCGCCGGCCCGCGGGCCGGGACTCGAGCCGTTCCGGGCGATCACAAGATCGCCCTGGAGGGCATCACCTTTGATGACGTGCTGCTGCTGCCGCGTTACAGCGACGTGGTGCCCTCGGCCGCGGACACCACCACCCGCCTGACGGCCAGCATCCGCCTGAACATCCCGCTGATCTCCGCGCCGATGGACACCGTGACCGAGGCGGCGCTGGCCATCGCCCTTGCCCAGGAGGGCGGCATCGGCTTCATCCACCGCAACCTGCCGATCGAGGCTCAGGCCCGCGAGGTCGTCAAGGTCAAGCGCTCGGCCAACGGCGTCATCCTCGACCCCCAGACGCTCGCGCCCGAGGACACCGTCGGCAAGGCCCGGCAGCTCATGGCCCGCTACAACGTTTCGGGCTTCCCCATCACCGAGAAGGGCGCCGCCAAGGGCAAGGTGCTGGGCATCCTCACCCGGCGCGATCTCAAGTTCGTCGAGGACGAGTCCACCGCCATCGCCAAGGTCATGACCGGCAAGAACCTCGTCACCGCCCCCGCCGGCACCAACCTCGACGAGGCGTCGGTCATCCTCAACAAGAACAAGGTCGAAAAGCTCATCCTCGTCGACAAGGCCTTCCGCCTGGCCGGCCTCATCACGATGCGCGACATCGACCGCCTCGGCCAGTATCCCCGCGCCTGCGCCGACGCCCGCGGCCGCCTGCGCTGCGGCGCGGCTGTCGGCGTCGATCAGTACGACCGCGTGGAAGCGCTCATCGCCGCCGAGGCCGACGTTCTGGTCGTCGACACATCCCACGGCCACAGCGAGAACGTCCTGCGCACCGTCCGCACCATCAAGAAGAAACACGACATCGAGGTCATCGCCGGCAACATCGCCACCGCCGACGCCGCCCGCGCGCTCATCGACGCCGGCGCCGACGCCGTCAAGGCCGGCATCGGCCCCGGTTCCATCTGCACCACGCGCGTCGTCACCGGCGTCGGCGTCCCCCAGCTCACCGCCATCATGGAATCCGTCCGCGGAGCCGCCTCCAGCCGCCGCCCCGACACGCCCGTCATCGCCGACGGCGGCGTCCGCCAATCCGGCGATATCGCCAAGGCCATCGCCGCGGGCGCCTCGGCTGTCATGATGGGCAGCCTCTTTGCGGGCCTCGACGAATCGCCCGGCGAGCTCGTCATCCGGCACGGCCGCCGCTACAAGTCCTACCGCGGCATGGGCTCCGAAGGAGCCATGAACGCCGGCTCGGCCGACCGCTACGGCCAGCGCGGGCCCCAATCCGCCCACGGGCCCGACGACGTCCGCAAGATCAAGTTCGTCCCCGAAGGCGTCGAGGGCCTCGTCGCCTACCGCGGCCCCCTGGCTGAGTTCGTCTACCAGATGGTCGGCGGCCTGCGGGCCAGCATGGGCTACCTCGGTTGCCGCACCATTGCCCAGGTCCAGACCGAAGCCCGCTTCTGCCGCGTCTCGGGTGCGACCGTCGTCGAGAACCACCCCCACGACATCCGCATCACCAAGGAAAGCCCCAACTACATGAGCGAGTCGATGGAGGCCTGAGCCCCCGCTTCCGCTCACCCGTTTTCAGGGGATTTGCCGATAGCATTCGATGCCGGTCCCGGTATCATCCGCGTCCGGGCCTGGCTGTCGCCCGGGCAAGGGCCGGGTGTGTTCACAGCGCCGGCGGTCTGAATCGGAGGTCGGGTCGCGGGGTCGGTCCGCACCATCGCCACGAACCAACGCAGGAGGTCTCGAATGTCCGTCTTCAACGCAGGCAACCCGGTGATGCGCGAGCAGCTGTTCGGCGACGGTACCTGGGCCGCGCAGTCTTCGCGCGCCTCGACCATGACCGTCAACGGCGCCGTGACGGCGTCGCTGATCCTCACGGCGATCTGCGGCGCCGGGGCGGTCGCCTCCTACGGCTTCATCCAGCACAACCTCGAAGCGCTCATGCCGATGTTCTTCGGCAGCATGATCGGCGGGTTGGTCCTCTGCCTGGTGATGAGCTTCAAGCCCGCCTCCGCCCCGTACGTCGGCATTCCCTACGCCGCGGTCGAGGGCGTCTTCGTCGGCGCGGTGTCCCTGGTCTACGCCAAGCAGTTCGCCGGCACCAAGATCGGCGGCGCTACCGGCGAGCTGATCCTGCTCAACGCCGGCCTGCTGACCATCGGCACCCTGGCCGCCATGCTCACGCTCTACCGCCTGCGCATCATCCAGGCCACCGAGAAGTTCAAGGCCGTCATGCTCTGCGCCATCGGCGGCGTGTGCCTCTTCTCGCTGGTCGTCATGGTCGCCCGGCTGTTCGGCGTCAGCATGCCCTGGCTATGGGACGGCGGGCCCATCTCCATTCTGATCTCCGTCGCCATCCTTCTGGTCGCCGCGTTCAAGCTCATCCTCGACTTCGACCTGATCGAGTCCGGCTCGCGCGCCGGCCTGCCCAAGTACATGGAGTGGTTCGCCGGTGTCGGCCTGCTGATCACCCTGGTGTGGCTCTATCTCGAGTTCCTCCGCCTGCTGGCGATCCTCAACCGGCGCGACTGACCGAGGCCCGCCCATGGGGCTTCGAGTCGTCCGATTCTTCGGCCGGCCCGCGGTGCGCCAGCACCTGGCCATCGAAGCGTTCCCCTTCGTCGCGGGCTTCATCATCCCCGCCGTCTGGGGCGTCCACCTGGCCATGGGCCGGCAGATGCCCGTCGGCCTCGCCTACGCGCTGCTCGTGCTGGTCATCGCCGGGCTGGTGTTCAGCCTCGCGCGCGGCTTGATCCTGCGACGACGGCTCGCACGCGCCTGCGTCGCGGCGGGCCACCTGCTCTGCACGCGCTGCTTCCACCCGTTGGCGGGCCTCGACTCGCCGGGCCGCTGCCCCGAGTGCGGCGAACCCTACCGCCACGCCGAGCTGCGCGAGACCTGGCTCTGGATCTTCGGCCCCGGCTGAGCCACCGGGCCGCCGCTACGCTCGTCGCCTATGACCGCTCGCTCCCCCATCGTCGGCGGCAACTGGAAGATGAACACCGACCGCGCCGGCGCCGTCGCCCTGGCGCGCGCCGTCGCCGCCGGCGTCAGGCCCCTGGCCGGCGTGCAGACGGTGGTCTTCCCGCCGTTCGTGTACCTGTCCGAGGTCGCCGCGGCTCTGGCCCAGTCCGGCGGCGGCGCATCGCTCGGCGCCCAGGATTGCTACCACGCCGAGAAGGGCGCCTTCACCGGCGAGATCTCCGTCGGCATGCTCAAGGACTGCGGCGCCGCCTGGGTGCTCGCCGGGCACAGCGAGCGCCGGCACGTCATGCACGAGGGCGACGACCTGGTGAACCTCAAGCTGCGCGCCGCGCTGCACGCCGGCCTCTCGGTCATCCTCTGCGTCGGTGAGAAGCTCGAGCAGCGCCTCACCGGCCAGACCGACACCGTCAACGAACGCCAGGTCCGCCTGGGCTTGCGCTCGGTCGAGCCCTCCGAGCTCGCCCGCATCGTCATCGCCTACGAGCCGGTCTGGGCCATCGGCACCGGCAAGACCGCAACCCCGCAGGACGCCCAGGACGCCCACCGCCACATCCGCTCTGTCGTCGCCGACATGTTCGGCACCCCGGCCGCGAACGCGCTGCGCATCCAGTACGGCGGCTCGGTCACCGCCGCCAACGCGCAGGGGCTCATGGCCCAACCAGATATCGACGGCGCCCTCGTCGGCGGCGCCTCGCTCAAGGCCGATGAGTTCACCGCCATCTGCGCCGCCGCGGCCAACGCCCGCTGACACGCTCGCGGGCACCGGCCCCGCCGATCTCCCGGGCGGGTCGCGCCGCCATCACCCCCAGCGCGCCATGCCACCAAGATGGCCGGCGTTGCGGCCAGCGTGGTACCTCTGA
>JAHCJH010000144.1 GCA_026126345.1 Phycisphaeraceae bacterium | reverse complement strand
ACGCGCAGCAGCTACCCGAACTTCCAGACGATCAACCTGGGCGTGAACGACCGCTACGGCCAGCCGGTGCGCATCGGCGGCCAGTTCGCCAACGGCAGCGCGATCTTCCCGCAGCTGGGCAACCTCGTCATGAACGACCCGGCGGTCAAGCTGGGCCTCGTGCGCGCCTTCTGGCACGGCTCGAACAACCACCAGACCGGCCAGAACTACATGAACGGCTGGTGGCGCAGCCAGGCGCTCGTCATGCAGTACCCGTCCATGGCCTCGGCCATGGCCTACTACTTCCAGGGGCACGGCCTGGGGATCCCGGCCGTCGTGATCAACGGCGCCAACGGCGACCGCGTCAACAACGCCGGCGAGTCGCGCTGCCCGACGGCCCTGCAGGTCAACGCCAACGCGGGCAACAACCCGGTGATCCAGAGCCTCCGCCGGCCCAACAACGTCGACCAGGCGCGCTACGACCGCCGCAAGGCGCTCCTCGACCGGCTGAACCAGCGCTTCCTCGAGTCGCGCCCCGACATGATGGTCCGGGCCATGGAGAAGGCCACCGAGGACGCCTACGACGTGACCTCGACCGGCCAGGCGGCGAGCGCCTTCGACCTGACGGGCAAGACGATCCTGCCGCCGGGCGGCAACAACGCGGTGGCCATGCGCATGACGCTCGCCCAGGAGTTGATCGCGGCCGGGATCCCCTACGTGGCCCTGGGCATCGGCGGCAACGACTCGCACGCCAACAACGTCAACGCGATCAGCACGAACTGGGGCGTCTCGATCAACCAGGGCCTCACGGCCATGGCGCAGAACCTCAAGGCCACGGGCAAGCGCGTCCTGGTGGCCATGTACGGCGACTTCGGCCGCACGCCGGCCACGGTCAACAGCGGCGCGCGCGACGGCCGCGACCACTGGGGCGGCGGCTTCTCGGTCGCCCTCCTGTCGATCAACCAGCCCAAGTTCCGCATGACGGCGATCGGCGACACCGGGCCCGAGGGCCTGCAGCAGTGGAACACGGGCGCGCAGGACCCGATCGCCCCGGCCGACATGGGCGCGTTCTTCTACCGCAGCCTGGGCCTCCAGATCGGTCAGGCCGGCGGCAAGTTCGACCTGCCGCTCACCTCGCGGCCGGCGCCGCCGGTCGACCGCGTCAACAACAGCCAGCTGCTCATGGACACCTTCGGGCTGGTGTAGCCCAATAGACACACCCCTCGCTCCCGGACGAGCCGGGCCGCTCCTCGCGGCCCGGCTCGTTCTGCGTACCGGAACCAACGTGTCAGGCAGGAGTTGGCGCCCGCGGCGGGCGCCGCGCTCGCCCGGCGGCTCGCTCCGCGCGCTCCGGCCCGCGCTTGCATTCCCGTGACTTAGGGTCGCGCGACCATCGTGAACGGAGTGCGCGTACAGCGGCTCAGGATCGCTTCGTGGATCGGAAGCCGGGACGGGTCCAGAAGGCGACAGTCTCCGCAAGTGACTAGGGCGCAATGTCTTCGCCTGTGCAGGTCCAGTTGGCGCGACCGGTGCTCATGGAAGCCACGAGGCTACGGTCCCCGGAGAGAGGTCACCATGCGGCACGTGCGAAGCAAGATGGCGGGTGTGGCGGTCGCGGTGAGCGCTGCCATCGCGGTCACCGGCTGCGGCGGTGGCGGCGGCGGCGGCGGCGGCGGGTCGGCGTCGGTCGCGCCGGGCGTGACGGGCGTGGGCCAGGGCCAGCTGGTGGCGCTGGAGATCGCGCCGCCCGGCGACGTCGTGGTGGACGACGGGCTGGGCTCGGCGTTCCAGGTGATCGTGGACGGTCACTACCGCGACGGGTCGCAGCTCGACCTGACGCGGGCCGTGGAGCTGCGCGTCAGCGACGAGTCGGTGGCGAAGATCGGCGGCGACGGCCTGATCACGCCGATCGCGCCGGGCACGACGGAGCTGACGGTGTCGACGCGCGCGGTCACGGGCGAGACGCTGACGGTGACCAAGCGGATCACGGTCGTGCCGGCCGGCGCGGCGCCGAGCTTCGCCAGCGGCGGCGAGCTGCGGATCTACCCGCAGTTCCGCACGCTGGGCGAGGTCGACGCGGCCGCGGGGCGCGACCAGCTGCAGCAGATCGTGATCGTCGGCACGGACGCCGCGGGCCGCACGTGGGACCTGACGCGGTCGGTGGGCGCGCAGGTGCTCGACCGCAACCGCGCGCCGTCCATGGCCGGCCAGCTGTCGCCGACGGGCCTGTTCCGCGGCGTCATGGACGGGCAGGAGGTCCTGGTCCTCGCGCGGCTGAACGCGGCCGGGCTGACGGCCGGCGCCCAGTTCCGCCTGGGCGGCGGGGCGGGCCTGCCGCCGAGCGCGCTGTTCACGGGCGGGGCGCTGGCGGGCTCGAGCAACGCGATCGACCGCGCCCTGCTGGCGGTCCTGCAGGGCCAGTTCGCGGAGCCGTCGGCGCTGTCGAGCGACGCGGAGTTCCTGCGCCGGCTCTACTCGGACGCCCTGGGCCGGGTGCCGACGGCGCAGGAGGCCGAGGCGTTCGAGGCCAGCCAGGCGGCGGACAAGCGTGACGCGGAGATCGACCGCCTCGTCGCCACCCCCGCCTTCGCGGCGCACTGGGCCAACCAGATCGGGGAGTGGCTGCGGATCCCGCGGGCCAACGCCGGCGCGGCGGCGTTCGACCAGTGGGTCGCCCAGCAGATCCAGGCGGGCCAGGGCCTCGGCCAGATCGTCGCGGCCCTCGCCGCCGGCACGGCCCCGGTCTCGGCGACCTTCGACGGCGTCCACCCCCGGGCGTCGGACAAGGTCGACGTGCTGGTCATGGCGGCCACGGGCATGACGTCGGACTGCGCCGTCTGCCATGACCACCCGCTGACGGGCCCGAACGACCAGCCGCGCTGGCTGCAGTCGGAGCGCTACCCGCTCGACGCGTTCTTCGCGGCCAACGCGGCCGAGGCGACGCCGCTGGACCGCAACAACAACCGGATCGGGCAGCCGTTCCAGCCGGGCTGGGTGGCGTTCGCCGGCGGCACGCCGGTGACGAGCACGCTGGCGACGCCCATGGCGCAGCGCCGGGCGGAGTTCGCGCAGCTGCTGACGAACGCGGCGCAGTTCGACCGGGGCATGGCGCACCGGATCTTCGCGACGGTCATGCAGCCGCTGCTGGACCCGAACCAGTTCCTGCGCCGGAACCTCGACGCGGTGGCGGTGCCGGGGCTCCTCGAGGTGCTCGCCGCGCGGTTCCGCGCCGCCAACACGGACCTGCGGGCGTACGTGGGTGAGGTGTTCAAGAGCAAGGCCTACCAGCTGAGCTCGATCGGGACGTCGACGGGCAACGACCCGCTGCTGGCCCGGCACGTCCTGCGCCGCCACCACTCGGAGGTCATGGAGTCGCTGGTGGAGAGCGTCACCGGCCAGGCGATCGTGAACGGCGACCTGACCTTCTTCCGCCAGACGTTCGGCTACCCGCTGACGCGGCAGGCGATCCAGGAGCGGTCGGACGCGGTGAACATGAGCCAGGCGCTGGTGCTCATGAACAGCCCGGTGGTCCAGAACAAGATCTCGGCCAACGGGGCGCGCGTGGCGACCCTGGCCGGCCAGGTGACGAGCAACGCGATCACCCGCGAGGCGGCGGTCACCCAGCTCTTCCGCGCGGCGCTCAGCCGCGAGCCGTCGACCGACGAGCTCGGCTTCGCCCTGCAGACGATCCAGCAGGCCCCCACCGTCCGCGCGGGCCTCGAGGACGTCGCCGCCGCCGTCATGAGCACGATCGAGGCGGTCGCCCACTATGGGCGGCCTCCCCGCGGGCGGCCCGCCTGGCGCGGGTCGCCCGGATGGCGCGCGGGGCGCGCCCCGACTAAGACCTACCGACGACCAGACACACACACACGAACGACGACCAAGACAACGGGACACCAAGCAAAGAAGGCACGGGAGACCATGACCGCTCACAAGAACTGCTCGACGTGCGGAGACGTGACCCGCCGTGGGTTCCTGAAGCTGTCCGGCACGGGCGTGGCGCTCGGCTTCATGGGCGCCTCGATGCACCAGCTCCTCTACATGCGAGAGGCGCTGGGCGTCCAGCCGGAGAACGCGTTCTACGACGCCTACCTGTCGATCTTCTTCGACGGCGGCCCGTCGCAGACCGACACCTGGGACCCGAAGCCCGGGTCGCCCAGCAGCTACCCGAACTTCCAGACGATCAACCTGGGCGTGAACGACCGCTACAACCAGCCGTTCCGCATCGCCGGCCAGTTCAGCAGCGGCCAGGTCGTCTTCCCGCAGCTCGCCAACCTCGTCATGAACGACCCCGACATCAAGCTCGGCGTCATCCGCTCGTTCTGGCACGGGTCCGAGGACCACAACCAGGGTCAGATGTACATGAACGGCTGGTGGCGCAGCCAGGCGCTCGTCCAGCAGTATCCGTCCATGGCCTCGGCCATGTCCTACTACTTCCAGGGCCAGGGCCTGGGGATCCCGGCCGTCGTGATCAACGGCGCCAACGGCGACCGCGTGAACAACGCCGGCGAGTCGCGCTGCCCGACGGCCCTGCAGGTGGGCGTCGGCGGGGCGAACAACCCCGTCGTCACCGCCCTGCGGCGCCCGACCGGCGTCGACCAGGACCGCTACGACCGGCGCAAGACGCTGCTCGACCGCCTGAACCAGCGCTTCCTCTCGCAGCGACCCGACCACATGGCCCGCGCCATGGAGAAGGCCACCGAGGACGCCTTCGACGTCACGTCGGCCGGGCAGGCGGCCAGCGCCTTCGACCTGACCGGCAAGCCGCTGCTCCCGCCGGGCGGCAACAACAACGTCGCCATGCGCATGACGCTGGCACAGGAGCTGATCAAGGCGGGCGTGCCCTACGTGGCCATGGGCATCGGCGGCAACGACTCGCACACGAACAACGTCGACACGGTCGCGCAGAACTGGGGCGTCTACATCAACCAGGGCGTCACGCAGATGGCCCAGAACCTGAAGGCCACCGGCAAGCGCGTCCTGATCACGATGTACGGCGACTTCGGCCGCACGCCCGGCACGGTCAACAACGGCGGCCGCGACGGCCGCGACCACTGGGGCAGCGGCTTCTCGATCGGCATGGTCTCGGTCAACCAGCCGAAGTTCCGCATGACCGCGATCGGCGACACGGGCCCCAACGGCACCCTGCGCTGGAACACGGGCGCCCAGGACCCGATCGCGCCGGCCGACATGGGCGCGTTCATCTACAGGAGCCTGGGCCTCCAGATCGGCCAGGCGGGCGGCGCCTTCGACCTGCCGCTCCTCTCGCGGCCCGCGCCGCCGGTCGACCGCGTGAACAACAGCCAGCTCCTCATGGACACCTTCGGGCTGGTCTAGACACACCCCTCGTTCCCGGGCGGAGCCGGTCCCTGCGTAGGGGGCCGGCTCGCGCTCTGTACGGGGCACAGCCCGGCCCCCCCCGCCGCGTCGACTCGACATGGGACACGAAGGCAACGAAGGCCAACGAAGATCACGGAGGCGCGGTCCATGTGCCTCCGTGCCCTCCCCTTCGACCTTCGTTGCCTTCGTGTCCAATCTGCGTGCGCCCGGGCGCGGCCGCCGCAGCCGTCGATCAAGGTTGGCGGGCGAAGCGGGCCGCGAGCCCCCCCGCGAAGCGCAGGATCGCCTCGCGGTCCTCGGGGCTCAGGTGCGCGAGGCGCGCCGCGAGCATGGCGCGCGCGCTCTCGCCGGCGATCGCGCGGAAGCGCTCCTCGCGCACGAAGCGCTCCAGCTCGTCGTCGACGACGGCGCTGGCGCGCGAGAGGCCGCCGTCCTGGTCGGCGCGCAGGTGCGCCAGGGCCTCCATGTGCTCGAGCGCGACGACGAGCGCGCCGTCGAGCGCGTCGCAGGCGGGGTCCACGTCGCGCGGGACGCCCATGTCGCAGAGGATCAGCGGGCCCGCGGCGCCGGCGCGGCGCCGCGCGTCGATCGCGGGGGCGAGATGCTCGGGGCGGACGACGGGCGCGCGCGCGGACGTGGCGGTGAACACGAGGTCCATCCAGGCCGGCGGCGCCGCCTGGAAGGCGTCGAGCGCCAGGGCCCGGCCGCCGAAGCGCGCGGCCAGCTCCT
>JAHCJH010000143.1 GCA_026126345.1 Phycisphaeraceae bacterium | reverse complement strand
CACGCCTTGCACGCGTACCGCCCCTGCCCATCCTTCAATCGCGGCCGATTCGAACAATCCTCATGACAATAGATGCAGATCTTCCCCATGCCCGCAGCATAACAGTCCGCCGCGCGGATGCAACACGGCCGTCACGCGGCCTCGGGACTTTCCCTCGGTTGGCGATGATCCCGTGCGTCAGGCCGGCCGCGGCATCGCACCCGGCGGAAGGTCGGGCGATTCGGGCTGGCTCGGCGCCGCGGGGGCTCCGGCCGCCTCCCGGGCCTTGCGGGCCTCGGCCGCCAGCAGATCGCTGATCGTCGGCTTGCCCAACGGCTCGCCCCGCATCAGCCGGTGCACCTCGTCGGCGTCCAGCGTCTCGTACTTCAGCAGCGCCTCGGCCACCGCCACCACCTTGTCCCAGTTCTGGTCCAGCAGGCGCGACGCATCGTCGTACGCCTCGCTCACGATCCGCTTGACCTCTTCATCGATCACCCGCGCCGTGTCGTCGCTGTACGCCCGCTCGGGGATGAACATCTCCCGGGTGTCGGCCGCGGCGTAGCGGATGAACCCCAGCTTCGCCGACATGCCCCATTCCTCGACCATGGTCCGGGCGATCTGCGTGACGCGGGCGATGTCGCTGACGGCGCCGCTGGAAACATCGCCCATGGCCTTGGCCTCGGCGATGCGTCCGCCGCAGGCAACCCGGAGCGTGGCGCCGAGCCACTTCAGGCCGTAGCCCATGCGGTCGCGCTCCGGCAGGCTGAAGGTGGCCCCGCCGGCCGACCCGCGCGGAATGATCGTCACCTTGTGCAGCGCATCGCCGTCGGGCAGAACCGCCTGCAGCACCGCGTGCCCGGCCTCGTGATAGGCCGTCAGCTTGTTGTCGTCGGCCTCGCGCACGCGCGACTTCTTGGCCCGCCCGAACTTGATCTTGTCCCGGGCCTCTTCCAGGTCGTCCTGCTCCACGAAGTCCTTGTTGTGCAGCGTGGCGCTGATCGCCGCCTCGTTGATGATCGCCGCCAGGTCCGCACCGCTGAACATCGGCGTCGCCTTGGCAAGCCGCTCCAGGTTCACGCCCGGCCCGAGCTTCACCTTCTTGGCGTGCACCTGCAGGATCTCAAGCCGCCCCTTGACGTCCGGCAGCGGCACGCTCACCTGACGGTCGAACCGCCCCGGGCGCGTCAGCGCCGGGTCCAGCACGTCCGGCCGGTTCGTCGACGCGATCACGATCACCCCGTCGCTCGTCGAGAACCCGTCCATCTCCACCAGGATCGCGTTGAGCGTCTGCTCGCGCTCGTCGTGCCCGCCCGTCGTGAAGCCGCCCCCGCGCCGCCGGCCCACCGCGTCGATCTCGTCCAGGAAGATGATGCACGGCGCCGAGTCCTTGGCCTGCTTGAACAGGTCGCGCACCCGGCTGGCGCCCACGCCCACGAACATCTCCACGAAGTCCGACCCGCTGATCGAGAAGAACGGAACGTCCGCCTCGCCCGCGATCGCCTTGGCCAGAAGCGTCTTGCCGCACCCCGGGTCCCCCGTCAGCAGCACGCCCCGCGGAATCCGCCCGCCCAGCCGCATGAACCGCTTGGGGTTCTTCAGGAACTCGATGATCTCCTGCACCTCGTCCTTGGCCTCGTCGATCCCCGCCACGTCCGCGAACGTCACTCCCGTCTTTTCCTTCATCGCCAGCCGGTGCCGCGACTTGCCGAAGCTCCCCAGCATGCCCCCCGGCCCGCCCGCCGCCGACCGCAACCCGCGGAACAGAAGGAACCACAGCAGGAAGATGATGATCAGAAACGGCAGCAGCGACAGCAGGATCTGCGTCCAGATGCTGCTCGGCCGCACCACGAACCGACCCTTGGTCAGCTCGTCCACCTGCTTGAGGAAGAAGTCCTTGTCCCCGGGGCCGAAGCGGAACATCACCACCCCGCCCTCGGGCAGCTTGCCCGGAACCGTCTCGGCCACGATCCCCGTGTCCCGAACCTCCACGGTGCCGTCCTTGATCTTGCCCGTCTCGTACAGGTTCCGGAACTCCTGCCACGTCGACAGCGGCACCGCCTGCGTGCCCATGCTCGACATCATCAGGAACAGGATGAACCCGATCGTCAGGATCGTCACGAACCCGAACAGCCCGCGCGACGGCCGCAGGTTCGGCGGTTGATTCGGTCCGCCCGAGCCCGGCCGATTCGGTCCTTCGCCGTTGCGCGACGGCTCGTCCTGGCGCTGGGTGCCATTGGTGCGGCCGCGGCGATTGCTGTTCGGTGCGTCGGACATGCGGGGCTCTGGGTCCTCTGCGTGCGATCGGGCGGATCAGCGTCTCGGGTGAGTCGTTCGCTCGACCCGGCATGATACGTCCGGTATCTGGCAGGGGTTCTCAGCGTTCGGCGGGCTTCGTGCCGGGCTCCGGCTCTGTCCGCTGCAGCAACTGGCGCTTCGCCGGCCGCTCCAGCCCGGTGTCGAGCCTCGTCAGCCGATCGAGCAGCGCATTGGCCGCGCGCTCGTCCAGGGCCGCGTTGAACGAGCCGGTGATCCGGCCCGGTCCCAGCCGGTCCGCGAAGTCCGCGGTCCGGCGGATCGCCCGCATCGACACCGAGTGCACCGTCGCGCCGAACCGCTCGCCCCCCGGCGTGCGCCACGGCGTCATGAAGCCCGCTCCGGCGTAGATGCCCACGGCGCCCGACGACAGGACCGCGTGCCGAACGGTGCTGTTGCACGCCGTCGTGTCCACCGGGGTCGCTCCGGCCTCGGGCCTGAAGAACATGCGGATGTGCACGAGATTGCCCGACACGTCCGCCAGCGTGTCCGCCGGGTCCGCCAGGCGGTTCACCGGGATGTCCGTCAGCAGAACGTCGGCCTCGTCCCCGTCGGTGAACCGGTACACCACCGTCTCGAACGTCGGCCGGTACGTCGCCCCGGTCTCCAGCGACTCGCTCACCAGCGAGCCGCTCGACCCGCCGAAGCCCAGCATCTGCGTGCAGCCGCCCGCCAGCGCCGCCGCCGCCACGGCCGCCGAACCGACCAGCATCCGCACTCGGGAAAAGACCTGATTCATGGTCCGCAAGCCTACCGGATTTCCCGACTCCCGGCCGACTCGGGCCGATCCGACCGGTCGCGCCGACCGAACCCAACGTATACTCCACCGAACAGAGCGGTGGGGGGTGGGGGTGCTCCGCGGGCCGGCACGGTCCGCTTCAGCGGCGCCGACCTGGCGCCAGGGGTGTGTCGAATGACGCACGTCAATCGCCTCGGAATTCGAACGCTCGCCGCGATCCTGAGCGCGACGTTCGCCGGCGCCGCGATCGCGCAGGTCAGCCCGGCTCCCGGCGGCGTCAGCCCCGGCATGCCCAGGCCCATCGGCCAGCGCCAGATCACCCTGCCCAAGGCCCCGCCCCGCTCGCCCTCCACCGCCGGCGGCCAGGGCCCCGCGCTGGAAATCCGTTACGGCAACGGCGGACGCGTCTGGGTCAACAATCGCGGACAGTACTTCGACTACCGGCCCAACAACCGCGGCGTCTACGGCAGCCCCTACATCATCAATCAGTACCCCACCGGGTGTGCCGGCGGGTCCTGCGGCGTCTACTACTACGACCGCGACACCGTCCAGGTCCGCGGCACATACCAGGGCGAGCGCTTCCGCGCCGCGTTCGAGATCAACCTCGCCGGCCCCGCCATCGCGACCACCGTGGGCTCGCGCGTCCTCTGCCCCGCGCCCACGCTCCTGGGCCCCATCGGTTACCTCGATTGGTACCGCTGGTCGCCCTGGCGCTACTACTACTTCCGCGACCAGGCTTCCGAGCAATGGTTCAGCGACGGCCAGCGCTCGGTCTACGGCACCCTCTCGCGCATCGACTACTCCCAGCCCGATCCCTTCGTCACCAGCGGCGCCGCCCGGTCGGCGCCCGCCGGCCGTCCCGCCGCCGTCATCGAGGTGCGCAAGCCGTTGACGCTCGCCGAGCGCGGCGACCTGCACATGCAGGAGTCGGCCCTGGGGTCGGCCATCGATTCCTACCGCGAGTACCTCGCCTCCAGCGACACCGACGCCTCGGTCATGCGCCGCCTGGCCGTCGCGCTGCTGGAACAGAACAAGGTCGTCGAGGCCGTCGCCATGCTCGCCATGGCGTACGACTCCGATCCCGACCTGGCCGCTACCCCGCTGGACCTGTCGGCCCTGGGGTTGAACAAGGTCAAGCGCTTCGAGCAGCTGCTTGCTCGCGCCAACATCTACGCCGCCCGCACGCGCACCGCCTCGGCCATCCTGCTGCAGACCGCCCTGCTCCAGGGGGCCGGCCGCACCGACGCCGCGCGCCGCACCCTCGACCGAGCCATCGAGGCCGGCCTCGAGGCCCGCGTCGCCGACCGCTTCCGCGATGCGCTCACGAAGTGACCGCTAGCGCTCACCCGACCGGGCCGATTCCGCCGCCGCGCAGTGCAGGCACCACGAGCCCGGCGCCCCCAGCGCCACCCCTTCCGGCCCGCCGTTCATCGCCCGGTGGCGCGCCGGCGGCAGCGCCTTGAGCCGCGCCAGGATCGGCTGGTACCGCTCCGGGTACAGCCCGTACTGCGGGTTGTTCTGCGTTGCCTTGAACTCCCCGGCCAGCAGCGAGCCGATCCGCTTGACCCGGTCTGCCGGGTACGGGTGCGTCGACAGAAACTCCGGCGGGCGCGGGCCCTTGCTCGCCGCCGCCAGGATCTGCATCACTTCCATCTGCCCCCTGGGGTCGTAGTTCAGGCGCGACATGTACCGCATCCCCAGCAGGTCCGACTCGTGTTCCTCGTCGCGGCTGTACGACAGCAGCGCGATGTTCCCCAGTTGAGCCGCCGCGTCGGACACCGCCTCGCTGTTGGCCGCGGCCCCGGCGATCACCGCCAGCACGCCGACGCCCATCTGCCCCGCCATGCGGTCGTTGATGTGCCGCGCCGTCACGTGCCCCACCTCGTGCCCGAGCACGCCGGCCATCTGCGCCTCGTTCGTCAGCCGCTCGGCCAGCCCGCGCGTGATGAACACCTTGCCCCCGGGCAGCGCAAAGGCGTTGATCACGTCCGAGTCCAGCAGCGTGAACTCCCACGGCAGTTTCGGATTGTCCGCTTCCGTCCGCGCCGCCAGCGCCCGGCCGATCCCCTCCACATACGCCTGCAGCTGCGCATCGCTCACCTTGCCGCCAAACTCGCTGGTCATCTGCGGCGACGCCTGCACGCCCAGGGCGATCTCCTGGTCGCGCGACAGCGCCTGGAACTGGCTCCGGCCCGTCGTCGGGTTCGTTCGGCACGCCCCGACCACCGCGGCGCACCCCGCCAGCGCCAGCACCGCCGCGCCACGCATCACCTTCCGCATCACGCCGCCGCTCGCCGCCATGGTGTGTCCTCCCGTTGGCCCCCGCCCCGCGCACAAGTCTCCCGCGCCGCGCTCCCGCTGTCCAGCCGCACCCGCCGCGCCCCCGGAGACCCCCGCGCACGAACCTACCATCGCCCGATGCCCGCGCCCCAGGCCCCAGCCACCCCGCAGCCCAGCGACCCGGCCACCGCCTGGACGCCCGCCGACCTCTCCGCCGACGTTCACCGCGACGCCGCCAAGCCCGACAAGGTCCGCCGCATGTTCGCGGCCATCGCCGGCTCCTACGACCTCAACAACCGCGTCCACTCCTTCGGGCGCGACCAGGCCTGGCGCCGCGCCGCCGTCCGCCTCGCCGCCGTCGGCCCGCGCGACCACGTGCTCGACTGCGCCTGCGGCACCGGCGACCTCACCCGCCTCTTCGCCGCAGCCGGCGCCGCCCGCGTCGTCGGCCTCGACTTCACCCAGGAGATGCTCGACATCGCCTGCCGCAAGCGCGAGGAAGTCCGTGCCGCCCAACCCAAGGCGCCCCCCTCGCCCCTGGCCACCATCGAGTACCGCCTCGGCGACGCCATGGCTCTGCCCTTCGACGACGCCTCCTTCGACATCGTCTCCATCGCCTTCGGCCTGCGCAACGTCGCCGACCCCGCCGCGGCGGTGGGGGAGTTCCGGCGCGTCCTGCGCCCCGGCGGCCGCCTGGTCGTGCTCGAATTCGACCGCCCGCGCAACCCCGTCGTTCGCTGGGTCAGCGATTTCTACACCAAGGTCGTCATGCCCCGCACCGCCACGCTGCTCAGCCGCGACCGCTCCGGGGCCTATCGCTACCTGCCCAAGAGCGTCGAGACGTTCCTCGATCGCGACCAGGTCGCGTCGCTCCTGACCGCCAGGGGCTTCGCGCACATCCGCCAGAGCGTCCTGTCGCTGGGCGTGTGCGTCGCAACCGTCGGTGTTCGCGCAGGTTGAGCG
>JAHCJH010000142.1 GCA_026126345.1 Phycisphaeraceae bacterium | reverse complement strand
GCGGGCCGGGGCGGCGCCGCATCGACGCGGGGCATGATCTTGAGTTTGAACACGTAGTCGGTCACGCGGTCGCGCAGCGTGGACATCATCTCGTTGAACAGGCGCGAGGCCTCGCGCTTGAACTCGATGCGCGGGTCCTGCTGGGCGACGGCGCGCAGGTGGATGCCCTCGCGCAGCTGGTCGATGCCGTGCAGGTGGTCCTGCCACAACCCGTCGAGCACTTCCAGCAGCATGGTGCGCTCGAAGAACACCAGTTCCTGCCGCAGGATCGACTCGACCCGCGCGCGGATCGCGTCGGCCCGATCGTCGCCCTTGAGGCCGCGCTGGTGCTCGGGCATGCTCTGCCCGAAGCGCTTCTGCAGGTGGGCGTCGAGGTCGGCGTCGGCCGCGAAAGCCTGGGCGGACTTGACTTCGCGCTCCAGCACGCCGTCGGTGATGAACTTCTCGCTGGCGGCAAGGAGTTTTTCGCGAGCCGTCGGGGGCGGCATGTCCTTGATGGTGTCGACGGTCCAGCCGAGTTCGAACCGCTGGTTGGCCCAGGAGACCAGGTGGTTCAGCCCCTGGGCCGGGTCCTGCCGCATGATGCCCAGGGCCATCTCCAGCGCGAAATCGACCGGGTACTCGATCTCGCGCCGGCGGTAGAGCCCTTCGGCCCGCTCGACCACCAGTTGCTCGACCGCTTCCTTGCCGTCGGCCAGCGCCTTGACGACCTCCTGCGGGTCGATGTCCATGTCGAACTTGGTCTTGGCCCAGCGGCTCAGCGACTCGGGCCCGTACATCTTGCCAGAGAACTGCGCGATTCCCGACAGGTCCGCCGCGTCGATGCGGGCGTGCGCCGCGCTGATCAGCCGCTGCTCGATCGAGTCGCGCAGCTGCTCCGTCGGCTCCTTGAGCTCCTCGGGCGACAGTTCCACGCCGTACTTGTCGCGGGCCCAGTTGATCAGGCTCGCGGCGTCGAAGTCCACCGCCGCCGCCTCGCTGTCGCCCCCGAGCTCCGGCATGTACTCGCCCAGGGTCAGGCGCACCACGGCCGCGGCGTCTTCCCGAGCGGCGACACGGATGCGCTCGGCCATCTCGTCGGGCTCGAGCCCGCGCAGGCGGCGTGCGGGGACGGAGGTTTCGAGGTTGGCTCGGGCGAATTCCGAGGCGCAGTGGGCCGCGTAATCGGCGTCGAGGAACGAGCCGACGGCGTCGCGGGCGGCGTCGCGGATGTAGCCGAAGATGAGCCCGCGCAGGTCGCGCCCGTCGAGCGTTCGTTGCCGCAGGCCGTAGAACGAGCGCCGCTGGTGCTCCATCACCTCGTCCATGTCGAGGATGTACTTGCGGCCCTGGAAGTTGCGCTCCTCGACCTTGCGCTGGGCGGTCTCGACGCTGCGGGACAGGATCGGGTGCTCGATCGCGTCGCCCTCCTTCATGCCCAGGCGCGAAAGGATGCGCAGCGTGGTGTCGCCGGCGAACATCCGCATCAGGTCGTCCTCGAGGCTGATGAAGAACCGCGACGAACCGCGATCTCCCTGGCGGCCCGACCGGCCGCGGAGCTGGTTGTCGATGCGCCGCGACTCGTGCCGCTCGGTGCCGATGACGTGCAGGCCGCCGAGGTCCTCGCAGTTGGTGAACCACCGCAGGCGGTGCAGCAGGAAGCGGCCGTTCTTGTCGATCGCGTCCCGCAGCGCGTCGGCCCCGAGCTTCTCGATGGCCCGGGGGCTGAGCCAGGTGTACTTCAGGGCCCAGTGGCGCAGCAGTTGCATCTCCAGCTCGGCGAACGGGGTCTGGTCGATCTTGTGGCGCGGCACGTCCAGGTGCCCGGGGGCGATCTTGCGGTAGGCGCTCTCGCGGAGCTGCTCGTCGGAGCTCTCAACCGTGACCTCGCGCCCGACCACGCCCCGGCGCAGCCAGTGGTCCAGCAGGGCCTGGCGCGTGAACGCGCCCAGCTTGATGTCGGTGCCGCGCCCGGCCATGTTCGTCGCGATCATCACCGCGCCGAGCTGACCGGCGGATTCGATCATGTGCGACTCGCGCTCGTGCTGCTTGGCGTTGAGCACCTCGTGCTTGATGCCGTGCCGGCGCGTCAGCATCTCGCTGAGCGTCTCGCTCTTCTCGACGCTGGTGGTGCCCACCAGCACCGGCCGCCCGGCGTCGTTGAAGGCCTTGATCTCGTCGACGATCGCCTCCCACTTGTCCTTGGCCGACAGGAAGACCAGGTCGTCGAAATCGCGCCGCACCATCGTGCGGTTGGTGGGGATGCTCACCACGTCCAGCCGGTAGATGTCGTGGAATTCCTGGGCCTCGGTGTCGGCCGTGCCGGTCATGCCCGCCAGGCGCGGGTACATCTTGAAGAAGTTCTGGATGGTGATCGTGGCGACCGTCTGCGTCTCCTGCTTGATCGGGACGCCCTCCTTGGCCTCCACCGCCTGGTGCAGGCCGTCGGACCACTGGCGGCCCTGCATCGGCCGGCCCGTGTTCACGTCCACGATGATCACCGACGGCTCCACGCGCCCGGTCTGCGGGTTCTCCGCCGGGGCGACGATGTAATCCCGGTCGCGCTGGTACACCACATGCGCCCGCAGCGACTGCTCCAGCAGGTGCGGCACGTCCATGTTCTCGCCCACGTAGAACGAGCCGATCCCCGCCACACGCTGCGCCTCGGCGATGCCGTCGTGCGTCAGGTGGCACTGCTTGCGCTCGGGCATGGTGTCGTAGTACTGCACCAGGCCCTTCTTGGCCGCCTCCAGCGTCGGCAGCTGCTGCTTCGCCGCGGCCAGGTTCGCCTGCAGCTCGGGCAGGCGGGCCTTGTCGCGCAGGTTGCGGATGTCGCCCTCGATGCCCTTGATCGTCCGCATGCACGCCTGCACGCGGTCCTCGGCGGCCTGCCACGGCCGCTGCCGCTCCACCAGGTGGCGGGCCAGGCGGTCGGCCAGGTCGTACCGTGGCTTGTCCTGATGGGCCGCGCCGGAGATGATCAGCGGCGTGCGGGCCTCGTCGATCAGGATGCTGTCCACCTCGTCGACGATGGCGAACTGCCTCCGGCGCTGCACCTGCGATTCGGCCGAGCGCTTCATGTTGTCGCGCAGGTAGTCGAAGCCGAACTCGGCCGTCGTGCCGTACACCACGTCGCACTGGTACATGCGGCGCTTGGAATCCTCCCCCTGCATGTGCATGGGGTGGATCGCGCCCACCGTCAGCCCCAGCGCGTGGAAGAACGGGAACGTCCAGTCCCGGTCGCGCTGCACCAGGTAGTCGTTCACCGTCACCACGTGCGCCTTGAGCCGCTCCACGCAGGCCAGGTAGCACGCCAGCGGGCCGACGATTGTCTTGCCCTCGCCGGTCTTCATTTCCGAGATCTTGCCCTGGTACAGCACCATGGCGCCGATCAGCTGCACGTCGAACGGGCGCGCCCGGAACGGCGGCCGGCTCTCGGGAAGCAGCGCCCGCACCGCCTCGTAGATCTCCAGCGGGATCTCGCCCCGAACCCACCCAGGCACCGGGTCCGTGCATCCCAGGAACTCGTTGGCCTCGTCGTACACCGCGTTCGACGGGGTCGCCACGCCCGGCCGAACCATGTACGTCGCCGGCAGCAGGGGGGGCAGCGCCTCCATCGCCTCGCGCGTCCGCCGGTACGCCTCCTGAACCCCCGCCGGCAACGCCGACGGGTCGAACTTCCGCGCGGGGTCGAAGATGTTGCGGATGCCCACCGAGCGGTCCATCGCCTCGCGGGCCGCGGCGAACGCCTCGTTCATCACGTCCAGCGCGGTCTGGCCCTTGTCGATGCGGGTCCGCAGCACGCCGAGCTGCTCACGGATCTGCGCATCGGTCATGGCGCGGTACTTGGGCTCCAGCGCGCCGATCGCCTCGACACGCTGCAGGTAGCGCTTCACGAACCGCTCGTTGCGCGAGCCGATGATCTTGTTCAGGATGGGGCCGAGAATCGGGATGTCTTGCTTGGACACGGTTGTTCGCCTTGCTGCGCCGCCAATGCCGTCGGGCTCGGGCCGCGCGGGCCCGACGCCTGCGCGGCGTCACGGTCGCTGTTGAGTTGATGGGTCTGGGAGTACGCCGTTGCCAGTGCAGCGGCCGGAAGGCCGCGCTTTCGAGCCCGGCGCGGCCAGCGGCCGAGCCGGACGACTCAGGCGGCAATGGGGGGCGGCGTGCTCAGCCACATGGCGAGCATGCGGTCGGTCGGGCGCGGCGCCCCGGCCCCGGCCGCGCGGGCGGCCGGATCGTTCGTGTGGCTCGCGAGGGTTTCGGCGTGCTGGAGGACCAACGCGCCGGCCAGCGGCTTGTGTTCCTGCCTGCGAGTCTGGGCCGTCTCGGTCCTGCGGACGTCCGGCAGGCACTGCCGGGTCGTCGCGCCCCCGGGCTCGGATCGGGTCAGCGCCCGGGCTTCGCCCGCGCCCAGCCCCGATGCGACCACCAGCGCCACCAACAGCACCACCGACACGCCCGTGAAGGGCGAGCGGAAATGGTCGATCGCGGGATGGCCGGGGGAAACTCGCACGGGCGGATCGGTCGGATCATACGTCGCACCGGCCCCGGGAGGCCGATCGAGCGTTCCCAAATTCATCGGCGTTCGGGCGGCCGTCCGATACCCCTGTGCCCGGCTTCGGGGAGGTCCCCGACCCGGGCGGCCGTCGTCGCTCCTTGGTCGGGTGCTGCGTAGTGTGAGCGGTTCACGCCCCCGACGAAAGAGCCGTATGACGACGCCTCCGGACGATCCGAGCACCATGGTCGCGACCCGCAACTCCCTGCCGCCGACGCGCTCGTCCATCACCCACAAGTTCACCATCGGCGGCCACGAGGGCTACCTGACCATCGGTTTGCACGCCGACGGCCGGCCGGGCGAGATCTTCATCAAGATGTCCAAGGACGGCTCGACTATCAGCGGCATGTGCCAGGCCTTCTGCCGTGCATTCTCCCTCGCGCTGCAGTACGGCCTGACCGTCGAGGATTCCGTCGCCCGGTTCAAGGGCATGCGCTTCGAGCCCATGGGCGCCACCGCCAACCCCGACATCCCCGAAGCCATGAGCATCGTGGACTACGTCGCCCGGTTCATCGAGCTGCACTTCAGCGGCGGGCACGGCCTGCGGCGTTGATGCCGCGCCGTCAATACACGCTCTGCCAGCGCCCGTAGAACTCCGCGTTGCCCTCGGCGTGCTCCGCCGGGCCAAGGCCCGAGTGCTTCCAGCCCAGGAACGGCGCATCGGCCGCGGCGTCCGCCGTCGCCCGGTTCACCTTCAATACCCCCGCGCGAGCCTCGCGCAGGAACCGCTGGCGTTCCGCGCAATCGTTCCCGAAATAGCACGCCGCCAGACCCTGGCGCACGCCGTTGCACAGGGCCAGGGCGTGTTCGAAATCGTCCGCCGGTTGCACCACCAGCACCGGCCCGAATGCCTCTTCCTGCACGACCTCGTGACCCCGCGTGTCGCACACGACGATGTGGGGGGCCACCATCGTCCCGGACCCGGCGCCCGCCGCCGCCCCGGCCTCGATGACGGCCAGGCCGTCGTCTCGCGCCGCCTCCAGCAGTTCCCGCACGGCCTGCGCCTTGGCCGCCGAGATCAGCGGGCCGACGACCGTGCGCCGGTCGCGCGGGTCGCCCATCGGCAGGGCCCGCGCCCCCGCCGTCAGCAGGCCGACGAAGCCGTCAACCATCGAACGCGGCACGATCGCTCGGCGCGTGGCCGTGCAGCGCTGGCCGGCGAACCCGAACGCCGCGCCGACGATCCGCTCCGCCGCGTCCGCCAACGCGGCGTCCCGGCCCACGATCGCCGCGTTGTTTCCACCCAGTTCCGCCTGAACCAGGGCGTGACGGGCCGCCGCCGCTTCGTGCAGCCGGACGCCCGCCCACGCCGAGCCCGAGAACGAAACGGCGTCAACGCCCGGGTGCGAGGCGATGCGCACCGCACCGTCCGCGAGCCCGTCGACGATCGCGACCAGTCCATCGGGCACGCCCGCGCCACGCAGCGCCAGCGCCGCCAGCTCCGCCACCATCCGGCCGGCCGGCGCGGGTTTCCACACCACGGCGTTGCCCATCGCCAGCGCCGGGGCGATCTTCCCCAGCGGGATCGCCAGCGGGTTGTTGTACGGCGTCACGGCGCCGACGACACCGACCGGCACGCGTCGCACCAGCACGCCCGAGGCGGTCGTGCGTTCGACAACCGAATCGCTCAGCCCGGCCGCCAGGCGGCACAGCGCAGCGCCGCGTGCGACTTCGGCCTCCGCCATCGCGATCGGCTTGCCCACGTGGCGCACCAGCGCTTCACTCAGCGCATCGGCCG